>JBARHV010000408.1:0-34364 GCA_049799415.1 Silvibacterium sp.
GAAAAGCAGCGCGTCCTCGGCGTCTTCCCCAACTTCTACACCGTCTACACGCCCAACCCCGTTCCGCTCACCACCGGGCTCAAGTACAAGCTCGCGCTCCGCACCACCATCGATCCCGTCAACTTCGCCGCAACAGCGCTGTTCGCCGGCGTCAATCAGGCCGGCGAAACTCCAAATTATGTCGAGGGTGTAAAGGGCTATGCCGAGCGCTTCGGATCTGGTTATGCAGACGGCTTTACCGACATCATGTTCGGCGGAGCCATCCTGCCGTCCCTCCTGCATCAGGACCCGCGCTACTACTACCAGGGCACCGGAACCATCCGCTCCCGCATCCTGCACGCCATGGCCAGCCCCTTCGTCTGCAAGGGAGACGATGGCCGCAACCAGTTCAACATCTCCAGCATCGGCGGCGATCTCGTCTCCGCCTCAATCTCCAACCTCTATTACCCGCCCAGCAACCGCGGCCCCGGCCTCGTCTTCGAAGGCACCCTCCTCTCCAGCGGCGGTCGCGTTGCCAACGCCCTCGCCCAGGAGTTCCTCTTCCGCCACTTCACCCCCAGCGCCAAAAAGCAAAACTAATCCGGCTCCCCTCCACCGAATGGGAGTGGGTCAGTTTGCACAGAGGCGCGAACCTGGCCTGGGCCCAAGCCACTTGTCCGATATGCCGGCTTTTCGCACAAGTGACGAGAAGCGCGTTTCTGAGGACGAATTCGCCATGAGTGGGCAAACAGGTATACGGTGAGAAGTCCTTGGGAACACCTTTGACATTTTTGTTGTCGCCTTTTTCTGGGGTGGGGCATCAAATTTTCAAATCCGGGCAGTGACGCAGGAAACAAAATAATGCCGAGGTAATCCTATGTCTGAATCTTCTGAGCTTCGCATGACGAGAATGCCGCTCAACCACGGAGGCGGCTCTATGCCTGCGCTCGGGTTTGGCACCCTGATTCCCGACCCAGCCGTGACGATAACTGCGACCAGAAGCGCACTGGAAGCAGGATTTCGACACTTCGATTGTGCTGAGCGATACCGGAACGAGCGAGAGGTAGGCGAGGCTTTGCAGGCAGGACTTGCCGCTGGGGGAATCGCGCGCGAAGACATTTTTGTCACCACGAAGTTGTGGAACTCCAATCATCGGCCCGAGCGCGTTGAACCGGCATTCGAGGCGAGTCTCGACAGACTCAGGATCAACGATCTGGATCTCTACCTGATCCACACTCCGTTTGCGTTTCAACCGGGAGACGAGCAGGATCCGCGCGATCAAAACGGCAACATCCTTTACGACCACGGGGTGACATTGCTCGATACCTGGAAGGCAATGGAGAGTCTTGTGGACCACGGCAGATGCCGGGCCATCGGACTGTCTGACATCACCCTGAACGGACTGTTGCCCCTCTACGAATCGGCGAGAATCAAGCCGGCGGTGGTCCAGGTCGAGTCAAATCCGTATCTGCCGGAGACGGAGCTTCTGGAATTCTGCAAGGATAAAGGCATTGTGTTTTTGGCTTTCGCGCCATTGGGCCACGGAACCAGGCCGGGGCCGCTTGAAGATCCAGTCATTACAGCAATCGCCACACGAGTTGGAAGGACGCCGGCGCAGGTGCTGCTGGCGTGGGCGGTGCAGCGAGGCACTGCTTTGCTCACTACGCCCAAATCTGCAGCTCGCGCGAAAGAAAATTTCAACATCTCCCCTCTTCCAGAAGACGCATTAGACGAAATCAATCGCATTCAGACGAGACAGAGACTCAACGAAGTCGTGAAGACCGGCATTCCTGGTTTCATCCCAACGAGGTAGATCAACATGAAAACCGAACACTCCCCAGAGCAATCGATGCAAGAGGAACAAATACGTGAGGCCCTGAATTCGCACTGGCGCGCGTCCGCGGCCGGCGATGCAAACGCGGAGCACGATATTTACGATGACGATGCTATTTGTGACTATCCCCAGTCAGGCGAGCGCATCCTCGGGCGAAGCAATTTACAGGCCTTGCGAAGTCATCATCCCGGCAAGCCGTCAGGTTTCAACATCAAGCGAATTCTCGGACAACGTGATCTCTGGATCACGGAATACACCATCACCTATCAGGGGCGACCAGCATACACAGTGAGCATTATGGAATTCCGCAACGGCAAGGTCGTGCACGAAACGCAGTATTTCGCAGAGCCCTTTGAGGCTCCGGCCTGGCGGAGTCAATGGGTTCAGAAGATCGTCTGACGCGGAAAAGCACGATGGTCAGTTCAGCGGTTTAGTACCGAGAAGTCTGGGTATGCTTACCAAAGTGCTCATTCCACTTGGCCGATAAACGGGCTATCCAGACACTTGCCGTCACTTGTCCGAATAGCAGGCACATCGGACACACGACGTTGCCAAACTGACCCGCTACCCACCGAATCATCGTATTTACATCTCCGAATTGTGTGTGATACTCTCAGCGGCACTTAACCCGATCCGTTGGCCCCCAACGGCTTCTCGGCCAGCTCATAATCCTCTCGGCCACACCTTCACCATTGTCGGGCACTCTGTTTCAAGCTCTCTCGGGTCTGCTTTCCCCAGCCTTTGCGTAATCCCACGCAAAAGGAGAGCATCATGGCTCTTAACGACGACTTCGTCTTCAGGCCTTTACCCCCAATAAAGGACCCCATCCACTTTCCATTTCCAATCCTCAACCCCCTCGGCCCCTTGGCAGCTCTGGGCGGAGAATGGGGCGGCAAGGGTTTCAACACCATCTGGCGGCCCAACCACACACCACCTGGGCAGGATCACTTCCTCGAACTCAACCTCACCCTTGACTCCATCACCTTCACCGCCATCAGCGGGGCCATCCCCAACCGCGGTCTTCTGCAGCCGGACATCAATATGTTCGGCCTCACCTATCTGCAGCAGATCTCCGATGCCAACCTCGACGCCGGTCTCCACATTGAGCCCGGCATCTGGGCCGTCGCTCCGGTCACGACCGATCCCGCCGAGGTGGCGACCGTCGTTCGCATGGCCTCCATCCCTCACGGCACCACCATCCTCGCTCAGGGAACAGCAACAACCGCGTCCGGTCCGCCAAATATCCCCAACATCAACATCCTCCCCTTCTTCATTGGAGATCCCGCAGCCACACTCAACTTCCCTGAGCAGAACCTCGCAACTCCGACGACCTTCCGTTCATCGGGCGCACAGATCGTGGGCATTACGCAGGCCATGGTCAACAATCCCAACTCTGTGCTGCAGGCGGTCATCGCCGGACAGACCATCCTTTCTACCACCACCCTGCAAATTTCCACCCAGCCCCCGGCGCCGATCACCGGAGGAGGCACCTCCAACACCGCCTTCCTTACAGGCGACCCAACCACCAGCCCCAATGCCGTGTCGTTTGCTGTCTCCGCCACCTTCTGGATTGAGACCGTCAAAGGCACGCCCGACTTCCTGCAGCTCCAGTATTCTCAAACAGTGCTGCTCAACTTCAACGGATTGAGCTGGCCTCATGTCACCGTCGGCACGCTCAAGAAGAGTGTCCCCGTCATTCCGCCGATCTGGAGAGTCGATCCCGACATTCCTCTGAAGCTCCTTGAAGAAGTGCAACCACCCATTCCGCCCAAACTCGGCGCGCCCGAACGTACCCTCGTGCCCGGGCCGCTCCCCCGCAAGTTCATGCACGAACCCAAACCCGAACCGAAGTCCGCACCGAAGCACCCGTACAGAACCAAAGAAAAAAAGAAGTAGTAGACCCTCCACGAGCGGGGCAGCACACGCTGCCCCGCTCCCCGGAGGTCGCCGCGCCCGCAAAGCGCACGAATTCCCTCAGCCCATTCCAGCGGTCAAATGGATCGGAAAAACGGATAAGTCAATTCGGGATTGCAAACAATTGGAGGAGGTGGGCCCGCGGCCAGGGTGGACCCCCGGCCAGTTCCGCGTTATTTCCATTCCCAGGTTTTGGATACAGTGTTTCCAGCGGCATCAACGTCGTATTCGAAGGCTCCGCAGGTGTTATTGATCTGCTCCAGTTTCTTAGAGGCAGTCCGGAAGAACAGCATGCCGCGGTAGCTCACTGAGCCACCCGGTCCGAATTTACCCAGCCCCGTACCCTCCCAGGTGACGGCTTCGCCATCCTGCGTCATGCTCAATCCCTGGCCTTTGCCATAAATTGAGCCATCCTCACGGATAACCGATGTATAGCTGCCCATGCCGGTAGTGGGGACACCGAGCATATGGCCACTGTCTTCAAACGACACCTCTGCGGTCGGGGGTTCCACTGAAAGTACCCGTCGCACCAGTCTCCTGCCTTTGGTTTCGCCGATCTGTTTTCCTAACATGAATCGACCTCTTTTCGCCGGGATTTGAATTGCTGTTACCGGCGTGGCGAATTATACGCGCCAAACTTCCTGTGCAATTCAACCCAGCCGCAAAGGCCGGGAAGAGCATCACACCCCTGCGCCCGTACAATGAATCAGCCCCATGCGCCCAGCTCTTACGCTCGCGCTCCTGCTCTCGCTGTCCGCCCTCGTCCTGCGCGCCCAGCAAGGCACCGGAACCACCACCCTCACCGTCCGCACCAACCTGGTCGAAGTCCCTGCGCTCGTCACCACCAAGTCCGGCGAAGTCGTCTTTGCCCTCACCGCCGATGACTTTGTCCTCACCGACAACGGAGCACCGCAGCACCTCACCCTCGTGCAGGACACCGATTCCCAGCCTCTCGCTCTCGCCATCGTCGTCGAGACCGGAGGCGCCGGAGCACGTCACCTCAGCGACTACCGCCAGCTCGACCCCATCCTCGACGCGCTCATCGGCAACGTCGAGCACCGCGTCGCCGTCATCAGCTTTGACAGCACCCCGCACCTGCTCCTGCCCTTCACCTCCACGACCGCTGAAGCCTCCCATCAGCTCGACAACCTCAGCGCTGGCGATGCCAAATCAGATCAAGGCGCAGCCATCCTCGATGCCGTGGCCTTCGCCGTCCGCCAGCTCAGCACCCAGCCCACCCGCTATCGCCGCGCCGTTTTGCTGATCAGTGAAACCATCGATCAGGGAAGCACAACCACCCTCAATGACGCGCTCCGCCTCATCAGCAACACCAACACCGCCATGTATAGTTTTGGATTCTCCAGCACCCGCTCGTCTGTCTCTCACGAAGCGTCAAAGTTCAACCGCCCCGACGAGCCAGGCCCTCCCCACGGCTGCTTCAGCCGACAGGGAGCTGACGCCGAATACAAAGGCCACTATAGCCAGCAGGTGCTTGACTGCATCAGCGATCTCGCTCCGCCCCTGCGCCTCGCCACCATGGCCTTCCTCACTGCGCGCGACTCCCTCCGCACCAACACCGCCCAATCCATCGCCCAGCTCACCGGAGGCGAATTCTTCCGCTTCCACGACGCCCGCACCCTCCAGAGTGATCTCATCGCCGCCTCGCACGACGTGCCCAACTACTACGTGCTCAGTTTCCACCCAACCTCGCCAATCCCCGGCCTCCACGCCCTGCATCTGGAACTAAAGGATCGCCCCGGCCTCCACCTGCAGGCCCGCACCGAATACTGGATCGATCCCAATCCAGCGCCCTGAACCTCAACCAAAAGTTGCTCGCAAGGCGAGGGCAGACGCTATGGTCAGAGCGGCAAGGAATGGAATAACATTTCGCCCGGAAGCGGGTTGGAACCTATACTGGCGTCATCGGCGGCCACGCATCCTATACATGGATCAGGTGACTCTTTGCCAAACAATCGAGTTTGTGACGCTGTATTCACCCGGTGTAGGAGGGATCGTTGCTTCGCTGGCGCCCTCCGTTTCAAGTGCCTCTTCATTCTCGCCGCGCTCTGCCTTCTTATCCCACAGTTCGCATACTCCCAGGAAGCGGAGACCGCAGCCGAGACGAGCACCCCGTCGGAAACAGAAACCGAGATAGTAAAGAACACCCCTGCAAAGCAGCCGGTGGCGAGTGAGATCTCCGTCATGGGCATGATTCCGGATGGCGATTACAGGCTATTTAGCGCTACGGTACGCTGCTATGCCTGGACGCTGGGGGTAGAGTACGACCGTCACAGCTGGGGCCATTTCCTCAAATCGCAGATGGACTATGTAGCGGAGGTTCTTCCCTATGTTCGTCTGAGTCAACCGGCCGTCTCCGATTTTTGGGGTAATGCAAAGAGCCCCAACCAGGAGGTGGTGCATGGTCTGTCGGTTTCACCGTTCGGCATGCGCTTTTTGTGGAGGAGCGACAAGGTCATCAAGCCATACGTGAGCGGCAAATTAGGGGCCATCGCTTTCACCAAAAAGGCGTTTTCGCAAAGCGCCAGCTATGCGAACTTCAATGTACAGGCAGCCTTCGGCACTCAAATCAAACTGACGCAGCGGATCGACCTGCGCGTAGAACCATTCGCGTTTTTCCATGTCTCGAACGGCTACTTGGCGGCGAGCAACCCAGGAATGGACGAATTGGCCTCGAGGTACGGCATCACCTACCACCTCGGAAAGCCGGGTCAGTAGAGCAATGGCTCCAACCCGATGTCGTCCTGTTCGGAGTGCGGCGCGATCAGCGCCAAGCGCAGTTGAAAGCCTGCCCTGAGCCTGCCGAAGGGGACCTGCGGTTTCTCAACCCGCCACAATCCAGAGGTGCCCCACTCAAGCCGTGCATTTCGGCTTGAGTGGGGGGGACTTGAGTGGGGAAAAGGGTAAACTCGCTGGGGAGACACCCGAACTTGACTGAATCCGCCGTCCGTCCCCGAATCCTCGCCGTGATCCCTGCCCGTCTCGGCTCCACCCGGCTGCCGCGCAAAGTGCTGCGCGAAATTGCCGGTGAGCCGATGCTCGCCTGGGTCTACCGCGCCGCCCGCGCCTGCCCGCTGCTCGACCAGGTGCTCATCGCCACCGACTCCGACGAAGTTCTCGCCTTCGCCCAGCAGCACAGCCTGCCCGCCGTCTTCACCCCCTCCGACTGTGCCAGCGGAACCGACCGCGTCCATGCCGTGGCCCAGTCCATCCCCGCGGACATCTACGTCAACATCCAGGGCGACGAGCCCATGCTGCGTCCTGAACACATCGAAGCGCTCTTAAAACCCTTCCGCAGCAATGAAGTAGCTGTGGCCACCCTCGCCACTCCCTGCGCCCCCGACCAGATCGACAATCCAAACGCCGTCAAGGTCGTAACCGCCGTCAACGGACGCGCCCTTTACTTCTCCCGCGCCACCATCCCCTACGACCGCGACCAGCAGGGAAGCATCCACTACCTCAAACACTTAGGCATCTACGCCTATCGTAAAGCCGCGCTCCAGCAGTTTCCCAAGCTCCCACCCAGCGCCCTTGAGGCCACAGAGAAACTAGAGCAGTTGAGGTTCCTCGAAAACGGAATCGACATCTACGTCACCGAGACGCCCTACGACACAATCGGAGTCGACACCGAAGAGGATCTGCAAAGAGTCGAACAGATTTTGAACGCAACCAAAGTCGCAAACCTCACCTAACGATGTCATCCTGAGCGAAGTCGAAGAGCTTGCCCTGAGCGAAGCCGAAGGGACCCGCGGTTTCTTTCGAGCACCACAACTCATCAGCCCTTGTCGCGTTTTTTGGAGGAGTCAAGCGGAGTGGATACTTCCGTCATAGCGATAGGATCAAGAATCTCCGCAATCTCCGCCTCACTCAAAAGCTTCTTCTTCCGAACCAGGGAAAGGATTGACTCGCCCGTAGCGACGGACTCCTTCACAATCTCCGCCGCCTTGGCGTAGCCAATGTAAGGATTCAGCGCCGTAGCCAGCGAAACCGTGCTCTGCGCATAAAAGTTGCACCGCTCCACGTTCGCCGTAATCCCGCGCACGCAGCGCTCATCGAACACGCGCAGCATATTCGCCAGAATCGTAATGCTCTGCAGCACGTTGTAAGCCATCGCCGGCATCATCACGTTCAACTCAAGCTGCCCGGCCTGCACCGCGTAAGCAACCGCCGCATCGTTGCCGATCACCTGGAAGCTCACCATCGCCGCCAGCTCCGCCATCACCGGATTGATCTTCCCCGGCATGATCGACGATCCGGGCTGCAAGCTCGGCAGATTGATCTCCGCCAACCCTGTGTTCGGCCCCGACGCAAGCAGCCGAAGATCATTCGAGATACGAATCACTTCAAGCGCAACCGAGCGCAGCGCAGCGCTCACCGCGCCCATGCACGCATTCGATTGCATCGCCCAGCGCATATCCTCCGCCGGAACCAGCCGCTGCCCCGAAACACGAGCCAGGTTCGCAACTGCCAGCGCGCGATACTCAGGATGTGTATTGATCCCCGTCCCAACCGCCGATCCACCCAGCCCAAGCTCGCGCAGCGAATCCGCTGCAACCGCCAGCGCTGCGCGGCCCTTTGCGACGGCCATCCCATAAGCCGCAAACTCCTGCCCCAGCCGAATCGGAACCGCGTCCTGCATATGCGTCCGCCCCGACTTCAGCACGCCGTCAAACTCCTTCGCCTTCGCAGCAAAGCTCGCCGCCAGCGCATCCATCACCGGATACAGCGTCTCCAGCGCCAGTAGCGTGGCCAGCCGCATCGCGGTAGGGAACACGTCGTTCGTCGACTGCCCGTAGTTCACATGATCGTTGGGATGAACCCGCGCATACTCGCCCAACTTGCTGCCAAGGATTTTATTCGCACGGTTGGCGACGACCTCGTTAGCGTTCATGTGGAACGAGACGCCCGCGCCCGCCTGGAACACATCCACCACAAACTCCACGTCCCACTTGCCGTCGATCACCTCTCGCGCAGCCGCCAGAATCGCGTCCGCCCGCTCCGCATCGACCAATCCCAGCGCGCGATTGGCCTCCGCTGCGGCATACTTCACCATCCCAATCGCCCGAATCAGCGCCCCATGCGCGAGCATCCCCGAAATGGGATAGTTCTCCACCGCCCGAGCCGTCTGCGCGCCGTAATAAGCCCGCGCAGGCACTTCCACAAACCCCAGCGAATCTTTCTCCCGACGAGTTGCGGCCATCATAGCCTCCGAAGATATCTCATGCGGTGCCTTGATTGCTGGCAACGCGACCAGCGGGAGCGATCACGCGAAGCAATTGCCTGGACGGCGAGTCCTAAGCCAATATCGGAATCCCAGCAATCTTGCTCTGAATTCTGGCCTGCCATTCCTTCGGCCCCGTCTGATGCACAGAAACCCCCGCCGAATCGACCGCAACCGTCACCGGCATGTCCTGCACCTCAAACTCATAGATCGCTTCCATGCCCAGATCCTCAAACGCCAGCACCCGCGAGCCCTTGATCGCCTTTGACACAAGATAAGCCGCGCCGCCAACCGCCATCAGATACACAGCCTTGTGATCGCGAATCGCCTCAATCGCCGCCGGACCGCGCTCCGCCTTGCCCACCATGCCCAGCAGACCCGTCTGCTCCAGCATCTGCCGCGTGAACTTGTCCAGGCGCGTCGCCGTAGTCGGCCCCGCCGGACCAACCACCTCGTTGCCCACCGGATCGACCGGTCCGACGTAGTAGATAAAGCGGTCGGTAAAGTCCACCGGAAGCTTCTCGCCCCGATTCAGCATCTCCGTCATGCGCTTATGCGCCGCATCGCGCCCCGTCAGCAGTTTGCCGTTCAGCAGCAGAACCTCGCCCGGCTTCCACGCCGCAACCTCTTCCCGCGTCACCGCATCCAGATTCACGCGCCGCGCCGTAGACACGTCATATGTGATCGAAGGCCAGTCTGAAAGCGATGGAGGCTCAAGCGCAACCGGCCCCGAACCATCCAGCACAAAGTGCGCGTGCCGCGTCGCCGCGCAGTTCGGAATCATCGCCACAGGAAGGTTCGCCGCATGCGTCGGATAATCCAGAATCTTCACGTCCAGCACCGTCGTCAATCCGCCCAGTCCCTGCGCGCCAATGCCCAGTTCATTCACCTTGCGATACAGCTCAATCCGCATCTCCTCCAGCTTGTTCTTCGGCCCGCGCGCAATCACATCCTGAATATCAATCGGCTCCATCAGAGCCTCTTTCGCCATCAGCATCGCCTTTTCCGCCGTGCCGCCAATGCCGATCCCCAGCATTCCCGGAGGACACCATCCCGCGCCCATCGTCGGGACCGTCTTCAGCACCCACTCCACAACGGAGTCCGAAGGGTTCAGCATCACAAACTTCGACTTCGCCTCCGACCCTCCGCCCTTTGCCGCAACCGTAACCTCAACCTCGCCTCCGCGCACCAGCTGCACATTCACCACCGCCGGAGTGTTATCCCGCGTATTCTTCCGCGCGCCCGCTGGATCAGCCAGGATCGAAGCCCGCAGCTTGTTGTCCGGGTCTAGATAAGCGCGCCGCACGCCTTCATTCACCATTTCTTCGACGGTCAAATCCGCATCCCAGCGAACGTCCATGCCAATCTTCAGAAACACCGTCACAATCCCCGTGTCCTGGCAGATCGGCCTGTGCCCCTCTGCGCACATGCGCGAGTTCACCAGAATCTGCGCTATCGCGTCGCGGGCCGCAGGCGACTCTTCCATCTCATACGCACGCGCCAGGTTCCGGATGTAATCCGCCGGATGGTAGTAGCTGATGTACTGAAGCGCGTCCGCCACGCTCTGGATCAAATCATTCTGCTGAATCGTAGCCATCTGCTTCCATTATAGGAGCCTGAAACAGTCCAAATCCCCTGCACAAGCGATTGCCGCATCCAATCGTCTAATCTAGACAGATGAACGGCGTGGTCAGGGATATACCAACAGAGACAGAAAACTTTGATGTTTTGGTCATCGGCGCGGGGCCAACCGGAATGGCGTGTGCCATTGAGGCACAGCGTGCCGGCTTTCGCAGTGTAATGGTGGACAAGGGATGCCTGTGCAACTCCATCTTTCACTATCCCTCCCACATGACATTTTTCACCACGCCGGAGCTGCTCGAAATTGGCGATATCCCGTTTCCCAGCCCTAACCAGAAGCCGGTCCGCAATGAAGCCCTGGAGTATTACCGCAAGGTCGCAGAGCACTACTCTCTTGACGCGCGTCTCTATCGGCTGGTCGAAACCATCACCGGCAGCGACGGCAGCTTCGAGGTGCTCACCAAGGACAAATTCAGCCGGACGGCAACCTACCGCGCGAAAAAAGTAATCGTAGCCACTGGATACTACGACCTCCCCAACTACCTCGACATTCCCGGCGAAGAGCTACCCAAGGTGCATCACTACTATGACGATCCGCACCCCTATTACGATCTCGACGTCGTTGTCATCGGCGGCAAAAACTCAGCAGCGATCGCTGCACTTGAGCTCTGGCGTCGCGGAGCCAGGGTGACGCTCATCCATCGCGGCCCCGCCATGCACAAGCATGTAAAGTATTGGATTTTGCCAGATATTGAAAACCGCATCAAGAACGGGGAGATAGCTGCCCATTTCAACAGCCGCGTAACAGAAATCGGCGCAGATACCGTCACCTTCGAAACGCCGGAAGGGACGCAGACGATCACCAACGACACCGTCTTCGCTCTCACCGGCTATCACCCCGACTTCGATTTCCTCACCGCACTAGGTGTTCGCTTCGAGGGCAAAGACCGCCTTCCCGTCTGCGATGTCCGCTGTCTTGAGAGCAACGTGCCCGGCATCTATCTCGCCGGTGTCATCGTGGCAGGATCGCGCACCAATGAGATCTTCATTGAAAATGGCCGTTTTCACGGACGGCAGATTGCGGATGATCTAAAGCGCAAGCTGCACGCAGGAAAAGAACCGGAGGTTGCGGCCCGGTGAACGCAGGCATCGTGTCCTCGCATCGAGAGGGTTCAGTATGCCGCTGCTGAAGCCACGCACCATCCGTGGTCAGCTCATGAGCGGCCTGATTCTCTTCGAGATTCTCGTGCTGGCCATCGTTTCTGTCGTCCTTGTGCGCGAGCAGCGCAGGGAATTGCAGAACCGCACCGATCGCCGTCTCGAATATCAGGCGTCGCTGCTCGCGATACAGGGCAGCGCTGCCATGGAAGATCGTCAATATGCCACGCTGGATCGCGTCGTCCGCGCAGCCCGTGACGCTCCCAGCATTCACGCCGTACAGATTACTGATCCGCAGGGTCGAACCCTGTTCAGCAGTGACCCCGCAATGAAGGGTAAGCTCACACTCTCGCCCACAGAGCGTAGTTATCTGCGCGAGTTGAGCAAGCCCGTCATTTTTTCCATCAACGACAAAACTCGCGAAGCGGTCGCACCCGTGCGCATTGGTGGCGCCATGAAGGCCCTCGTATGGATCTATCCCGACGATACGATGGATCGACTTCAGCTTCGCAAGCTGCTCACCGTTACGCTGCTGTCCGCCATCTTCGGCATAGCTGGCTGCACGGTTTTTGCAAGTCTTATGGCCAAGTCGATTGCGAACCCTATCGGCATACTGATGAGGGCTACGCGCCAGCTTATTCGTGACCCTGAAGACACTGCTTCATTTCCGCTGGCCGTCACCAGCGCCAACGAGGCTGCCGACCTCACTACGGCATTTAACCTGATGGTCGCCTCGATTCAGGAGCAGCGTGCCGGCCTCAATGACACCCTGGCCCTCCTCGACTCCATGCTGGCCAACGCCCCCATCGGCTTCGCCTTCTTTGATCGTCGCCTCCGCTTCGTGCGCGTCAATCAGTTTATGGCCGGCATGAACGATATGCCCGTAAGCCGCCACCTCGGGCGTTCTGTGGATGAGGTTTTTTCAGGACAGGCCGCCAGGCTGGTTGCCGAGAGCATTGAGTCCGTTTTCGAGACGGGGAGCACCGTGCAGAATCTGGAGTTGTTCCGGGAAACAAGTTCCGATACAGCCTCTGAGCCAGGCTCCGCGCGAAGCTGGCTCACGAATGTATATCCTGTTCGCACCGGCACCCACGCTGTACGCTGGGCTGGCATGATTCTCGTCGAGACCACCGAGCGCCGCCGTGCGGAAGATGCCTTGCGCCGTTCTGAAAAACTCGTCGCTGCCGGACGTCTCGCTGCATCAATTGCGCACGAGATCAACAATCCACTGGAAGCGGTGACCAACCTGCTCTTCCTCATTGGCCAGGGTCAACTCGACGCCGAATCAGCGGGCTACGTCGATCTGGCCGCGCATGAAGTAGCTCGCGTCTCAGAGATTACGCAGCAGACGCTGCGCTTTTACCGCCAATCGACGCTGCCGGTTATGTCCAACGTGAGTGATCTGGTTGAATCCGTGCTTGCGCTGCACCACGGGCGTGTGGCCGCTTTGCAGGTTGAGGTTTGCCGCCGCTACGCGCCGGATATCAAGCTCTTCTGTTTTGCAGGTGAGTTGCGACAGCTCTTTGCCAACCTCATCGGTAACGCCATGGACGCCATGACGCCTGCTGGAGGCCGTCTTTTCCTGCGTGTACGCTATGCGCGTTCGCTCACCCAGCCTGAGGAGTCGGGAGTGCGCGTCACCGTCGCGGATACTGGATCAGGAATGAGCAGGGAAGTGCAGCGCCATATCTTTGAGCCTTTTTTCACGACGAAAGAAGCTACCGGCACCGGCCTCGGCCTATGGGTAAGCGAAGAAATCATCGGCAAGCACAAGGGTGTGATTCGCCTGCGCAGCCGCTCCGGAGCAGAAAAGGGCAATCCCTCCGGAACCGTCTTCACTGTTTTCTTTCCCTTACGGCCCGAGTCGGTTAACGCCTGAGATCCCCACGCCCGCCATCTTCTTGAGCGCACAGCTCGGCGCGGCGTTCAAGCCCGCATACTTCGATCGCGTTACATGGAAACGATTCAGCTTCATATACCGCACTCGCAGGCCGCCGATGGTCGCCGGCATCGAGTGCGGCGCGATCTTCGGGTCAACCAGCACCAGCAGCGCCGGATCCGCGGGGTTGTCCAGGCTCTGCGCCACCCCAACGCCAAAGATCGACGGGTCCGTCAACAGGCGCGGAGCATACTGCTGCACAACAGCTTCTCCCCCAGCCAGAACATTTGCCGTGAGGTCAATTCCATCCGCCGCCGCTGGAACTGAGGGAGCGGTGTCCCGCGCCAGCGCAGCCGCATCCGTCGGAATTACCTGCGTGCGCACACCATCCACCGTCAGCGGTACGACTACAGAGCCCTTTGCCTTGTCCACATACACGATCAAAGCCGCCGCACCCGGCTGGTCCAGGCTACTGCCGCTGCTCACTCCCAGGATTCCAATTTCTGGATTCACCAGCGCCGCCCCAGCCGTCTTCGCCACAGACTCTGCATGGGCTTTCACCGCGTCAGAAGCCGGAACGCCTGCTGCGGTCGCCTTCGTGTCGTAGCGAACGCAAGCTACCGGATGCGGGGTTGCAGTGCCAACGATGCTCAGGCTCGTGCCCGCCTGCGTCCCAAGTTCGCGCAAAACCTCGCCAACCGGATTGGCAATGCTCAACCCATGCCCCCTGCCGTCCGTACCGCCGGCAAAGAACAAACCCACCGGCTCGGCATTCGACGCATCCACAACCAGCGCGCCCGAGTCGCCGCTATCGGAAAACCTGTCGCCCGCAATCCCAATCTGGTTCGTAAAGGTCTTCGTATAGTAGGGCTGTGTCTCCGCGCAGTCCTTGAAGTAATCGACCTTCACGCTCATGTCCACAGCTGCAACCGACGAACAGGTCAACCCTGTCGTACGCCCGCTCTTTGCCAGCTCAAGACCACTCAAATTGGAGGCGCTCAAAACCTCGCCATTCCCGCCCATCGGAGGAGCCGCCCCCAGCGCATCGCTCGCTTCCGGCAGCCGAACCGGAGCTGCAAGTTGCAAAATGCTTCCCGTAGGATCAACGGTGCCCGGTGCAACCGACGCCAGCGCAGCATCCACGTCACTCTTTGCTGTAGCCAGCGGAACAACATACTTCAACGTGCCGACCGGGCGCAGTGTCGACCCGGCATGGCTGAGTGGAACACAGCCGTCATCGATCATTCCCGGCTCGTCGATCGTGTCCCCGGATTTCCCCTGGTCCGATTCCGCAAGCACATGGTTGTTGCTCAGAATGTACTGGTTGTCCTTACCGTCCTCGACCAGCGCTCCCAATGTGCCTCCGCAGCAATCAGCCACATAGGACTCACCATCCGCGCCTTGATACGTGTCAAAGTCGTTGTCGTTGCCTCCCGAAGATCCCAGTGCAATCGCTCCTGTCTGCGCCGCCTGATTTGCAACCGGGCTGCTGTTTACGCCGTCGTTCAGCAGAATCTTCAGTGGAGCCATCGTCGCGGATCCATCGACCGCCGCGTTCAGGTAAACTGTGCCCCGCGCCGGCGAAGACGGCGACGTGTAACTCACTTTGCATGTTGTGTATTGATCCAGGCTGCGCTGGCAGGTCGCATTGCTCAGCGTCCCCTCATCGCTGCTGTTCGTTGCATTTCCCGTTAAAGTCCAATGGATTGATCCGGCATTTACTTCGGCAATCTCCGCCGTTGCCTCCAGCGTTGCGCCGGCAGTCAGAGCGGCATTTTCAGGCAGCAGCGACTGGACAAACCCCGGCGTAATGCTCACCACCTTGTTTGCCGTCGCCAATGGATCGTCTTTCAGGTGTGCCGCAACTTGAATCCGAACAGTATCCTGCGAGAGCGCAGCAGGTGGCGTGTATAAACCTGTCGCATCGATGTGTCCTTCGCCGAGTGATGAGGCATTATCGCCTCCGACTACCGACCATATAACCGGAGCCGCATCCCCTGACGGCAACAGCGCTCGAAACTGGACCTGGCCATTGGAGCTGACTGTCGACGCCGTTGAAGCAATTGAAAACGCGCCGTTTGCGCTCGCGCTGTCGTATTGGCCCACACCGCATCCGGCAACAAACACGAGCAGCGCCGGAAGCGCGATTGCCGAATGTCGATAGAGACGCGTAGTCATAAAAGGTATAGGGCTGTCAGTTTAATCCTGTGATTTCATGTTAGACCTGTCCGCCCAGCGAAGGGCATAAAGTCCGTACTGACAGGAGTACGAAATTCCCGGCCTAGGAGATGACTTTCCCTAGAAAGCCTTTTAAACCAATGCCTCCCAGCACCACCAGTGAGACCAGCAACGCCAGAATAATCAGCGGTGAAGGCATATGCGGAACTCCCGGGGTGAGCGCGGCCCGCAGGCCTTCGCTCATATAGACGATGGGATTCACCAGCACCGCGATCTGCAGCCATCGAATATGGTTCAGGACCTCCCACGGGTAGTAAACGCAGCCCAGGAAGGTAATGGGCACCACGACGATCGAGAACACCAGGCCGATCTGCTGCGGCTTCACATTAGCGCCAATCGCCAGTCCCAGCGCGCCGGCCACAAGACTCGACAGAATCAGAGAGGCAATCAGCATTGTCCAGCTCGCCACGTGAGCATACACCGGAGTGGAAGGAACCCAGATCGCAAGCGGCAGAACCAGCAGGGCCGCCAGAATGCTCTGGATCGCGCTGAAGCAGACCTTCTCCGCTGCCACCGCCGCAACCGGCAGCGGACACATGACCCGGTCATCAATTTCGCGCGTGATGCCGAACTCCTGTGAGAGCGGCAGTGCCACCGTGGCAATGCCGCTGAACATGATGGCTACGGCCATCAGTCCGGGCAGCAGAATAGTCGCAAAATCTGCGCCGCCCACATCGTTCGCCTGCCCGATGCGCGGAAGCAGAAATGTGAACACAAAGAGAAACAGCAGCGGCTGCATGACAATGCGGACAATGAATGGCCCGATTTCGCGGCTCAGCACGCGCAGGTCGCGCAGCATCAGCCCCATGAAGGCGCTGGTGTATGAGACGCGCTTCTGGCTGAGGATGGCGGTCGAACTACTCACGCAGGTCCCTCCCCGTCAGCCGAATAAATACATTCTCCAGGCTTGGTTCGTTGATGGACATGTCCCTCACGCCATAACCCTGCGTCGCCTGCACCAGTTCTGGGAGCAATCCGTCGAGCGTCTGCACGAACAGTCGCAACCCTCCGGCAATCGGCTCTATGCTGCGAATCTGCGGTAGAGCGCGCAACACCTCAGTAAGCGGCTGCGTTGACTCCGTTGAGCGCAGCGCAAGCTCGATTCTTGTATTCGATCCAAGAGTCGTCTTCAGTCGCTCCGGAGAATCGAGTGCCAGCACCTTGCCGTGGTCGATAATCGCCACGCGCTCGCATAGCTCGTCCGCTTCTTCCATGTAGTGCGTCGTCAGGACCACCGTAATGCCTTCCTCGCGCAGGCTGCGCACGGCATCCCACATGGCAATGCGGCTCTGCGGGTCAAGTCCCGCGCTCGGCTCGTCCAGAAAAAGCACTGCCGGATGGTGCGCGATGGCTCGTGCAATCTGGATGCGTTGCTGCAGACCGCCGGAAAGCTGCGAGGGGAAGCTCTTCGCCCGCTCCAGCAGATGAAACTGTTCCAGCAGCGCATTCGCGCGCGTGCGTGATTCCGCTCCGCTGAAGCCAAAGTATTTGCAGTGGAAGTAGAGGTTCTCGAAAATGGTCAGCGAGCGGTCCAGCGTGTTGAACTGCGGCACCACGCCAATATATTTCCGGGCCGCTGCCGGATGCGCGACAACATCGATTCCCGCGATGCGAACCTGCCCGCCGGTAGGTAGTGTGCGCGTAGTGCAAATGCCGATAGTCGTCGTCTTGCCCGCACCATTCGGCCCCAGCAAGCCAAACAACTCGCCCGGCGCTACCGTCAGGTCAATTCCATCCACCGCTGTCACGCTCTGCTGCTTGTCGCGGTAGATTTTGGTGAGGCCGGTAATTTCAACAATCAAATGCGAAGCCAGTCTTAAGCGGGGAATAAAGTGCTTGTCTCATTATACGGAGCCGCGCTTGCGCGCACTCATCTCGCAAAAAAGAAAGGAGCGCAAAAATGCGCTCCTCATAGACTCGAAGAAACTTAAGCCGCGTCCGGCTTTCGCACTCGTGCCGGTACCAGCTTCGGACGTCCTGTGTTAACGGGCATTACCCGCACTTCACCCGCGTGAGCGGCATGCATGTGCCGCACTTCGCGTCCAGTGAGCGTACGCATGGTAACGGGTGAATAGAAGATTTGTTTGCCGCAGTCCAGGCACACCATGTACGTCTCCTGCTGCAACGTAAATGGACGTGTCAGATGCTTATGACTGCAACCAAGGAAGATTTCATACACAAAATAAAAAATCGCACGAAGAATGTTCATAAATTTGCCCTCTTCTTTTTTCCCTCAAAATCATTTTTTCGATTTCGAGAGATAGAAAATCGGCGCGCTGAGCGGGAGGACCGCCATATAGTGAGATGCTGGATTACCTAAAAAGTCTCGTATTCATGGAGCAAATATTACCGGGATCGAACCAGAAACATCATGGATGCGCTCTGGTCCAGCAATTCAAGTTATTCATTCAGAATGAATTACGTTAAGCAAGAGCCATCGGCGGCAGTGTAGTGCCGAATTCGCTTTCAAGTGCAGCCGCAACCGTTAACACCTCTTCATCCGCAAAAGGCCGGCCCGCAATCTGTACTCCAATCGGCAAACCCTCCGCTGAGCGTCCAACAGGAACAACTGCAGCCGGAGAGGCCAGCAGGTTGAACCATTGCGTGTAGCGCATTGCATCCAGATACTTCACCGTCTTACCGTCAATCTTCCATTCGCGCTCGCCATGTCGAAACGCAGCAATCGAGCACACCGGTGTGAGCAGCAAAGGATAGCCTTCCATCTCTGCCAGCAGTCTGTTCCGTACCAGATCGCACTCCGCCCAAGCCGCAAGCAGCGATTCTGCAGACAATGGCGCCTCAGCGCGGGCAATCGAAAGAAATCCCCGAAACACCGGGCTCAACTCTGCCTCGCGTCCGCGAATCATCGGAGCATAAAACATCTCGCCGCACTGCACAAAAAACTTCCACCACAACTTCCGCGCTGCCTCCAGTGATGCAGGGCGGAATCTGCGCACAATAAATCCACGCCGCTCCAGCGCCGCCGCCGCATCACGCACGGTCTGGCGCGTCTCCTCTGTCACCGGAGTAATGCCGTCGTCCTCAAACCATCCGATCGGAATCCTCTTTGCGTTTTCAATCGACACCTCGCGCAACACCACCGGAGCGCTCACCGGATCAGCCGCATCTCTTCCCGACAACACACGAAACAGCAGCGCAACATCGGAAATCGTTCGCGCCATCGGCCCGATCGCGCCAAGAATTGAAAACGGTCCCACGCACGGCGGCAAATGCCCGCGCCCCGGCACGCGCCCCGGTGTCGGCTTCAGCGCACAGATACCGCAGAAGGCTGCCGGTACGCGCACTGACCCGCCGCTATCGCTGCCCAACCCGCACGCCGATAACCCTGCAGCAATCGCCGCCGCCTCGCCACCACTCGAACCACCCGTCGAATGTTCCAGGCTCCACGGATTCGCCGTCCTGCCGTACAGCAGATTGTCCGTCTCATAGGCCATCAAAAATTCCGGACAGTTCGTCGTGCCCAATAGGGTCGCGCCCGCCGCACGCAGCCGAGTGACTACCTCCGCATCCTCCTCTGGAACAAAGCCGCGATTCAGCACGCTGCCGATCTCGCATTTGTAGCCCTTCACCGCAATCGAAGACTTCACCGTCACCGGCAATCCAGCCAGTAGTCCACGCCGCAACTGCCGTGCCTGCGCCCGTACTCGCTCCGCGTCAAAGTCCACAAGCGCGTTCAGCGCAGGATTTAGCCGCTCGATCCGCCGAATGTACTCTTCAGCTAATTCAAGCGGAGAAATCGCGCCTCGCCCAAGCAGTGCAAGCTGTTCCACAGCGGAGAGAAGTGCAATGCTCACGGTTGCTGATGCGCCGGCTGGTAATCGAATTGAAACCGCTGCGTCCGGCTGCCTGACTCAAAGCGGTCATCCCAGTTCAGCCAGTATGCGACCGATTTCGCGTCATCCGGATAATGCTCGCTTGCAGGATACGGATACGCGCCCATGCCGTGGAAAGGCATCTGCGCCACTGTGAAAGGCATGGCCTCATAAAAATCCATATCCTTCACAAATCCATTCGCATAGAAGAAGTAATCTCGTTTCCAATGGGCAGGCAGCGGAGGCAGTTTCGCCCCGCTGAACTCCGCGTCGATCTCCTCGCCGCTGCCGAAGATCACATAGTGGTTATCAATCGACTTCAGCAGCGGAGTCACCGTCCCATAATTCGTGTAATCGCCGCGCTGCCACTGGAACGGCCCCGTTGCGCTGATGCGGTCATAGTTGTAAGTCAGATCGCCCGGCGTCGCGCCCTCAATCTGTTGCGGATATCCGCGGAACGCCAGCCGCGCCGTAGCCAGCGGCATCTCTGTCTGCCGAACCTCCGCCGCGTTGCTTGCTCCGTTGTCCAGCAGCACCTGGTCCCAATAAATCTGCAAATTCGTCGTCAGCCGAATCCTTCGCACGCCCACCGGAAGCTTGCCCGTCAAATCCACAACAATCGTGCGCGGCAGCCCTGCCGGAAAACCCATGTCGTTCATGATTCGCTTCCAGCTGCCGTCCGGCATCTGCGCCTCAACGTAAGGCGGAACCGGCTTCAGACCTGCCTGCCATGCCGCGTACATCGAACTCGCGCTGAAGTATTCGATATACCCGTGCATCAGCAGCCGCAGCGGACGCTCCGGCGACCAAGCCCCCAGATCCAGCGTAAGCGAGTGCATATTCGCATACCCGTCATACCTCAAGTTGCTGAAGCCGCGCACATAGTGGTGATCCACCTTGGCCAGCAATGGCAGCACGCTATGACCACTATCGTCCCATGCGCCCGCCAGCAGATGCGCCGACGGAGAAACCACCACCGCCTTGCCCGAAGCAAACGGACGCTCGCTCAAAAATCTCTCATCGGGATAAACCTCTGTCCCCTCCGGATGATCGACCGCAACCAACCGCACCTGATCAATGTAGTTGATCTCCTCCATCGGCTCGCCAAAGCGCAGGCTGTACATCCCGTTGTGTACCTTCAGGTCATCTCCGTCCACCTTGATCCACTCATCCGGATCGTTCTCATTCGTAGCCGTCGGCGAAACCCAGTGCCCAACCACTGCCGCGCCAATCACGTCGGAAATGAACTTGTATCGCTTTCCATTCCATGCAAACAACACCGGACAAGAGCTTCCTCGCCGGTCCAGTTCTTTCAAAGCAACCGGCTTGCTCGGGTCCAGATCGATCTCATCCTGGGGCACGCCCGTCGGCCACAGCAGCCGCACCACGTCCACATGGTCAACCTGCCCCAGTCCGGCAATAATTTCGTTTGATCCTTGCCCCAGATACCCTGACGCCCCGGCAACCTCGAACTTCTGCCACAGCCCATCGGCAAATATCTCGACCTTTGTGCCGATTGCCGTCTTGTTATCCGCAAGCCCGGTCAGATCAATGCGAATCGAATGGTTCTTATTGCCGCCAACGTTGTGCAGCACCACAGGAGGGCCGCCCGCCTGCGTCACAATTAAATCCGCCGCGCCATCTCCATCCACATCTGCTGCAATCAGCGAACGCGGGTCCTTCAATTTCAGTTTGTCTGCGCCAACCGCCGCACTCACGTCTTCAAAGCCCTTCGCGCCCCCCTGCGTTCCCAGGTTCCGTAGCACGCGCAGCTCCGCACCCTTGTTCGTCTCGACTAAAACCGCCAGATCGATCCAGCCGTCATTATCAATATCGATTGGGGTCAATCCCCACGCGCTCGTTACACCCTTCAGCGGCAGCGGAACCCGCTCAAACCGCTTACCGTCAACATTGCGCCACAAACTCAGCCCCGGAGCGCCCGCGTGCGTCACCGCAACATCCATCCAACCGTCTTTATTGAAGTCGAAAACAGAAACCCCGCGCGAAGCGCCCAGCCCCGCATCCGTATATAGAGGAACCGCCTTGAATGCGCCTTCGCGCTGGTTCTCATAAATCACAGGAGGGCCCATGGATCCGGTAACAATAAAGTCCACAGCCCGGTCATTGTTGATATCCGAAAGCGTCACAGCCGTCGTCGAGCCCGTTCCCGCAAGCCCCGTTGGCCCCGTCCACTCGGTAAACGTTGAGTTGCCGTTATTCCGCCACAACACATTCGGGCCATGTCCTGTTGACGACCCAGTGATAAACAGATCCACATCACCATCGTGGTCAAAATCAATAAACGTCAGCCCCGAAGGATGGTTCAACTGCCCGATCCCAACCGCTTTCGTCACATCTGCAAATCTGCCCCCGCCCAGGTTGTGAAACAGAATTACGCGGTCGCTCATCGCTACGGCTAAGTCAGGCCGTCCATCCGCGTCATAATCACCGACTGCGCAAGCCACAGCTCTGCCGCTCGCGATCAAACCGGTCTGCTCCGCGGGCAGCTCTTCAAATTTCCCATCGACATTTCTATAAGCATGGATAGCCGACGCGCCCTCGCCCATCACGACTAAATCTTTGCTCGTCGCGGTCTCAATGCTCAAAATGCACGCTCCGCCGCCAGCGGCGCCACCAGGCAAAGCCTCTGCTTCAAACGTCACCGGAATCATCGCGCCCACCACCGCTGGAGGCGCAATCATGTCCTCGACCTTCGCATAGCTTCCCTGCTCGCCGTACGCCGCGCTCAAAGGAGACGAAATCTTTGACTGCACCAGTTCCTGAAAACGCTTCAATCGTTCATGCGCTGCATCGTTCTGCCCCATCCGCTGCAGCGCCCGCGCCAGCCCAAATTGTGCCGACGCATGCAGCGGATTCAGCTTGAGCGCCGTCTCGTACTCTTCCTTCGCATGAGCATAGTCCGAGAGGCTCAGGTAAAAAGAGCCGAGGAAATAATGCGCGTCCGCATCGGTGGGGTCGATCTTCACCACGTGTTGCATAGCATCGATTGCCAACTTTGGGTCTCCCGCATCCAGATGCATCAGCCCCAGCGCATACCACGCATGAGCGCTGTTTGGCTCCATCGTCACCGCCTGCTTCAACGCTGTTCCGGCTTCCGGCAGCCGCTGCAAGTACAGCAGCGCAATGCCCTCATTCACCACCGGAATCGCTGCTGTAGGGTCCGCCGTATGCGCGGCTTCAAACTTGTCCAGGGCCTTCCCGGTAAGCTGCTGGTTCATCAGCGCCACGCCTATATTGTTCAGCCGCCCCGCCTCCAGCGCAGCCTTTGACGTTTCGGCAGTTGCATGGAGAGAGAGAAAGCTCAATCCAAGAATCAATGTCGGAACTGCTTTCGCAATGCGGATTGAGTTTGAAGAGCGGAGGTTTCGTGGCGAGTGGGACAAGCGTATGGATATCATTGCTGCGCCTGATTATAGAAGACCCAAGGCTCTACAATCGAAAGGATGAACGTGCTCCATCAACGCGCATGGCCAAGCCTCAGTGGCTCGTTTTCGCCCGAATCCATCGCAATTCCCAGCCATCTCATCGAGCAGAAGCGCATCCTCATCACCGGAGCTGGCGGCTCCATCGGCTCAGCTCTCGCGCATGCCGTCGCTGCCTGCAAACCCGCGCAGGTTCTGCTCCTCGAGGCCTCTGAACAGGCCCTTTATCGCATTGACCGCGAACTCGCCGCGCCGCACAAGCCCATCCTCGCCAGCGTCTGCGACGCATCGGCGCTAGAAGAAGTCTTTGAGCAAAACCGCCCGCATATCGTCTTCCACGCCGCCGCCTTCAAACATCTGCCGCTCATGGAGCTTCATCCCTTTGCAGCCCTGCAAAACAATGCGGTGGGAACCTTCTGCCTCACGCAAACGGCTATTAAGTATTGCGCCGAGCAAATCATCCTCGTCTCCACTGACAAAGCCGTCGATCCCGCCAGTATCATGGGCGCGTCAAAACGCATCGCCGAACTCACTGCGCTCGCTCTCCAGTCTTCGGCAACAAAAATCAAAGCCGTGCGCCTCGGCAATGTCTACGCTTCGCAAGGGAGCGCAGTGCCGTTGTTTCAAGAGCAGATCGCGCAGCAAAAGCCGGTAACAGTAACCCATCCCGATGCAACCCGCTACTTCCTCACCGTGGAACAGGCAGCCGCGCTTCTACTCTCTGCGTTATCGGAAGAATTTCCCAGCGCCATCCTGGTTCCCAGTCTGACAAAACCCATTCGCATCGAGGAAATCGCAAGGACTCTTATCCAGCAAAGTAGCTCAAAGTCGCCAATCATCTACACCGGCCTGCGCCCCGGAGAAAAACTCCACGAGCAGTTACTCTCCCCCAATGAATCACTTCTCGACCCATCCGCTGGCCCCCTCCGCGCCATTCGCAGTGAAACGATCTCAGCAAATGAAGCAGAAGAAGCGATCGAAGACCTGCAACAAGCCATACGCGCGCGAAATCTGAGCCAGCTGCTTCGCGCCGTTGGAAAGCTCATCCCGAACTACAAACCCAGCGAAACACTTCTCTCACGGCAAGCTCAAGAGGAGTGCCGCGCATGAAGCGAACCATAGCCGTAGTCACCAGCTCTCGGGCCGACTATAGCCATCTCTATTGGCCACTCAAAGACCTGGCCGCGCACCCTGATGTGGATCTCAAGCTCATCGTCATGGGATCGCATCTCGCGCCGACCTTCGGAACAACAGTTCGAGAGATAGAGCGCGACCAAATTCCTGTCGCTGCGCGCATTGAATGCCTCCTCAATTCCGACACAGACATCGGCATGGCCAAAACCATAGGCATAGCCGCGCTCGGCCTCGCTGACGCACTCGGCCAGATGCGCCCCGATCTTCTGCTCCTCATCGCCGACCGTTACGAAATGCTCGCACCAGCTTCAGTAGCATTGGCTCTGCGCATTCCCATCGCGCACATCGAGGGCGGAGAGATCAGCGAAGGCGCCATCGACGACGCTGTTCGCAACGCGCTCACCAAGATGAGCCACATCCACTTCACGTCAACCGATCTTGCGCGCCGGCGTGTCATCGCCATGGGAGAAGAGCCCTGGCGGGTCCATCGTGCCGGAGCGCCGTCCCTCGATCATCTTCGTCGCAGCCATCTCCTCACGCGAGAAGAAGTAGAGCAGCGTCTCCATATTGATCTAAGCCGGCCGTCAATCCTCGTCGCCTATCATCCCGTAACCATCCGTCGCGAAACCACGCAGGAAGTCGATGCGCTCTTCTCTGCGCTCTCGCAGATCGAAGGCCAAATCCTCTTTTGCTATCCCAATGCCGACGCAGGCAGCCATCACATCATCGAGCGCGCTCGCAGCTTTCTCGCCGGCCATAGCAACGGAAGAATCTTCACCAACCTCGACCCAATCACCTACTGGAGCCTGCTCCGCCAAGTCGATGCGCTCGTAGGGAACTCCAGCAGTGGCATCATGGAAACTGCATCCTTCGCATTGCCCACAGTCAACATCGGACTGCGCCAGAAGGGAAGGGAACGCGCCATCAACATCCTCGACGCCGCGCCCGAAGCCGCCGACATCCGCGAAAAAATAGCGCAGGCATGCAGCGCAACCTTCCGCCAATCGCTCGCCGGAATGGCAAACCCCTACGGCGACGGCCATGCATCAGAAAAAATCGTGGAAGTGCTTACCACGGTTCCGCTCACACCTGACCTGCTCATCAAGCAAACTCAATGAACATTCCACTCTCCGCGCCCGATATCACCCAGGCCGAAATCGAAGCCGTAACCGCCGTCCTGCGCACCAACCAGCTCAGTCTCGGCCCTAGGCTTAAAGAGTTCGAGCACGCCATGGCCCAGTACATCGGAGTGCCCCACGCCATCGGCGTAAGCTCCGGCACTGCCGGACTCCACCTCTGCATCCGCGCGCTCAACATCGGTGAAGGAGACGAGGTTATCGTCCCCTCCTTTACATTCATCGCCGCGGCCAACGCCATCCGCTACGAGCGAGCCACGCCTGTCTTCGTCGACATCGAACCCACAACCCTCAACCTCGATCCTCAAAAAATCGAAGCCGCCATCACGCCTCGAACCCGCGCCATCCTCGTTGTTCACACCTTTGGCATTCCCGCCAATATGCAGGCGATTCTGGAAATCGCCAAACGCCACAATCTCTTCGTCATCGAAGACGCCTGCGAAGCCATCGGAGCCGAATATCAGGGTCGCCGCGTAGGCAGCCTCGGAGACGCCGCCGTCTTCGCCTTTTATCCCAACAAGCAAATCACCACCGGAGAAGGCGGAATGATCGTCACCCGCGGCGAGGAGTTAGCCACGAGAGTGCGCGCCTTGCGCAATCAGGGTCGCTACGAAACCGATGACTGGCTCCAACACTCCGAACTCGGCTACAACTATCGCTTACCTGAGATCAGCTGCACGTTGGGCATTGAACAGCTCAAACGAATCGAAAACATCCTCGCCGAACGAGCCAGCGTAGCCCGCGCCTATCACGAACGCCTGCAAAATCAGCCGCTCATCCTTCCGCCTCTCGACCTCCCGCAAGCCCGCATCAGTTGGTTTGTCTACGTAATCCGGCTCCAGCCCCAATGCAACCAAAGCCATCGCGACGTCATTATGGAATCACTCGCTAGCCAGGGCATAGGATGCGCACGTTACTTTGCGCCCATCCACATGCAACCCGCCTACGCCGCATGGAGAAACGCAAATCTACCCATCACCGAATCGGAAGCCGCGCGAACCATTGCGCTGCCGTTCTTCAACAACCTCACGAGTGAGCAAGTAGATCAAGTCTGCGAAGCTGTCTCTCGCGAATTACGCAGCCTTTAGGTCCGCGCTGCCGACCGTCTCCGCGCAATCAGAGCATCCAGGGAGAACGATCCAGCGCCAAAAGCCAGCACAATTAAAGCTGCAAAAAAATAGGTGTAAGGATCGGCAGCGTAAAATTTTCCCGGATCGCTCAGAACGGAATGTAGCGCATCACGATCACCAGTCCAATACGCTACAAACATATTGATCGCCAGCACCAGGCCGGTGATATGGCTGGCCAACCCCAGAATCAAAAGAATGCCGCCAACAAGCTCCACGCAACTCACAAAAGGAGCGACCAACCCTGGATGAGGAATTCCCAGGCTGCCAAAGTAGTCCGTCACGCGAGGAAGATGCCGCAGCTTTCCCCAGCCGTCCTGCGCAAATTGCCATCCCCAGTAAAGCCGCACCAGCAGCAGGAAAGGAGATTGCAGTAGGCGACACGCGCGCGTGAAGTGGGAGTGAAGGCGCACAACGCCGGAGTTGCGGATCGAGCTCATAGCAAGTTTGTCCTTGATAAGGGATGGGACTAATTCTGAATCTGTCGCGTAAACCAGCCCAGCGTGGCCCATGAAGCAAAAGCCTCCTGAAGGAACGCGCCGCGCTCCTCTTCCGGAAGGGAACAGCCTTCCATGGCCACATCAATCGCATGGCCAATCGAGTCGCCGTCAAGCAGCGCCCGCAGGAGCCGGAAATCCTCGCGGTGCAGCCGCTTGTAATACACAGTGTTCTCGTGCCGGTGAAGGGAGAGAAAAATCTCTTCCGGTTCAAGCATCGCCACGCGCCGCACGTGCTTCGTCTTCCTCGCCGTGCTGGCATTATTGCTTGAGGAGTCGCTGCTGCCGCTCTCGCTGCGAAGCTCGATCAACAAATCATCCACCGGATAATGCAGTTCCAGCACCCGCAGGTAAGGTTGCAGGCGAAGCCGCGAATCGTCATCGATCGCGGCAAGGTCGTCGGCATCCAGCACCTCTTCCGCGCCGGAGTCGAAGGCTTCAATATGCGCCCATTCCAGCCGGACCATATCCATCGCCAGTTGCCGCCGCGGCTCAACATGTTCCGGATGCGCAAGCAGCCATTCCTCAAGCCGCGAGCCGAGATTGCGCAGTGAGAACGATTCAGACGGGCATTCCGTCAGATAATCCCGCATCAGCGTTTCAAATTTTGCGTTGCCAAGGATCGCCTTCAGTCCGGGGAAATCCTCTTCAAATGCGGAGTAAAGGCGAAACCAGTATTGCCGGTTATAAATCTCCAGTCGCTCGAAGGAGCTCAAGCGGTCATTCGGCTGAATCAATGCCTCCGCTTCGCGCTCATTGGACACGCCATCCCGCCGCCGCCGGGGCATCGTCTCGCTTCGTGTCAGCGGATGCAGGATCGCAGCCGCCACGCGCCGTTGCAGCTCCAGCAGTTCGCTCATCGCGCCGCCCCCGCAAGTTCATGCGCCTTGGCTGGAACCGCACCCGCTTTGGCGCGTGCCGCTTCGAGAAAACGATTTGCCTTCAGCGCCTCTGCGTGGACATCCTCGAAGCTCGGAATGTTGTCATCCCATTCCAGCAGCGTAGCCGTAGGCCCAGTGCGTTCGATGGCGCGCGCGTAAAGCTGCCACACCGGCTCAAGCACCGGGTGGTCATGCGTATCTAAAGTGTATTTCTCGAATTTCGAATGTCCCGCAACGTGGATCTGTGCCACACGCTCCGCGGGAACAGCATTGAGATAGGTGAAGGGATCAAAGCCATGGTTCTGCGACGAAACATAAATATTATTCACATCCAGCAGAATCCCGCAGTCCGCCCGTTCTACCACCTCATTCAAAAACTCCCACTCCGCCATTTCTGAAACATGAAACTCCGCATAGCTCGAAACATTTTCAACGACGATCGGGATTTCAAGAAAATCCTGTACGTGACGAATGCGTTCCGCCGTGACCTTCACCGCTTCCCACGTATACGGCATCGGCAGCAGGTCGTGGGTATAGCGCCCATCCACCGAACCCCAGCAAAGATGGTCGCTTAACCACGGCGTATTGGTTCGCTTCACCAGTCGCTTCAATCGGCGCAAATGTTGCGGGTCGGCATCGCTCGCCGAGCCGAAGTACATCGAAACACCGTGCTGCACCACGTTGTACTGGTCCAGAATCTTGTCCAGTACCTCCAGCGGGCGGCCGCCGTCGATCATGTAATTCTCAGAGATGATCTCGAACCAGTCCACGACCGGCTTGCGCGTAAGAATGTGCTGGTAGTGCGGAATGCGCAGTCCGATTCCCACCCCGTAATCGGTAAATCCGTTGAAGCGGTTCGCTGGCATGTGGGAGTGGTCTCCATGGCTCAGGGTGAAGGGGCCAGCATCGCTGCCGGCCCCGGGTTGATGTGCGAGACAGTTACAACAGCATCCAGCTAGCCAGGCATCTTGGAGCCGTCAGTAGCGCAGCCCCCTTTGCCCTTGCAGCTGTTCTTGCCTTTGCAGCCATTATCGCTGCTCTTGCAACCGCCCTCGCCCTTGCAATTGTTTTGTCCTTTACAGGAGTGTTTTGCCACGTGGTGCGCGAGCGATGAGCTGCCGAACAACGCGCTGCTCACCTGCGCCACAGTGCTCGGGGAGCTGGTGGTGGCTGCCTGCAGTGCAGTAGCGCCACTCATCAGACCAGAGACGGCCGCGGCGACCATCAGGGACTTCATCGAGTACTTCATATTGGTCATTCCTCCATTGGTCAGGCCAGGACTCGACAGTGTTCGCCGGTGGGGGCCTGGCTGTGCTGTCTTGGACAGCCCAGCGCCGATAAGGTTACAGCATTTGCATCACACTTTTGTGGACATTCTGTCGCTCTTTTGATACCGAAAAAAATGAATCCAATCATTCAATTTCTCTCGTTTTACTTGCGCAACTGCATCTAACGCTGCTCAGGTTTGACCCCGGCTCGCGCCATTCGTATCATAAGAATTCGATCTCCTTCAATTTTTGGCGGCGTAGCTCAGATGGTTAGAGCGACGGACTCATAACCCGTAGGTCGGCAGTTCGATTCTGCCCGCCGCCACCAGGCAAGCCGTCGAATAACACCAAAATGTGGCCCTTTCAGAATTTCAGAGAGATTTGACTTGATATCCGTTGCATCTCAGCAAGCTGGATACTTTTCAAATTGACCTGGATAAGCCAATGGCAACAGAAGTTCTGGGGCGTCGTCGAGCAACCGCATCAACTGGCCGATTTTATAGTCCCGGCTTGGATGCATTGCGGTTTTTCGCATTTTTGAGCGTATTTGTCCACCATAGCCTCAGCACGAAAATCAGTCGGGTTGAATTCTTGGGAAGATTCGGTGCTCTGCTTCCGATCATCAAGGCAGCGGCGGGATTCGGATTGCCATTATTTTTCTTTTTAAGTTCCTATCTAATCACGACACTGCTTTTTCTTGAAAAAAGCAGAACTTCAACGGTAAGCCTACGCAGCTTTTATACTCGCCGTATCCTGCGAATCTGGCCTCTTTATTTCCTTTACATCTCTATTATTTGCATGGTGGGTTTCCGAATTCCCTTGGCGCATATAGGGTGGAAGAGGATGCTCGCGATGAGTCTTCTCTGTGCCAATTGGTATTCCATTGCTGCTGGAATGGGTTCAGGGTTTATTGGTCATCTCTGGAGCATTTCGGTGGAGGAGCAGTTCTATTTGGTGTGGCCGGGGATTACCAAACGCCTGAACAAACAAGGTTTTTTGCTCTTCATTTCTGTCATAGGCGTTCTCTCTCTGGCAATCACCTTTGAGCTGGCATCAGCCGGGAAAAGCACGCTTTCGCTTTGGTTGAATAGTGATGTTGAAGGGATATTCTTCGCATCCGGAGCGTTGCTGGCCCTCACCATGCCAGCCGTCCTGAGAAAGAGTGCACTATCTTCAGCCGTGATGATAGGTTTTGGAATAGTCACCTGGCTTGCAGCTGAAGCCGTGGGTGGCATCCAGGTTGACGGACCTGCTTCAAATCCGCTGCTGATTACCGCTGGTTACCTTATGGTGGCTGCAGGGTGCTATCTGTTATTGGCGGGAGCGCTGAAAATGCCTGAAAAGCGGATTCCTAAATGGATGATCTATCTGGGGCGAATTAGCTATGGACTTTATGTTTTCCATGCCATTTTTCTTATTATTGCGCGAGATTACTTCGGGAAATATTTGAGGCATCTCCCTGGAGCTTCAATGCTTATAAGTATGATCTGTACGGTTCTCGTCGCAACACTATCCTATAGATTTCTTGAAAGGCCCTTTCTTCATCTGAAGGAGCGGTTCGAGGTCGTTCGCTCCCGGCCCATCTAACAATGAGCCGGTTTACCGACTGATTCATGGGAGAACTCCAGTTCCAATTGGTCGAGATTCCAGGGGACAGGTCAAAGGCCCTCTGAATCTTCTGCGCTCCGTTCTTGGAGTATCATCAAGCTAACCAGAGCTCTCATCAGTCGGTCTTTAAATATATACATATGTCCAAAAGCTTTAAGCGCGCTATCTTCGGCATCTCCATCGCCCTCGTCGCTGTTGTGTTTCTCGGCGGATTTGTCTCCGGCGGCGTCTCTGCTGGAACCCAGAGTGACGGTGCATACCGTCAGATGGGCGTCTATGAAGAGGTTCTGCAAAAAATTCAAAGTGACTATGTCACTGTGCCGAACATGAACAGCGTCACCACGGGTGCCCTTCATGGCCTCTTGGAATCGCTCGATGTAAATTCCAGCTATCTCACGCCAGCCGAGTTCGCCATGTATAAAGCCCATCAGAATGAGGGCACGGCGCAGATTGGTTTGGACGTCTCCAAGCGCTACGGTTATGCGACCGTCGTCTCCGTGGTTCCAGGCAGTCCGGCTGATAGCGAAGCCCACATCCGCGATGGAGACATGATCGAATCCATCGACGGCAACACCACGCGCGTCATGTCTTTAGCTATGATTCGCCTGCTGCTTGAAGGCAAGCCCGGCGCCAACGTGAACTTCGGTCTCATCCGTCCCGGCGGCAAACCGGAGCCCGAGCAAATTACGCTCACCCGGACCCAGGTCGCGCACTCGCCTATGGGCGAAGAGCAGTACGACAACTCCACCATTCTTTATCTCAAGCCGGGCGTGCTCAGCCGCGATCGCGTTGATCAAATCGAAGCCCGCCTGCGCGCCATGCCCAAGAATGGAAACACGAAAGTGCTGCTCGATCTACGCGACGTTGCCGAAGGCGATTCCGCGCAGGGCATCCGCCTCGCCAATGCCTTTCTTCAGTCCGGAACCATCGCCTCCATTCAAGGTCAGACGGTTCCAACGCAGACCTTTACTGCCGATCCATCGCGTTTCATCACCAAAGCGCCGCTCGTCATCCTCGTCAACAATGGCACCGCCGGAGCGGCGGAGATCGTTGCTGCTGCCGTTCTCGACAATAAACGCGGGAATTTAGTCGGCAGCCGTACCTTTGGTGAGGGCGTAGTGCAGAAAACCATCACGCTCCCCGATGGCGCTGCTCTTATTCTCTCCGTGGCGAAATACGAAACACCGTCCGGCAGCAAAATTCAGGATAAGGCCGTTACACCCGACATCGCCGTCAACGAAACCATCGATCAGTTCCTCGCCGAAGAGGGAGACCTCGCGCAGCCTGCTCAACATGTCGACGATCAACTCAACAAAGCCCTCGACGTCCTGAAGCAAAAGAGCGCATAAAGGTTCGCCCTTGAAAAAGCGCGGCCCATGGGCGCCTCCGGAATCAGAAAAGCCAACGCCTCGTCCCCGGGCCTCCCGCGCTTCCTCCTCATTTCGCCCTCGCACCGGGGGCAGAAAAGTTGCGGGCAGCGTGGCCCTGGCGTTTATGGCATTGCTCGCCGTCGCCTTTGGCTCGCTCTGTGGACTCATGCTCGTCTACTCAGTCAATCTTCCGCAGATTCAGGATTTAGAGCGCTACCAGCCCATTACCACCACGGAGCTTTACGATGTTCACGGCCGCATCATCGGCTCCTTCGCGCTACAGCGTCGTATCGATGTCAGCTACAACGGCTTCTCGCCGCTTCTGCGTCAGGCCGTCATCTCCATTGAAGACAAAAATTTCGAGAGCCACTGGGGCGTCAATCTTTTTCGTATCGCCGGAGCCGCCTATCACGATCTAAGGTCGAAGGGCCGCGCCCAGGGAGCCTCCACCATCACCATGCAGTTGGCGCGCAACCTCTTTCTCTCCGACGAGCGCACCGTAAGCCGCAAACTACAGGAGATATTCCTCTCGGTGCAGATCGAGCATGCCTTCACCAAGCAGCAGATCTTCACCCTCTACGGCAATCAAATCTATCTCGGTCAGGGAGTCTACGGCTTTGAGGCAGGTGCTGAATACTATTTCTCCAAACACGCCAATAACCTCACCCTTCCCGAGGCTGCTCTGCTTGCCGGCCTCCCCAAAGGGCCAACTGAGTTTTCGCCCATCCTCAACCCCGGCCGCGCCTTCCGCCGCCGCAACATGGTCATTGATGCCATGCTTGAAGACGGAGTGATCACCGACGCGCAGGCCGATGCGGCCCGCACCGCGCCCCTTGGTCTTCACATCGAGCCTCCGCCCAATAGCGTCGCACCCTGGTTTGTCGAAGAGGTCCGCCGCGAGCTGGACCATGAATACGGATCGAACCTCGTGCATGGGGCCGGACTGAAGGTCTACACCACCCTTGATCTCGATCTGCAGGAAACTGCGAACAAAGCCGTCGAAGATGGCCTCGCTGCCTACGAGCGCCGCAACGGATGGCGCGGACGCCTGCTGAATGTCATCGCCGGCGGCATCGGCCTTGAAGACTTCAAACACCCTGACTGGACCCAACCTGCCGCGCCCGGAACCTACATCCATGCGCTCGTCATGAACGTGCTCCCGTATCAGGTCACGGCGCGCATTGGCCAGCAATCGCTCTTGCTCACTCCCAGCGACTGGGCCTGGACCGGGTTCAAAACCGCCGACCAGTTTCTGCATACGGGCGACATTATCTATGTCCACATCACCGGGCAGGATGGCGGCCTGCTCCGCGCCGGCCTTGAAGAGGATAGCGGAGCACAGGGCGCGCTCTTCGCCATCGACAACGCCACCGGAGACGTGCTCGCTCTCGTCGGAGGTCGCGACTTCAACCTGTCGCAGTTTGACCGCGCCACCCAGGCCGAGCGTCAGACCGGCTCATCGTTCAAGCCCTATGTCTACACCACGGCCATCGAAGCCGGATTGAGGCCGGACGATACTGTACTCGATACGCCCGCGTCCTTCGGCAACTGGACTCCGCACGACTACGAGCACAATTACCTCGGCAGCATCACCCTCACCAAAGCCTTTGCCGACTCGCGCAACATCCCTGCCGTCAGGCTGGCCCAGCGTGTCGGCATCAGCCGGGTAATCGCCACGGCGCACAGCTTCGGCATCACGTCAAACATCGCGCCGTTTCTGCCCATCGCTCTCGGCGCCGTGGAAGTCACCCTCGAACAACAAGTGGCTGCCTACTCCGTCTTCCCCAACGACGGAATCCGCGTCGCGCCCCGCTTCGTGCGCCGCGTCGCCACTGCCGACGGCCTGCCTCTGAATGAGGCGACGCCCCAGGTAAGCGAAGTCATCAGTACAAAGACGGCGCGTGCCATGATGGTCATGCTCAAAGAGGTCACGCACAGCGGAACCGGCGCAGCCGCCGCAGCTCTCAACCATCCCTTGGGAGGCAAAACCGGGACGACCAGCGACTTCACCGACGCCTGGTTCATCGGTTTCTCGCCCTCCGTCACCTGTGGAGTGTGGACCGGCTACGACAATCGTCAATCTCTCGGCGATAAAGAAACCGGAGCGCGCGTAGCCCTCCCCATTTGGATGGACTTCAGGAAGGTAGCCATTGCCCAGCATCCCGACGAGAGATTCCCCGGCGAAAACCCGGGCCCATCTCAACTAAGGGCGCAAAAATAAAACCCTTGTCATTCCGGGCAGAGT
>JBARHV010000409.1:0-2794 GCA_049799415.1 Silvibacterium sp.
AGCAGGGTCTCCCTGAAAGTCCAACAGTGATCCATGAGTGAACAAGAGGCAGAAAAGCTTAAACCATTTACGGCCTATTACATAGGAAAAATAAGGGAGGGGGTAGGCTCAAGCCGCTGTCGGAGTAATATCCACCAGCGGATACCCCAGCTTCTTCCACTCGTCGTAGCCGCCCAGCAACGGGCGTACACGGTACACGCCCATCTTGCGGATGGTCAGGGCCATCTTGGCCGCCGTCGCTTCGCTGGGGCAGGTGCAGAAGAGCACCACGTCGCGGTCCCGGGGAATCTCCGAGCAATGTGCCACCAGCTTGTCCGGAGAAAACAAAACAGCTCCGGGCAGGGTTCGGGGATCGGGCAGGTAGTCGAGCGGATGGCGCAGGTCAACAATGTAAACCGGCTGGTCGTGGTCCAGCATCTCCTTCAGTTCGCGAGGGTCCATCCTGGCCATGCGAATCTCGCGGAGAAAGGCGCGCTGGCGGAAGAACCGCCAGACAAAGAAGCCCAGCAGAAGGAGGACAAACAGCAGGAATCCGAACCGCGCAACCCAGGCCAACGCGTCTGGATGACGATTCAGGACCTCGCCGAAGAAGCGTCCGCAAAGAGTACACGTAACCGCCCATAGCAAGATGCCGGCCGTGTCATAAATCGCGAAAAGGCGATATTCCATCCCGGTCTGTCCGGCAATGGGCGCTGCCACAGAGCCGAGTCCGGGGAGGAACTTCGCAACCACCAGGGCCCCTGCCCCATGCTTTGAGAAGTAGTTTTCGGTGCGGCGCACGCAGGTATTGCTTTCCATCGAAAGGCGGCACAGCAGCTTCACCACCGCTCCGCCGTATTTCTTGCCCATCCAGTACCACAGGCTGTCGCTCACCAGGCTGCCGAGGACGATGGCGATCAGTACCAGGGGCAGGCTCATTTTGTGCGTGGCAGTCAGCGTCCCAGCGGTCAGCAGAAGCGGCACACTGGGCACAGGCACGCCAAGCTGCTCCACAAGTACCCAGAGGAAGAGGATCCAATAGCCGTATTTGAGGAAGAAATCTAACGCGACAGGCATGACGTGGGCTTTCAGGCTACAAGAATAACTGTAGAGAAGATGCGGCGAAGCAGGAAATAGTTCCGGGAAATCAACGGGCCGGATTGGCATGCAATCCGGCCCGTTGATCGCTCTGAAAAGCGTTTATTTTGCATGAACAAGCGGCATTTCAACCAAATGCTCGCCAATGAACCAGACCTGGAGCTCGTTAATACGGACGACGTCGCTGATCAACAGATCATTGGTCCCATCGTCGCCCAGGTCCTGGGCCTTTTTCGCCAGCTTGCGGGCATGCTTGATGATTGACTCGTGAGCCTCCAGCAGCCGCGAAATCTGCACCGGAACCTCTTCGCGGTCGCGGGGCGGACGCTCCAGGCGCGTCAGCTCCGCAATGTCATGCGCCATAGCCACGCTCACGCCACCCAGCGTCTGGATGCGCTCTGCCAGCAGATCGACTAGGTTGACCTGTTCGCCGAAGTGTTTATCAAAAAGCAGATGGAGTTGATAAAACGTAGGTCCGCCTACTTGCCAATGCGACTTCTTGTAAAGATCGCGCAGGCTGGATGTGTCGGCCAGCATCAGGTTCAACTGCTCGCAGACCTCGGTGCGCGCCTTCTCATCGATACCGATCGGCAGGCTGCGGATGACCGTTCCGAATTTCTGAATGGGTCGGGCATTCTGCTTCCAGTGGGGAGTGATATGGTCGGAACCTTTGGACAAGACTTCTTTTAAAGCGGGAGTGCTCATTACAAATTCCTCCGTTGTACTTGGATGCGGAAGAACTGCCTTTGGATGAGAAACCCCGCATCCAAAGCGGACGCGGGGTTTGGCTTTAATCCTTGACTCTTACCTTAGGCTCAACCGACATGCCGGGTCGCAGAAGATGGTCCGCGATCTGGTTAGGGTTGGTGAAGTCGATGCGAACCGGAACGCGCTGCACCACCTTGACGTAGTTGCCAGTGGCGTTCTCCGGTGGAAAGAGGCTGAGCACGGAACCGGTTGCGCCACCGATCTGCGTAATCTTGCCGTCGTACTTGCGTCCGCCATAAGCGTCCACTTCGATGACGACATGTTGCCCGGCCCGCATGTGGTCCAACTGTGTTTCCTTAAAGTTGGCCGTCACCCAGATATCGTCGAGCGAGACCAGAGTCATCATGTTCTGTCCTACGCTCACGTTCTGGCCTATTTCCACGCTCTTGCGAGTGATGATTCCAGCCTCGGGAGCCACAATTTTCGTGTAGCTCAAGTTGAGCTTCGCCTGGTCCAGCTCCGCCTGTGCCTGCTGCACCAAAGCCGCGGCCTGGTCCGCCTTGGCCTTCTGAATGGCTACTTGCTGCGGGCCTGTCTGCGCGGTCTGAAAGCTGGCCTGCGCCTCGGCCACGCGATCGTGAGCAATGCGCACGCCGTCCTGCGCGCCCTGCAGATTCGCCTCGGCCTGGGCCAGCGCAGCTTTGTTCCCGTCCGCGGCGGCAACTGCGGCGTCATACTGCTGCTTCGAGATTACGTCCTTCTCCACCAGCGGCGTGTAGCGCTCAAGGTCAAGCTGCGATTTGACCGAATTGGCCTTGGCCTGCGCCACGGCGGCCTCCGCCGCCTGGAGTTGTCTTTGCGACTGAGCCACCCCAGATCGCGCACCGGAAACATCCGCACCGGCAGAGGACAGCGTCGAGCCAGTGTTGATGTGGATTACAGGCACGTTGACGCGCGCGGCCTCGTAGGCTGCCTCAGCACTGGCCAGGTTCGCCTCGTCCTGTTGAAC
>JBARHV010000410.1:0-21416 GCA_049799415.1 Silvibacterium sp.
GTCTCCGACGGTGGGATTGATCTGGGCTAGCGCGATCTTCACACTATAAGTCTATCAATGGACGCTCGCCTGGACTGGCCCCTTCGGCTTCGCTCAGGGCAGGCTGTCAAGGCAGCCGCGCTTCGCGCCATCCTAAGTGTTGGCTTTTGGGGCCGCTCCCGTTGGTCGCGGATTTGTTGATCCCTCTTACTGGACGCGCTCCCATACGAGCTGCGCGATGATGGTGTGCAGTCCGGATCGAACCGGCCCAGTGCGGAGAGTTAGAGTATTGCCCTCGAATTTGTACTCCCTGACTTCAGGGCGGCCCACCCAATTTGGGAACAGGCTGGCTTCGACGTGGTGCGTAATCGTGTCTCCGTCGATGGTGTAGCGGCCGGTATAGGCGATATATTCCCGGCGGCTTGCGCGCTGCGCCAGACGCAGCGCACCTGCGCCATCGTGGGCCTTGAACGCAGCGGCGAGCCGGGCGCGCCTGGATGGCCAGTCTCTCGCAGGGCTGAGATTTCCGCTCATATAGCCTTCGGCAGAGTAGAGCAGATAGCCCCGGACGTGAGTTCCCCAGGGGTGCTCGATCACTCCGTCTTCGTGGATGAAGGAGTAGTCGAGGAGACGCCAGGTGCCTATGAAATCGGCTGCGGTGGCTTGTGCTGTCATCAGACCTCGGGGAGAACCAGGGCATCGAGATCGAAAAACTGGCGCAGGACTTCGTCTTTGGAGGCTCTCATCTCGTCCATTGTGCCGAAGAAGTGTGCTTTGGCCTGATGGAGGAAGAGTACGCGGTCAGCAAGGCGCTGGGCAAAACGCATATCGTGCGTAACAACAATGCTGGTGAGTCGAAGCTGATGCTTGAGCTTCTGAATGAGATCGCCCAGCAGATGCGCGATGAGCGGATCGACCATGGTGGTCGGCTCATCGTAGAGAATCGCCTCAGGCTGAGCGGAGAGAGCGCGGGCGATGGCTACGGACCGCTTCATTCCGGTAGACAGATCGGATGGCAGCAGTTCGGTCATACCGGTAACTCCGACCATTTCGAGCAGCCCGTTTACGATCTGCTGGATTTGATCCTCGACCAGCTCCTTGCGTTCGCGCAGCGGGAAGGCAACGTTCTCACCGACGCTGAGTGAATCGAAGAGCGCGCCGTTCTGGAAGACCATGGTGACCTTGCGGCGGATGGCCTGCATCTGCTCTTCGGTGTAGCCGCAGATATTCTCACCTGCAACCAGAATTTTGCCCGAGTCGGGTTTGAGGAAGCCCATGATCTGCTGCAGCGAAACGGACTTGCCTACTCCGCTGCGGCCGAGGATACAGAGCGTTTCTCCAGGATTGACGAAGAAGCTTACGTCATCAAGCACAACCAGGTCGCCGAAGGATTTCGAGACATGCTCGAAGGCGATATACGGCTCGGAGACGCGCTTCGCCGGGTCTTCGACAATGGTTTGGATTTCGGTGCTGCTGGCCAGTGGATTGTCCTCAAAAACTCTGCTTCTTTCCCTCTAAGCTTAGTGGATGTAGGCGGATTGCTCCAGCGCTGCTTTTTCAAAGTCTGCGGGAGTATTGATGTTCTCAAACCAGCGATGAAGCGGAATGACCTGTTCCCAGAATTGCGCGGCGGCTACGGTTTCCGTATCGAAGCTGTCGATGTGCTGACCAGTGACATTTGCAGCAAGCTCCACGACGTACATCACCTTTGCCTGGCCTGCGGCAACGGCAGACTGCACATGCGGCAAGAACGCACGGCTATAAACCGCGCACAAAGGCTGCGGACGGCCCTGAAGGCGAGGAATAGTGGCCAGTGCGTTTGTTTGGCTGGCGCGCTCGATCATCCAGCATAGAAATTTGACCGGCAGCCACGGCAGGTCCACCGGGATGAACAGATTCTGCTCTGTATTGCTGGATGCGAGCGCGGCTTCGATTCCTCCGAGCGGGCCTGAGTTTGGATAATTGTCGGAGAGGATGGGCGCGTATGAGGCCAGATCGGGACGCGAGCCAGCGATTTGCGGGGCGAACCCCAGTGAGCGCAGCTTGCCGAGGGCATGTTCGATCAGCGGACGGCCGCATAGATCAAGCAGTGCCTTATCGCGGCCCATACGCGTACTTCGACCGCCGGCAAGGACAAAGGCATTCATTTTCCTAGCTCTTCGAAGAAGCCGATGACCGATTCAATGCCGCGATAGAAGTTTGCGAGGTGAAACTTCTCATTTGGCGCGTGGAGATTATCGTCCGGGAGACCAAAGCCCATCATGACAGAGGGGATTTTGAGATGGCGCTCGAAGTCACCGACGATGGGGATGGATCCGCCGGAACGAACGAAGACTGTGTCCTTCTTCCACACCTGCTTTAACGCGTGAGTTGCGGCCAGAATGTACGGATTGTTTGTGCCGATGATCATGGGTTCGCCGGAGTGGATGAGCCGCACATCGAGCGTGATGCCTGCGGGCGTGAGCGATTCGACATAGCTTTTGTATTGCGAAAAAGTCTTGTCGGGCATCATGTCCGGCACGAGGCGCATGGAGATTTTTGCGACGGCCTTTGCTGGAATCACTGTCTTTGCGCCGGCTCCGATAAAGCCGCCGGGCATGCCGTGAACGTCGAGAGTGGGGCGCGTCCAGGTGCGTTCCAGCACGGAAAAGCTCGCCTCGCCGGTGAGACGGCTGGAGCCAACCTCTGTTCTGCGATAGTGCTCTTCGTCGAACGGAAGCTGCTTCCAGGTTTTCAGCTCGTCTTCAGAGGGGGCTTTTACAGCATCGTAGAAGCCGGGGATGAGGATGCGCCCGGAAGAGTCCTTGAGGCGTGTGATGATCTGCGCCAGTGCGATGAAGGGATTGGGAGCGGCGCCGCCGTACATGCCGGAGTGCAGGTCAGTTTTTGCGCCATGCGCCTCGATTTCGGTATAGATCATGCCACGCAGTCCAACGCAGAGAGTGGGTAGATCCGGCGCGAACAATTCCGTGTCAGAAACGAGCGCGAAGTCAGCCTTGAGACGGTCGCCATGCTCGCGGACAAATTTCGCGATCTGCTCGCCGCCCACTTCTTCTTCGCCTTCGAGAATCACACGAACGTTGATGGGAAGCTTGCCTTCGTTTGCCTTGAAGAGCGCCTCCAGCGCCTTAATGTGGATGTACATCTGGCCCTTGTCGTCGACCGCACCGCGCGCATAGAGGTTGCCGTCGCGTTCTGTTGGCTCAAACGGAGGAGACTTCCATTCGTCGAGTGGGTCGGGCGGCTGCACATCATAATGCCCATAGCAGAGGCAGGTGGGCTTGCCTGACGCATGCAGCCAATCGCCATAGACGAGCGGATGGCCCTCGGTCTGAATAACCTGAACGTGCTCAAGGCCGATGCGCTTCATGTCATCGGCCAGCCATGCTGCCGCCGCTGCTACATCGGTTTTATGCTCTGGCAACGTGGAAACGGATGGGATACGGAGAAGGGTCTTGAGCTCGCCGAGAAAACGAGGATAGTTCTGGCGGGCATAATCGATGGCGGCGGAGGACATAAATATAACTCCTAAATCCTGAAAGCTGCGACAGAGCAGTATAAAGGACTGGCCGTCCTGACGTACCGCCTCGCATGGCCGCTACAAGCGGCGAGAAATTTCGTTCGGCCTAATGCGCAAAATTATAAGAAAGCTGGAGGCCTCGACCATTGGGCGTCGCCACGGTGGAGAGCGACAGATAGCTTGCCTCTCGCGAGCGCCGGTGTTCGACGTATCCGCCAATCAGGTATCCGAAGACACTGCCGACGAGCACATCTGAAGGAAAATGCTGGCGCGCGATCACGCGAGAGACGGAGACGGTGGTGGCCAGTGAATACACAATCGCCTTGGTAGCTGGACCGTTGTATTGCGTGGCGACTACGTGCGCGAACGCCCAGACATTCATGGCGTGTTCAGAGGGCATGGACTGGCCGTCGGGCCAGGTTGACAGTCCGTGCGGCCAGAAGCGGCCCGTGCCGTCGCCTTGCTGCGGATCTTCACGATCGATAGCATACTTCAAACCCTGGTTCAGAATGGTCGCATCTGCCATCGCTTCAGTGGAGAGGACGGCGGTTTCGCGCAGCAGGTCATTGTGGGTGACGCCTCCGATGAAATAGCCGGCTCCGGAGGCCGCGATTGGCGCGTACAGGCCGCCAAAGTTGGAGATTGTCTCAAACCTGTTCTGACGCTGCTGATCCACTCCGAGGGAGCGCATGGCATGTGCGTCGTAGTCGAGCGCGACTCCGGTTACGACTCCGAAGGGGACGAGCCAGAACAGATCCTTCGGCGTGGTTCGAACCGGGCTGGCGAGTATGCCCTCTTCGTCCTGGACGACATGAACCGCACATACCTTGAGCGCGCTGAGCTGGCACTGCTGCTGGTCGCTCTGGCCTAACGCAAAGACAGGGAACAGTGTGGCGATGAGAAGAAAAGCGGCAGGAAATCTCATGTCTCATTTTGAGATTAACATCCGCCGCCTTTGGTTTATGCCGGCTGTTTGTTACGCGGGCTGCTCTACGACCGGACCGTGTGTTTTAGCCGTTGGCACAGGCTTCTTTTCCTCCGTCGCAGGCGCGTCACCTATGCGCTTGGTGTAGCTGCACATTGTCGTACTTTCGGGTTCACCCTTCTTTGCGCGTTTCTTTGGGGCAGCTTCTTCGTCGGCAGAAGGTTTTTTGTTATTCGGGCACACGAGATAGACGCCTGACTTGAGGGTTTTCTCCAGCAGGTAGGGGCTGCCGCATTCCGGGCACTTCTTCTCCATCGGTTTGTAGTTCGCAGTGAAGTCACACTTGGGATACTCGGAACAGCCGTAGAAGAAATTGCCGCGGCGCGCTTTCTTCTCGACGATGTCTCCATCGTGGCACTTCGGGCATTTCATGCCGATGGTGTTCTGCTTGATGTACTTGCACTTGGGATAACCAGAGCAGGAGACGAATTCTCCATACTGGCCGTTACGCAGCACAAGCTGCTCGCCGCACTTCGGGCACTTCTCGTCGAGCGGCACAGGAGGCTTTTGCTGCTGCTTCTGATTGAGGCGGCGCACCGTTTTGCAGGGAGGGTCTTCGTTGTAGCCGGGACAGGCCATGAAGGGGCCCCATGGACCATTGCGCAGCACCATGACACGGCCACAGTTCTCGCAATATTCCTCTTCCTGCTCGGCATCTTCGCCGGGTATGGCAAGGTTGGGCTTGGTATCGAAGTTCTCTTTTGTGAAGGTGCAGCTTCCCGGCTTCTTCTTGTCATAGGCGCTGCAGGCATAGAAGGAGCCGAACTTGCCCCACTTTAAAACCAGCGGAGAGCCGCACAAATCGCACACCTGGTCGGTGGGCTTCTCCATGCGTTTGATGTCTTCCATCTTTGTAGCGGCTTCCTTGAGTTCCTTTTCAAAGTATCCGTAGAATCCGCTGAGGAGATCGGTCCACTTCTCCTTGCCGTCTTCAATATCGTCCAGCTCTTCTTCAAGCCGCGCGGTGTACTTGGTATCGAAGATATAGGGGAAATTCTTGACCAGCAGACCGTTGACAACCGTTCCTATCTCTGTGGGGACAAACGGGCCGTTCCTCTTTCCTCCCATTTTCGCTACGTACTCGCGGTCCTGGATGGTGTTGATAATGGACGCGTAGGTGGAGGGGCGTCCGATGCCGCGCTCTTCGAGTTCTTTGACGAGCGAGGCTTCGTTGTAGCGCGGAGGCGGTTGAGTGAATTTTTGCTCGGGTTTCAGTTCCTTCAGCGTGAGACTGTCGCCAGCGTTGAGTGCGGGCAGCTTGTTGGCGAGCGCCTCGTCGTCGTCGTCCTTCTTTTCCTTTGATTCCTCGTAGACCTTGAGGAATCCGTCAAACTTGAGGACGGACCCGGTCACGCGGAAGTCATAGCTGCGATCCGCTTTGGCCACGATATCGACAGTCGTCTGGTCGTAGACGGCAGGCATCATCTGCGAGGCCACGAAGCGCTGCCAGATGAGTTTGTACAGCTTGTACTGCTCATCGGAAAGCGATTTGCGGATGTCGTCCGGATGCAGCTCGGGGTCGGCAGGACGAATGGCTTCGTGCGCGTCCTGGGCGTCCTTTTTCGATTTAAAGATGTTGGGCGACTCGGGCAGATACTGCTTGCCGAGTTTCTTGCCGATCCATTCGCGAACGGACTGCACGGCGTCAGGTGAGACGCGAGTGGAGTCGGTACGCATGTAGGTGATGAGGCCGACGGCGTCGCCGCCAATTTCAATGCCTTCATATAAACGCTGCGCGACGCCCATGGTGCGCTTGACGTTGAAGCCGAGCTGGCGTGAAGCATCCTGCTGCAATTTGCTAGTGGTGAAGGGAGCGGCGGGATTGCGCTTGCGCTCCTTACGATCTACATTGCGAACCGACCACGCGGCTTTCTTCAGGTGCTCAACCGTAGCGTCAGTGAGCTTCTGGTCGGGCAGCGAGGGCGTGTCGACGGTTTCGACACGGGCACGATCGCCATCGATTCCAGTAAAGTGCGCAGTGAACTCCTGGCCTCGGGGCGCGGGATGCAGGTTGGCATCGATAGTCCAGTATTCGACCGGATTGAAGACTTTGATCTCTTCCTCGCGCTCGACGATGAGGCGCAAGGCTACAGTCTGCACACGGCCCGCGGAGAGCCCACGACGAACTTTGTCCCAGAGCAGCGGTGAAATCTGGTAGCCGACAATACGGTCGAGAACGCGGCGCGTCTGCTGCGCATCCACCAGGTGCTGATCGACGTCACGGGCATGCTCAAAGGCAGCCTTGACGGCCTTTGGCGTAATTTCATTGAATGTAACGCGATGGATTGCGCTCTTTTTTACAGTGCCCTGCAGCTCTTGCGCCAAATGCGCGGCAATGGCCTCGCCTTCGCGGTCGGGGTCGGGTGCGAGGTAGACGTTATCGGCACCCTTTGCCAGCTTGCGGAGCCGGTCCATGATTTTTTCTTTGCCCGGAATCACGATCAACTCAGGCTCGAAGGTGCCATCCGTAAGATCAACGCCGATCTTGTTTTTCGGCAGGTCTTTGACGTGGCCCAGCGAGGCTTCGACGATGAAGTCTTTCCCGAGATATTTATTGATCGTCTTGGCCTTAGCCGGCGACTCAACGATCACCAATGATTTGCTCATTCTTTTCCTTTACAACCGAAACGCATACTAACAGACGCGGCGAACCGCGTTCGGGCACAGTGAGACAGAATATACACTTTCCGTCCCTTCGTGCTCTTTAACGATGACAGAAACAGGTCTGCTCAGAAGCTTTTGACGTAGTTTTTACCAGGAAGTTGCCGGATGCGTCCTGCAAGCTCCAGCTCAAAGAGCGCAGTGAAGATCTCTGAGGAACTAAGTTCAGGCTCCAGCTTTTCCATGATCTCGTCAAGTTGCAACGCTTCATCATGGCGAAGAACGTTCATTATGCGAGCTTCTTGCGGAGGCAATTCTTCTTGGTGAAATAGAGATGCGGCAGCGACAGAATTGGATTCAGAGCCGCTCTGCGGCGTGAGCTGATCACGGACAGGAGTGGGCAGGTCTTCCCAAACATCCTCCCAGGTCGCCGTGAGCTTTGCGCCCTGTTTAATGAGCGTGTTAGGACCCCAGGCGTTTTTTGTCGTCACATTGCCGGGAACGGCAAACACGTCGCGGTTTTGCTCGAGGGCGCAGCGGGCAGTTACCCGCGTTCCACTGTATTCGGCGGCCTCGATGACCAGCACACCGACGCTCATTCCGCTAAGTATCCGGTTGCGTTTGGGGAAGTTTTGAGGCGCCGGAAATGTTCCCAGAGGGAACTCTGAAACGATAGCTCCGCCACCAGCGACGATCTGCTCGGCGAGCGATTTGTTCTCTTTGGGATAGATGACGTCGACACCTGTTCCCCAGATGGCGATGGTGGGCCGTTTAGCGGCGATGGCTCCTTTGTGCGCGGCGGTGTCTACGCCGCGAGCCATGCCGCTCAGGATTATTAATCCCCTGTTGGCGAGGTCGCGGGAAAGCATTTCGGCCATGCCGGTTCCATATGGCGTAGGGTGGCGGGTGCCGACGACGGCAATCGAGGGTTGCGCGAGCAGCTCGGGGTTGCCGCGAATCCAGAGCAGCACGGGCGGATCGAAGATTTCTCGGAGGCGCTCGGGGTAGGTGTCATCGGCATAGGTCAGAAAGGCTGCGCCTGTTTCCGCCATGCCCTCAATCTGCTGATCGGCGGCGCAGCGCGCGTGGCCATCGAAGATGAATCGCACGCTTTCTGCTGGGAATTGCAGCGACTCAAGTTCGGTGAGGCCCAGTGCGAGAATTTTTGCCGGTGAGCCAGCTTGCTTGACGGCGCGAAGGATGCGCCGCGGACCGATTTGGGGAGTGAGCGCAAGCGCGAGCCATGCCATACGTTCTTCTGTAAGTGCAGGGGCGATCTTCTGATCAGCAATCGCTGCGGCAGGAATTGTAGAAGTGGTCATTCAGGTTCCAGATAAATGGGCTATTTGAGTAAAGGAGATTGCTCGGAGCGTAGCGATCGCATTGTTTCAAGTCAAGGGAAACTGCATTCAACGCGGTTACCGTTGTTACACTGGCTAGTGAGCCTGAAACAGAAAAAGCTGGTAATTGCGGCCATTGATTTTGCGAATCCTGCGCCGCTGATGTGGGATTTTGAACATGCTCCCCTTAAGGATGACCTGCTGCAGCGCTACGGGATCGTCTCCTCCACACCTTCAGAGTGCGCGCGCAGCCTGATGGCGGGCACGGCAGACATCGGGCTGGTTCCGGTAGCGGCTTATGCTTCGATGCCGGGAGCGGTCATCGTTCCGGGCTGCGCGATTGCCTCGCTCGATTATGTGCGGTCGATTCTTCTGGTGGTGCGGCATAAGGATGGCGTGCGCGGAGTAAAGCGCGTTGCCCTGGATACGGCTTCCCTCACTTCTGCGATGTATACGCGGATCTTCTTCAGCAAACTCTGGAAGAACGGGCCTGCATTTGTCGAGCATGCGCCCGATCTTGATGCCATGCTGCGCGTGGCCGATGCGGCGTTGCTGATCGGCGATCCTGCATTGCTGGCGCTGGAGGGTCGTGATTCGCGAGAGGCGAGGACAGGCGAGCGGCTGGAGTATCTGGATCTGGCACATGAATGGCGTGCGTGGACGGGCACTCCGTGGGTCTCAGCCTTCTGGGCTGTGCGCGAAGCGGCCTTTGGTCCTGAGACGGTGAGCAGAGCACAACTGGTCGAGGACTTTCAGCAATCCCGCGATCACGGGCTGGCACATATCGAAGAACTGGCGCAGGAGTGGTCTGGCCGAATGCCGGTTTCAGCTACAGATTTACTGAGCTATTTGACCGAAAATATCTACTATTGCCTGGATGATGCGTGCCTTGAGGGGCTGAATCTCTTCTATCGCTATGCCGTTGAATGCGGCGCACTGCGGGAAATCCCGCAGTTGCGATTTCTGTGAAATAACGCAAATTACGAGACGCGATTCCGAATTAGCGCGTCCAATGTGTGCGTGAGCTTTGCCTTACAACACCAGCCGCACAAACATCTGTTTCCGCGCTGGCTGATCCATTTTGGCCTGCTCGGGATCTTTATGGTCGCGACCATTGACGCGTCGGTGATTCCGCTGCCGTTGCCGGGAAGCAGCGATCTGCTGATTCTGCTGCTGACAGCGCATCGCGGGAATCCCTGGCTGGCAACGTTGGCAGGAGTTATGGGCAGCCTGGTGGGCGGCTATTTCACCTGGAGCGCAGGGAAAAAGGGCGGCGAAGCCATGCTGCAGCACTACGCTTCAGAGCGGCTTGTAAAACGCATCAAGCGATGGATGAAGCGCAATGGAGTGTTGACGGTGGCGATTGCCTCGATTCTGCCGCCTCCGCTGCCGCTGATGCCGTTCCTGCTGACAGCGGGAGCGCTAGGTGTTTCGCGGACGCGCTATTTGGTCTCGCTGGGCATTGCACGCACTGCACGTTATGGCCTGATTGCGTGGCTGGGCGCGACCTATGGCCGCACTATGGTTAAAGCGTGGTCGCAATATCTGGCCGGATGGTCGAGTGTGATTCTTTGGACTTTTATTGGCCTGGTGACCGCTGCGGTCCTGTTTGGGATATGGAAGTACCGGCATGACCAGCATGCAGCTAAAGACCGGTCAGCTAAGAAACGGTCAGCTACAAAGGCGGTCAGCTGAAAAGCGGTCAGCGGGAGCTGGACTGCCCCGCGTTGTGAGTTTCTTAGATTTCCCAGCGCAACAGCGAAGATCCCACGGTGAATCCGGCTCCTACGCTGGTGGCCAGCACCAGGTCGCCCTTCTTCAGCTTTCCTTCTTCGCGGGCCGTCTGCATGGCCAGCGGGATAGTTCCCGCGGTTGTATTGCCGTAGCGATCGATGTTGATAATGACGCGTTCCATGGGTAGGTTGAGCCGCTCGGCGCTGGACTCAATGATGCGCCTGTTGGCCTGATGCGGGATAAAGCAGCCCAATTCGTCTACAGTGATGCCGTTTCGATTGAGTACGGTCTCCGACGCTTCAACCATCTTGCGCACGGCGAATTTATAGACGGACTGGCCGTCCTGATGGACGTAGTGCATCTTGTGCTCTACCGTTTCCGCTGTGGATGGATGCAGACTTCCGCCTCCGGGCATGTTGAGTGAGGGCGCGCCTGATCCGTCGATCTCATGCACGAAATCGATCATGCCGATTTCGCCCTCTGCGGCTGGCTCGATGAGCACGGCGCCAGCACCGTCTCCGAAAAGCACACAGGTGGAGCGGTCGGTGTAGTCGATGATGGAAGACATGGTGTCCGCGCCGATGACCAGCACCTTTGAATGCGCGCCGCTTTCTACCAGCTTTGCGCCGACCTGCAGGGCGTAAACAAAACCGGAACACGCAGCAGACAGATCAAATCCCCATGCGCCTTTTGCGCCGAGCTTGTCCTGCACCAGGCAGGCGGTAGCCGGGAAAAACATATCGGGCGTGACGGTGGCGACGATGATCACTTCCAGCTCCGTGGCTGGAATGCCGCGTTCGGCGAGGCACTCCTTTGCCGCTTCCACGGCCATGTCGCTGGTGGCCATACCTTTTTCGACCATATGCCGTTCGCGAATGCCGACCCGCGAATAGATCCATTCGTCGGAGGTCTTGACCATTTTTTCAAGGTCTTTGTTGGAAAGCACGCGAGGCGGAACGTAGGTTCCCAGGGCACTGATTTTGGCGCGTCTAGAAGCACGCGGACGCACGGAAAGGCTCAAATGAGTTTTCTCCACACTGGCTGTTGTACAAAAGACTATTGTCGCTGAGCGGTTCTATGACTGTCTATCGATGGGTTGTAAGGATTGTGTAACTACCAGGAAAAGAGCACTGTACCGGGGAACCTACTGCGCACGCACTGGCCCGTTACCGTTGCTTCCTTCCGGACCTGGCGGGGTTGGCGGGATTGCGCCGCGTAGGACCCGGTACACGACCTATGATAGCACCCTGAAGGTCTCCGTGAGATGGCACGAGAGCGGCTTTGAACCTGCTTCATTCGATGAGTCAGCTAAAATGAGAGTGTGACCCAACTTCTCCTCGACGAGGCCGAGAGCCGCGCCGTTTCCGTAAAATCCGCTGGTCCGGTGAACCGCCCCAAGGTGGGATTTGTCTCGCTTGGCTGCCCTAAAAACCTGGTCGACAGCGAGGTGATGATGGGCCTGCTGGACCGCGCCGGCGCGGAGATGACTTCGAACCCGGAAGCGGCGGAAATTCTGGTGGTGAATACCTGCTCTTTTATTGATGCGGCCAAGCAGGAATCGGTGGATGCCATCCTTGAAATGGCGCAGCACAAGACCGCAGGAACCGCCCGCAAGCTGATCGTGGCAGGGTGCCTGGTCGAGCGCTATCGCGACGAGATTCGCAAGAATATTCCAGAGGTCGATGCCGTAGTCGGCACGGGCGAGTTGGAGGAGATTCTTGCTGCAGCCGGACTTGAAGCGCCGCGTCGGCAGATTCAGGAACCTTCGCCGTTTACCATCCTGAGCAGCGCGCAGGCGGCGCGTGCCGAGGGTGACCTGCGTGAGTCGCAGGGACGCTTTTCGCGCAATGACTGGGATGGAGCCGAAGCGCATCTGCCGCAGTATCTCTACGACCACACGACACCGCGTTTGCTCGCGACGAAAAAGGCTTCGGCTTATATCAAGATTGCAGAGGGATGCGACCATCCGTGCAGCTTCTGCGTAATTCCTAACCTGCGCGGGAAGTTCCGCTCGCGGCGCTTTGAGTCGGTGATTACCGAAGCTGAGAACCTGGTAGCGCAGGGCGTGCGCGAGATTACGCTGATCGGACAGGACACGACCTGCTATGGCGAGGATTTTGGCCTGAAGGACGGGCTTGCACAGCTTCTTGACCGGCTGGCTGTGATTCCGGGGTTGGTGTGGCTGCGGTTCCTCTATGCGTATCCGAACAAGATCACCGGCAAGCTGCTGGAGACGATCGCGAAGCATGACAACATTTGCAAGTATCTTGACGTGCCGCTGCAACATGCCTCCGGGCCGGTGCTGAAGAGCATGAAGCGCGGAGCGAACGCGGGGATCTTCCTGAAAACGATCGAGAAGGTCCGAGCGGCTGTGCCGGGAATCGCTCTGCGGACCTCATTCATTGTGGGGTTTCCCGGTGAAACGGAGACCGACTTTGAGACGCTCTGCGACTTTGTGCGCGAGGCGAAGTTCGACTGGCTGGGCGTGTTTGGCTATTCGGACGAAGATGGCTCGCGTGCGTTTGGGCTTGTGGAGAAGGTTCCGGCGCGGACGATTGAGCGGCGCAAGCGCGAGTTGATGAAGATTCAGCAGCGCATCAGCAAAAAAGCAAAGACCGAGTGGGTGGGCCGCGAGGTTGAGGTGCTAGTGGAGGGTGAGTCGGAGGAGACTCCGCTGCTTTGGGAGGGCCGCTCTCAGCTGCATGCTCCGGAGATCGACGGCACGGTTTACATCAATGACTTTGGCGCGCAGGAGACGCTGACTGCGGGCCGATTCTATCGCTGCGAGATCACCGAAGCGCACGACTACGATGTGGTGGCGCGCGTTGTTGCTCTCAGCAGGGAGTAAAGGCTATGTCTCCCAATACAGTTCTGCGCTGCCCTACCTGCAACACGCTTGTCACAAAAGAGGACGAGTATTTTCCTTTCTGCAGCGACCGCTGCCGGCTGATCGACCTGGGTAAGTGGGCGAGCGGGGAGTATCGCATCTCTTCTCCCATACTTGACCCCGAAGTGCTGGAAGGGTTGAGTGAGGAACAACGGCGCCCCAATGACGATGACGACGATTCAGGCGCGCACTAAGACAAGCTGGGCGTGGCTTACGGCTACGTTCCTCGGCATTGGGCTTTTGCCGGGCGGGCCGGGGACATGGGCGGCGCTTGTGACGGCGACGCTCTGGTACTTTGCGGCTCGCGCGGCGCACCTAAGCGCGACCGAGCTTACGATTGCCACGATTGTTGCTGCTGCAGCCATCACGCTGATTGGGATTCCTGCTGCGTCTATTGTGGAGCGGGAGAGCGGCAGGCAAGACCCGGGGCATGTGGTAATTGACGAGGTTGCCGGGCAGTTGACGGCCATGCTTTTGACGCCGCCGGGTGTCGGCCATGTGTTGTTAGCGTTTGCCCTGTTCCGTTTTTTCGATATCCTCAAGCCTCCTCCGGTTCGCCAGCTTGAACGGCTGCACGGCGGTCTGGGTATCATGGTGGATGACGTGGCTGCGGGACTTTACGCGCTGCTCGTCGCCCTGATCGTGCATCACTGGTGGTAATTGAACTATGCCTTCTCTGCTCAAACCCGAATCCGGCCATGTGCCTCACATAGAATCGGTCGAGCCGAACGCTGCACTGCCCGGCGGCGAGGTTGAAGTGCATGGCGCCAATCTCGGCGCAATCTCATTCCGCAGGCCTGTGGCTATGCTGGGCGAATTGGCGGCGTCCGTCATCATGAGCCGCAACCGCCGCATGGTGCTGCATGTTCCTGAGGAGGCAGCCAGCGGCAACCTGCGAATTCTACAGAACGGCGCGCAGAGCAATGCGGTGAGCGTCGAAGTGGCTGCTATGCTCGCTACCGGCATTCACGCCGTCGCGAATCCGGCAATCGACCCTGACGGCAATGTTTACGTGACGCTCTCGGGGGCGCGCGGGCAGGAGACTCCGGTCTCGGTTTTCCGCATTGAGAGCAATGGGGAGATGCGCCCGTTCCTGAGCGGCATTATGAATGCTACTGGCCTGGCTGTGGATGAGGCGGCCAACCTCTATGTTTCTTCACGGCATGAAGGCACGGTTTACCAGGTTACGCCCGCCGGAGCGGCGAAGGTGTATGCCGAAGGCATGGGGATTGCCACCGGCATGGCCTTCGACACGGAGCACAACCTCTACGTGGGCGACCGCAGTGGAACCATCTTTAAGATCGCGCCGGACCGCCAGATTTTCGTGTTTGCGACGCTGGAGCCGAGCGTGGCGGCATACCATTTGGCTTTCGGCATCGATGGAACGCTGTATGTGAGCGGTCCGACTACGTCGAGCCATGAGAGCGTTTATGCCATAGACCGGAATGGCGACGCGACCGTCTTCTATCGCGGACTGGGGCGTCCGCAGGGGCTGGCTATCGATATCTCGGGAGCTGTGTATGTTGCGGCTTCGCTGGCTGGGCGGCGCGGCGTAGTCCGCATTTCACAGTCGGGCGAGGCTTCGCTGGCAGTTGCCGGATCGGGGATTGTGGGTATGGCCTTCGTGCCGGGAGGCAACATGCTCGTGGCCACCTCCAGCACCGTTTATGATGTTGCTTTGGGCGTAGAAGGCTGGCGCGCGGCCTAGCCGACTTATCGACGCTCGTACCAACCTTGAGCCAACCGGACCACTGCTGAATGAACGCCGAAATCATCGCCATCGGTTCGGAACTGCTGACTCCCTGGCGGCAGGATACGAACTCGCTTTACGTGACGGAGCGACTGAACCAGCTTGGCGTTACCGTCACTTTCAAGACGATTGTTGGCGACCGTCCGAAGCATCTGGTGGATGCGGTTCGGAACGCTCTGCGGCGAACGGACATTATTGTGGTGATGGGTGGACTGGGACCCACGGAAGATGACCTTACGCGCGAGGCGGTAGCGGAGGCGCTGAAGGTTGGGATTAAGCGCAATCCGGAGCTGATTGCGTACCTCTATACGCGTGCGGCGCAGCGGCGCATGACGATGACCCGCAATAATGAGAAGCAGGCGGATGTAATTGAAGGCGCAGTGGTTCTGGAGAATCCGAATGGGTCGGCTCCGGGGCAGTTTCTGGACACGGTATATGGGGAGCATCGCAAGCTGGTGCTGCTGCTGCCGGGGCCTCCGTCGGAGCTGAAGCCGATGGTTGACGCGCAGTGCGTGCCGCGGCTGCGCAAGGTGCTGCCTTTACGGTTTATCGCGACGCGAGTGCTCAAGGCGGCGTTGATTGGCGAGTCGCAGGCGGATGCGCGGATTGCGCCGATCTATACGCAGTTTACGGATGTGGAGACGACTATCCTGGCGCATCTGGGAGATATCCAGCTGAACCTGATGTGCAGTAAGCCCGCGCTGGACCTGGCGCAGGCACGGGTGGACGCGCTGGCCAATCGCCTTGAGGAGGAGCTGGAGGACTATATCTACTCGTCGCAGGGCGAGACGCTGGAGCAGATTGTTCTGTTCTACCTCGAGATGCGCGGGGCGACTTTGTCGGTAGCGGAGAGCTGTACGGGAGGTCTTATTTCTGAACGACTTACGAGCATCAGCGGGAGCTCGCGGTCGTTCTTCGGCGGGGCTGTTGTCTACAGTAACGAGCTGAAGTCAGAGTTTGCCAATGTTCCGCCTTCGGTGATGGAGCGACATGGCGCGGTGAGCAAGGAGACGGCCGAGGCACTGGCGGAGGGGATTCGCGAGCGTTGCGATACGACTCTGGGCGTGGGCGTGACGGGCATTGCCGGGCCTACGGGCGGGACGGCGGAGAAGCCTGTGGGGTTGGTGTACATCGGCGTGAGCGACGGGAAAAAGACGGATGTGGTGGAGCGGCGGTTTACGGGTGACCGGGAGCGGATTCGCAGCTATGCGGCGCAGACGGCGCTGGATCTGGTTCGCAGAAAATTAATGTAACTAATATATTATACAGGGGTTATTATGCCTCCGATGGGTGTGCGCTGGGGGTAGTTCTTCCCGGCTGGGTTCTCCTCGCGGGTGAGGTATTGGCGGAGCGCTTCGCTCAGGATTGAGTCCTGGGACTGGTGGCGGGACTCGACCAAACTCTTGAGCCGGGCTGCGGTTTCCGTATCTAGATTGATCTGCATGACCGTCATTTCTGGCTTACCCACTTGTGTACCCCCTCCCTCGGTATTTTTTTGTATCTAATGTATTCTAAACGGGTTAGGCTGGATTAGTCCCGCTAAGTGATATACAAGATTAGGCTTATCTCTATCTAATGGCAAATACAGGACTTTCTGGCTCTCCTCGAGACTGCTTGGATTGCGCCTGCCGGGTGTGACGAGGGATGAGACGTCGGCGCTGTTTTTACCCTCTAGTTCTATTTTACTAGATTGGGTGGAATTGAAATGCATGGCGGGTGGTTGCCAGATCATTATTGTTTTCTATTAGTTAGAGCGACTTTGCGAAGCTTGGCGACTTGACAAGGGTTTTAGCATCCGGCTTCGCGGCTGTGGCGGACGGCGAGTATTACGATCTCGCCCCATATTCCATATGTGGTGCGTAGCGATAAAATTTCCTTTATTATTTAATAATTAAGTAAAATAATTATTTAATTATTTTATCGATAACAGCTATAGTAGGACATATGAACCCGAAAGATTTTACTGCCGAGATGACTGGCACCCTCATTCCAATCACTGCGAACAAGTCAGATGCGACTCATGCCTTTGTTCCAAACTCGCTTCCCCCGAGTTGGAAGTGGCCTGAGAGGCTGTGGAAGTTGCTTCTGGACGCAAGAACTGGGATCGCGAGCCTTGACGGAACAGGCAAGCATCTTCCAAATCCAGATATTCTATTGCGACCTTTGCAAAACCGCGAAGCACAACTCTCTTCAAAACTCGAAGGAACGATCACGGATCCACAACAGCAAGCACTTTTTCAGGCTGACCCACGGTATCCGGTCTCTGAAAATGATCCTGTTAATGCCTATAGGGAGGTATTCAACTATGGCCGCGCCTTAAGATCGAGGCTAGACTCGGGTGTCGGTTTACCGCTTTCTCTTCGGCTGATTCGCGACCTGCATAAGGTTTTGATGGACGGGGTCAGAGGTTCGTCTCAAACGCCGGGAGAGTTTAGGACAACTCAAAATCAAATTGGGCGTCCGGCTCGATTTGTGCCACCCCCTCCTTACCAGATGGAACAGGCACTCCATGATTTTGAAAACTACTTACATATGAAAGACGATTTTGATCCACTTGTGAAAGCATTTCTTTCTCATTATCAGTTTGAAACAATCCACCCATTTGGGGACGGGAACGGAAGGGTTGGTAGACTTCTTCTTTCGCTTACGATTGCAGAGTGGTGCGGTCTTTCAAGTCAATGGCTATACATGAGCGCCTACTTCGAACGTAACAGAAATGACTATATGGATCTTTTACTTTCTGTGAGTACACACGGAAATTGGGAGGCGTGGATTGAGTTCTGCCTGGAGGGTGTGGTGCTGCAAGCGAAGGACGCCGAAAGTCGATGCGACAAGCTACTCGCGCTTCACAAGGACTTCCACCGAAGATTAGACAAAGGTACTGTAAGGCTATCCAAGATTGTCGAAAGCCTTTTCGAGAGTCCTGTGATTTCGGTGTTGCACATAAAAAGCAAATTTGGAGTTACTCATCCCACTGCACGTGCCGATTTGAAAAAGCTGGCGGCAATGGGCATAGTCAGGGAACTAGATGAGATGGAGCATATAACCTATTATTCTCCTGAAATTTACAGAGTCACGTATGAAGACCTCACACAAGAGTAGGCACTCCTCGTATTTGTAACGGAGAATCGCTTCCAAACAACAAAGCCCGGCGTGAGGCCGGGCTTTGTAAATGCAGGTCCTTCGACTGCGTTTGGCGCAAATGCGCCAAACTTCGCTCAGGATGACATCGGAAAAGTGAAAAGCCCCGGATAAACTCCGGGGCTTTTCGGTTTGCCTGGACGGCGAGTCCTATTATTCGGAGGCGGCCATTTCTTCGGCTTCGCCTTCCTGGCGCATTAGTTCGAGTTCGCGCTCGGCTTCTTCGTAGGCTGTCTGCACTTCCTGCTGGACGCGCTGGGCCGCTTCTTCGAGCTCAGGTGAGAGCTGGATGTTGCGGTAGTACTCCATGCCCGTTCCTGCCGGGATGAGGCGACCTACGATTACGTTTTCCTTGAGGCCGCGCAGATTGTCGATGGCTCCGTTGATGGAGGCTTCGGTCAACACACGGGTGGTCTCCTGGAAGCTGGCCGCGGAGATGAAGCTGTCAGTTGAGAGCGAGGCCTTGGTGATGCCGAGCAGGAGCGGACGGCCGATGGCCGGGCGTCCTCCGTTGGCGATGGCCTTTTCGTTCTCGAGACGGAAGCGGAACTTGTCGATCTGCTGTTCGAGCAGAAAGCTGGTGTCGCCGACTTCCTCGATCTTCACCCAGCGGAGCATCTGCCGGACGATGGTTTCAATGTGCTTGTCAGAGATGGCGACGCCCTGGAGACGGTAGACTTCCTGGATTTCGTTGACCAGGTAGGCCTGCAGCTCCTTTTCCCCGAGCACGGCGAGAATGTCGTGCGGGTTGAGCGGACCGTCCATGAGAGGCTCGCCAGCTTTGAGGCGCTCGCCCTCCTGCACGTTGACGTGGATGCCGCGCGGCACGGAGTATTCCTTTTCCTCTCCGTTGTCGGCGGTGACGTAGATTTTGCGCTGACCCTTGGCGACTTCGCCGAACTTGACGACACCATCGATTTCGCTGATGATGGCGGTTTCGCGCGGCTTGCGGGCTTCGAAGAGCTCGACGACGCGGGGCAGACCGCCGGTGATGTCCTTGGTGCGCGTGGTTTCGCGCGGGATCTTGGCAAGGATATCGCCGGGAGAGACTTCGTCTCCGTCCTGCACCATGAGGTGAGCGCGCGAGGGCATGAGGTAACGCTTGTTGCCCTTGGTTCCCTTGATGATGAGGGCGGGCTGACGCTTTTCGTCGGCTGCGTCGGCAACGACGAGGCGCGAGAGGCCGGTGACTTCATCGACTTCTTCGTTGAGGGTGATGCCTTCCTGCAGGTCCTTGAACTGCGCCGTTCCACCGATTTCGGTGAGGATGGCGAAGGTGTAGGGGTCCCACTCGGCGAGTACCTGACCGACCTGGACGGCGGCTCCCTCTTCAACCTTGAGTTTGGCGCCGTAGACGATCTGGTAGCGCTCCTTCTCGCGGCCACGCTCGTCGAGGACGGCGATGGCTCCGGAGCGGTTCATGGCGACCAGGTCGCCCTGCTTGGAGCGCACGGTGGCGAGGTTGATGAAGCGCACAGACCCGTTGTTGCGGGCGTCGAGGCGCGACTGTTCAGAGACGCGCGACGCGGTCCCGCCGATGTGGAAGGTACGCATGGTGAGCTGGGTTCCCGGCTCGCCGATGGACTGCGCGCCGATGACGCCGACGGCCTCGCCGAGCTCAACCATGCGGCCGGAGCCGAGGTTGCGTCCGTAGCAGAGGATGCAGACGCCGCGCTTGGACTCGCAGGTGAGCACGGAGCGAATCTTGACGCGCTCGATGCCCGCGGCCTGGATGGCGGAGGCCAGCTCTTCGTTGATCTCCTGGTTGACGTCGACGATGACGTTGCCCTCGAAGTCCTTCAACTTTTCAAGCGATACGCGGCCGATGATGCGGTCGCGCAGCGGCTCGATGATTTCGCCGGACTCGACGATGGGGGTGACGTAGATGCCTTCCACCGTGGTGCAATCGCGTTCGGTGACGATGACATCCTGCGCCACGTCGACGAGACGGCGAGTGAGGTAGCCGGAGTCAGCGGTCTTGAGTGCGGTGTCGGCGAGGCCCTTGCGCGCGCCGTGCGTGGAAATGAAGTATTCGAGCACGGTGAGGCCTTCACGGAAGTTGGCCGTGATGGGGGTCTCGATGATTTCGCCGGAGGGCTTGGCCATGAGGCCGCGCATGCCGGAGAGCTGACGAATCTGCTGCTTCGATCCGCGCGCGCCGGAGTCGGCCATGATGTAGACGGGGTTCATGACGCCGGCCTTGTCGGCGTTCTTCATGTTGTTGAACATTTCGTCGGCGACCTTTTCCGTCACCGCCGACCAGAGCTGAATGACCTTGTTGTTGCGCTCACCGTTGGTGATGGCTCCGTCAAGGTACTGCTGCTGCACGGCAAAGCGCTGCTTTTCCGCTTCGCGCACGACGGGGTACTTCGTCTCCGGGATGACCATGTCATCGAGGCCGACCGACAGGCCGGAGCGCGTGGCGTAGTTGAAGCCCAGGTCCTTGATGCGGTCGAGCATTTTGACCGTGACCTCGAGGCCGAGGTTGAGGTAGCAGTAGTTGACGAGCTGGCCAATACCCTTCTTCTTGAGCAGGCCGTTGATGTAGGGCATGCCCTCGGGCAGCGAGTCGTTAAGGATGGCGCGTCCGACGGTGGTCGAGATGAACTGCTTGTCGTAGTCGACCGGCTCGGTGTGCGTGATGTCCTGATCGTCGTATGCGGTGGTCATGTCGAGGACAGGACCGGTGTAGCGCAGACGGATAGGGGTGAGTGTCTCGACTTCCTTCGCTTCGAGCGCCATAAGCACTTCTTCGATGTTGGCGAAGACGCGGCCTTCCCCTTTGGCTCCGACCTTGGCCTTGGTGAGGTAGTAAAGGCCGAGCACCATGTCCTGCGTAGGCACGGTGATGGGCTGACCTGAGGCCGGCGACAGGATGTTGTGCGAGGCGAGCATGAGAACGCTGGCCTCCACCTGGGCTTCCGGTGAGAGCGGGATGTGCACGGCCATCTGATCGCCGTCGAAGTCGGCGTTGAAGGCGGTGCAGACGAGCGGGTGAATCTTGATGGCCTTGCCTTCGACGAGGACCGGCTCAAAGGCCTGGATGCCGAGGCGGTGGAGGGTTGGAGCGCGATTGAGCAGCACGGGATGGTCCTTGATGACTTCCTCAAGGATGTCCCATACGATCGGCTCCTGCATTTCGACCATCTCTTTGGCCTGCTTGATGGTGGTGCAGTGACCGGTCTGTTCGAGCCGGTGATAGATGAAGGGTTTGAACAGCTCGAGCGCCATCTTTTTGGGCAGTCCGCACTGGTGGAGCTTGAGCTCGGGGCCGACGACGATGACCGAACGGCCGGAGTAGTCGACGCGCTTGCCGAGGAGGTTCTGACGGAAGCGGCCCTGCTTGCCCTTGAGAGTGTCGGACAGCGACTTGAGCGGACGGTTGTTGGCTCCGCGCAGGACACGGCCACGGCGCCCGTTGTCGAAGAGGGCGTCTACGGCTTCCTGCAGCATGCGCTTTTCGTTGCGCACGATGACCT
>JBARHV010000411.1:0-5241 GCA_049799415.1 Silvibacterium sp.
GATTCCGCCCCCTTCAGTTTTTCCCCCGCAACAAAAAACATACCAAAAACTCGCACGAGAAAAACAGGACTCTCCTTGACTGCCCGACTCCGCCGCTTATTGCTGGATCTTTGTCTCTGCTTGAGTGGGTTTCTTTGTCATTTGTGACGGCGTAGGCAATTGCGAGCTATTCCAGCCTCCACCCAGAGCCTCCACGAGCTCGACCGCGCCGGTCATCTGTTCCACCTGAAGGCTGGCCAGAGTTTGCTGGTCTGCCAGCAATGTTGTTTGTAGCGTGATGACATCGATATACGGATCGATGCCGGTCTGGTACCGGCCCAATTCGAGATGGAGGGCGGTCTGGGCCGAAGCCACCACACGCCTTTGCTGCTCGATCTGCTGCGACAGAATGCGAACTTCAGCCAAGCTGTCTTCCACTTGTTGAAATGCCGTGAGAACCGTTTGGCGATAGCTAGCGAGATCCGCATTATAGGTAGCGATATATTGATTCACCGTTGCGCGGCGCAGCCCTCCATCATAGATCGTTTCCGAGACCGATGCGCCGATCGACCAGAATCGACTAGGCCAGTCGAGCAAACGCTTCGCCAGCGAACTTTCCGTTCCCCCCGTCGCGGAAAGCGTCAGGGTGGGATAGTAAGCTGCATATGCAATGCCGATCTCGGCATTGGCCGCGGCCATGGTCCGTTCAGCGGCGGCGACATCCGGTCGGCGCTCAAGCAGTTGGGAGGGCATCCCAATCGGAATCGGCGGCGGAGCCGTCGTAATCGGCCTGACCGGAATGGTGAACTCCGAAGCGGCTTTGCCCACCAGGACGGCCATCGCGTGTTCGTACTGCGCGCGCAGGATGCCCAGGTTGGTGGCCGCCGACTCCGCACTCTCCAGCGTGTTCTGCGCCTCGACCACGGAGATCTTGTCATCCACACCAGTCTCATAGAGCACTTTTGTCAGGTCCAGCGTTTTCTTGTCTGCCTCGACAGTGGTGGCATAAAGCTGAATCAAAGCATCCTGCCCGTGTATTTCGAAGAAGTATTCAGCCAAACTGGACTGCTCCGTCAGCCGCTCATTCTCAAGGTCGGCCGCGCTGACCTGGGCCGAGTACTGAGCTTCGCGCACTTCGTTACGAACCTTACCCCAGAGGTCCGGTACCCAAGAGACATCGAATGGCAGAGAATAAAGGGTGGATTGCTCGCCTGCGTTCGTGGTCACTCCACCCCCGTTGGAATTGGCTGAATTCGTCAGGTTCGCCGAGGAGCGCTGCCTAGTGTATGCGGGGGTGGTCCCCAAGGTGGGAAAGTATTGCGAGCGAGCTTCGCGTATCAGCGCCCGGGCTTCCATGAAGTTTTCAAAGTACTCTTTGATGTTCTGGTTGTTGATGTTGAGCTGCTTTTCGAGTGCATTCAGCTCTGGATCGTTGAAAATTTCCCACCAGTCACCACGCAGCTTGGCATCCTGTGGTTGGGCGATGGTCCAAGGACCAGAGTCCTTAAATTGCGTGGGTGACTCCTTATAAGCTGTTGGCGCCTGTACGGCAGGGGGATGATACTTTGGGCCGACCGTGCATCCAGTGAGCATGCAGCTTAACAGGAGCACTGCCGGACCTAGCAGCGCTGCGAGCCTGTCGCACGAAAATTGCCCGTGCTGGAGGCGAGCCGAACTATTGAGGATACCTGTTGTTTTGCTCATAAGCTTTCCCCGCAACTGGTGTACCGAAACATTTCAGCGTAGCTATTCCCTCTCATCTGCTGTTTGCGGCTGACTCTTTCCAGTCGCCGCAAACGCATGAATGCGCTCTAGACTGCTTCTCCCAGATTGGCCTGCAAAGTATCACGATGCTTGCCCTTCACCTTCAGCCGCAAACGATCCAGGAACAGATAGATGACCGGCGTGGTGTACAGCGTGAGCATCTGGCTTACGATCAAACCGCCGACAATTGTGATGCCCAGCGGACGTCGCAGTTCCGACCCGGTGCCGGTGCCGAAAGCCAGGGGCAGCGCACCGAACAAGGCCGCCATTGTAGTCATCATGATAGGACGGAAGCGCAGTATGCAGGCTGAAAAGATTGCCTCCTCGGTACTCATGCCTCCCTCGCGTTCGGCTGCCAGCGCAAAATCGATCATCATGATGGCATTCTTCTTCACAATGCCGATCAAGAGAACGATTCCTATGATAGAAATCACATTGAGATCGATCCCGAACAGCATCAGGGCCAGCATGGCACCCACACTAGCAGACGGCAGAGTGGAGATAATGGTCAAAGGATGCACTAAGCTCTCATAAAGGATCCCGAGCACGATGTAGACGGCAAATAGCGCCGTCGCAACCAAGATCGGCTCGGTGCTCAGGGACTGTTGATAAGCCAGGAGCGTGCCCGCAAAGAAGCCATGAATCGTCGCAGGAGTGCCTAGCCTGTTCTGCATTTGCTCGATCAATTGGGTGGCATTGCTCAAAGATACGTTTGGCGCGAGATTAAACGAGACCGTGACTGAAGGAAATAAGCCGGTGTGGTTCACCTGCAATGGCGTAGTGTTTGCTGACGCTTTCGAAACCGCGCTCAGCGGGGTGACGCCGTTGGCCGACGCGGACGGATAAGTGAATTTGAGCCCTTCTGGGGATTGCCAAAACTGGGGCGCCACCTCCAACACTACGTAGTATTGGTTTAACTGCGTATAGATGATCGAGACTTCGGACTGGCCGAATGCGTTATAGAGGCTCGAATCCAAAGACTGCGAGGTGAGTCCGAACCGGGCCGCGGCGGTTCGATCATAGGTCAGATACTCTTCCAGCCCGCCATTCTGCTGGTCCGAGTTCACATCCTGAAAACCGGGAAGCTTTTTCATCTGTGCCAACAAGATCGGTCCCCAATGCGAGAGGTCCTGCACATTGTCCGACTGGATGGTGTATTGATAGAGCGCGCTACTCGACCGGCCGCCGATGCGGATGTCTTGCGAAGCCTGCAAAAATGCTGAAGCGACCGGGAGTCGATTCAGCTTGGGCCGAAGCCGATTGATGATTTGCGCGGCACTCACCTTACGCACATTGAGGGGTTTGAGGGCAATGTAAATAAAACCGCCGTTGCTGGCACCATTCCCGCCGGTGTAAGCATTCACATTTGCCACCGCCGGGTCGGCCTTGATGACGTTCACCAGTTGCTTGATGGAGTTATTCATTACCGGGAAGGATGCATCCTGGGGCCCCTGTACGCCGCCCACGATAGCTCCCGTGTCCTGCTGAGGGAAAAAACCCTTGGGTATCTTGATGATCACAGCGACATTGAGCGCGATGATCAGCAGCAGTACAACGAGGGTCAACACTTCGTTGTCCAGAACCCAGAGGAGCGATTGCCGATAGGTCGCGAGCATCCAATTGAAGGCTTTTTCGCTGGCCCGATACATCACCCCGTGCTTCTCTCCTTTGTCCCCCTTTAAGAGATGCGCGCACATCATGGGAGTGGCGGTGAGGGAAATAGCCATGGACACGAGAATGGCGGTGGAGAGTGTTACCGCAAATTCGCGGAAGAGACGACCTACGATGCCGCCCATCAACAGCAGTGGAATGAAGACGGCAATCAGTGACATGCTAATGGTGAACACTGTTGGCCCTATCTCCTCAGCGCCCTTGAGTGCGGCAGCCAGCGGAGACATGCCCTGCTCCAGATAACGCGAAATGTTTTCCATCACCACGATCGCATCATCGACGACGAACCCGGTCGAAATGGTCAGCGCCATGAGGGAAAGATTGTCTAGGCTGTAACCGAACAGATACATTACGGCGAAGGTTCCGATCAGCGATACCGGTACGGCGAAGCTGGGAATAAGAGTGGCGCGCCAGTTGCGCAGAAACAGAAAGACGACCAGAATCACCAAAATGACGGAGATGATCAGCGTCTGTTCCACATTTTGGACCGAGGCACGGATGGTCGTGGTGCGGTCCAAGACAATCGTTGTGTTGATACCCTGCGGCAGGACCGCCTGCAGAAACGGTAACTGACTGCGGATCAGGTTGTTCGTCTGGATAATGTTGGCGCCTGGCTGCCGAAAGATGATAACGGTGACGGAAGGAATACCGTTCAGATAACCGGCGGAGCGAATGTTCTGCACCGAGTCCGTGACTTGGGCCACGTCCGATAGACGGACGGCCTGGCCGTTGTGAGAGCCAATGATCAGCGGCTTGTATTGGGCCGCCTTTGAGATCTGGTCGTTATCAAGAATGTCGGCGGTCGCAATGCCATTCGAGAGCTGCCCGCGCGCCACATCGGAATTCTGCAGGCTCAACACTGATCGAATGCTCGCCAGGGTGAGTCCGTAGCTATTCAGCTGGGTAGGATTGACGTCCACGCGGACCGAAGGCGAGGAAGAGCCGCCGACCACCACCTGTCCCACACCCTGTATCTGAGAGAGCTTCTGCTCCATGACCGTGGATGCTTCGTCATACATCGTACCCTTGGAGTACTTGCTCGAGGTGAGGCCGAGAATCATGATCGGTGCATCGGCCGGATTTGTTTTGCGGTAGCTTGGGTTCGCCGGCAGGTTCGCTGGCAAATAGGTTCGCGCGGCATTGATCGCTGCTTCCACATCGCGTGCCGCACCATCAATGTTCCGGCTGAGATCAAATTGCAACGTGATGCTGGTCGATCCGAGCGAACTGGAGGAGGTCATCTCCGTGACTCCAGCGATATGGCCAAACTGCCGCTCCAGGGGAGTCGCGACCGACGATGCCATGATCTGTGCGCTTGCGCCCGGCAGGCTGGCCGAGACTGAGATCGTGGGAAAATCGACCTGCGGCAAAGGAGAAACCGGGAGCAGAGTGAAGGCCACGGCGCCCGCGATCGCGATGGCGACCGTCAGCAGGGTTGTGGCCACAGGCCGCCGTATGAAAGGCGCGGATATGTTCACGCTTGCCCCTCCGCCTGCGGCTCGTTGCCGGTCTTGAGTTGCTTCGCGTGATTTCGTGAGTGCGAAAATCTCTGCGCCAAATTATCGAAGAAAATATAAATAACCGGAGTGGTGTAGAGTGTGAGCGCCTGGCTCAACAACAGGCCGCCTACCATTGCAATGCCCAACGGCCTGCGGATCTCCGACCCGATGCCTGTTCCAAACGCGAGAGGAATACCGGCCAGCAATGCGGCCATGGTCGTCATCATGATCGGGCGGAAGCGAAGCAGGCACGCCTCATAGATCGCGTCGGTCGAGTTCTTGCCGTGCTTGCGCTGCAGCTCCAGCGCGAAGTCCACCATCATAATGC
>JBARHV010000412.1:0-1675 GCA_049799415.1 Silvibacterium sp.
ATCAGTTCCAAGCCGAGCTGAAAGACCGTGGTGGGTTCCGCTGCTCTTGGGCGGAGACTTAAGGTCGCCTCCGTTTTAGCGGTAGGCATCTGGCAACGTAGACCTCACTGCTCAACTAGTCCTGCGAGTTGTTGGTAGCATCGTGCGAAGGCGGTCCAGCTAGTGTCCTGCTCCCGAAATGCGCTTCATATTGGGTCCATCCCCAGCTCGCTGGTCCGACTTGGAATGACCCCCCTCGCGTCTGGCCACCGTGAAAGCTTTCACGGTGTAACGAGACACTGGAGGCTTCTGCGGGACGTGCACCAGTGGGACGGGGAGTGCAACTACTCCCAGCAGGCGCGGCCCTGGGTTGGTAGCGCATTGAACGCGCGACGGCCCTGACTCCGAGGCCCCGCCTATTTCTTCTTCGTCGGCTTAGTCTGGGCCAGATCGCTTCCGGCCACACTCTTCGCCGACTTGGGTGTCTTCGGGTCCTGCAGTAGCTTGCCTGCCTTGGATGCGTCCTTCTTGCTAGTAGCCATGGTGCCTCCTTGAGTGATGCCGCAAACGGATGATCTATGCAGGCTCAGGCGAACCCGGGGCGTCTCCGAGACCCCAGATTTGCCACTGACCCCAGCGATCCCGCTGTAGCCGGTAAGCAGGCTCAACGCGGCGAGTGGCATATCCGATAAACCCACCGATCACCATGCCTCCGATGGCCAGGATGGGGGCCAGGTTCCCGGCCTTGCTGCCAGCGGCCACGCCGCCCCCACAACCGGCCAGGGCATATTGCAGCGTGTAGTCAATGATGTGGTCGACGAGGAAGTCGACCCCGAGCAGGCCGATCTGGCGCACTGCCGCGTCCAGAGCCTCCGCCTTCGCCAAATGCTCGCCCTCTACGTCCGCTCGATAGGTGTGAGCGATGCGGTAAATGCCTGGACCAAGATCAGTCGCCGCTTCCACGGTCAACTTGACTCCGGGCGGAAGCTCGATCTGAGATTGCACCCAGTCGAGCACGATCTCCTCCGTGAGCTGGCCAGCTCCTGGGTTAGCCCACCCGGAATCCGGCTGGACGTGCGCCGTGATGCGGTAGTCCTGGTTCATATCCTCCTCACGTCCTTCGAATGCCCCGGTCTGACCCTGTGGAAAACTATCCTCTGGCTCTGTCGGAAAGTCAATATCCGGTGCCTGGAGGACTGAGCGGCTACTACATCTAGTCCACGAGCTTCCGGAACCCAAGCGTCTGCTGGGACTCTGGCTCGACCCATGCCTGGGCAAGATCCCGGTCCACGGTGACTGAAACCCCGAACTCGAGATGAGTCCGCAGCGCCCGGCTGAGAACGACTTGAAGTCGCTGCTCCAGCTGACGGCAGCCCTGGGAAGGTGGGTGATCATGAACCAGCGAGCGGAGGGCTGAGGGGTCGACAGTGACCTCGCCCTCGATCCCCAGGTCCCTCATCAACTTGGGGAGCAGGTGCGAGCGACCGATGGCCAACTGCTGAGCGGCGGTGTAGGCGGACAGGTGAATGAACCTGAGCCGATCCTTCAGTGGCGCTGGGATCGCCTCTTCATCGTTGGCCGTGGCGATGAAGAGCGCCCCTGAAAGATCAATCGGCACCTCGTCCAGGAAGTGGTCTCGCCACTCGCGGTTCTGAGACGGATCGAGCAGGGCGAGCAGGACGGGCAACGCGGGGTG
>JBARHV010000413.1:0-2915 GCA_049799415.1 Silvibacterium sp.
CAGCGGATGTCGCCATCAACAGGAGCAGCCAGCATAGCTGTCAGGTTCAGCGCGCCGTCATGGCGAACCTGCTCCAGAAGATCAGTGCGGCCAATCGCTGCCTCAAGCGACGGCAAACCATATTGCGCCAGTAGCAATTGCAAATCCCGCGCTAATTCTTCGTAGAAACGTATCAGATGCTCCGGGCGCCCGCGGAACTTCGCACGCAAGTCAGGCCGCTGCGTGGCAATGCCGGTTGGACAGGTGTTCAGATGGCATTGACGCGCCATATCGCAGCCAAGCGCGACCAGCACAGCGGTACCGAAGGCATATTCGTCCGCGCCAAGCAACGCGGCAATCAGGATGTCTCGCGCCGTGCGCAGCCCGCCATCGCAACGTAGGCGCACACGTCCGCGAAGACCATTGGCCAGCAGAACCTGCTGCGCTTCAGCCAATCCAAGCTCCCACGGATTGCCCGCGTACTTGATGCTCGAAAGCGGGGACGCGCCGGTGCCGCCATTGTGCCCGGCGATGATGATGTAGTCGGCATAGGCCTTGGCCACGCCTGCGGCAACCGTTCCAACACCGCACTCGGAGACGAGCTTCACACCGATTGCAGCCTTCGGATTCACGCGCTTCAGGTCATAGATCAGCTGCGCAAGATCTTCGATAGAGTAAATATCGTGGTGTGGCGGCGGACTGATCAGTTGCACGCCCATCTGCGCGTGACGCAGTCGCGCAATCAGCTCCGTAACCTTATGGCTAGGCAGTTGGCCGCCCTCGCCCGGTTTTGAACCCTGCGCAATCTTGATTTCGATCTCTTCAGCGTGCATCAGGTACTCGGCGGTGACGCCAAATCGTCCTGAAGCCACCTGCTTGATCTTATTGTTCAGCAGATGCGAAGGCATCGGCGAGCCTACCAGATCCAGGTTCACATCCGGCTGATATACCGCCGGGTCTTCACCGCCTTCGCCCGTGTTCGACCGTGCGCCGAGCATATTCATGGCGGCTGTAATGGTCTGGTGCGCCTCCGGACTGAGCGATCCGAGCGACATCGCGCTCGCAATGAAACGCTTATACATATTCGCGGGAGCTTCTACCTGTTCCACTCCCAGCGGCGCTCCCGCCGGGCGAATCTCCAGCAGATCGCGCAGCACCGCGGGTTGTTTCTCAACCGCCTGAGTTGAAAATGCGGTCCAGGATGCACCCGGTTCCGCAGCTACAGCCGCTGTACTGCGAGCAGTACCAGTTACCGTCTGCAGCAGGCGCACTGTGGAAGGTTGCCACGAGTGAGGTTCAGCCGCTTCCGTTTTGCGGAAGCGCACCCATCCGTAGTCGGGCAGGTCTTTCGTAATCGTCACAAGCGGCGCTTCCGGCGGATCTTCTGCCAATTCGCCGCCGCTCTCCGTCGGGGTCCAGGTTTGCCGCAGCTGAGTATCAAGTTCCTCAAACCCAATACCGCCCAGCGGGGCCGGAGTTCCGTAAAAGCAGCGATCGACGACCTCCTCGCTCAATCCCAACGAATCAAACAGGTGCGCACTGCGATAACTGTCGACGACTGAAATACCCATCTTCGACATGATCTTCGCCAGACCCAGATCAAGCGCGTGCAGCAGGTTCGCCTCACCTTTTTCCGGATTGAGGTTTCGCGCCGTCTCAAGTGCAAGCCAGGGGCAGACCGCTCCTGCACCCATGCCCAGAAGCACTGCAACATGATGAAGGTCCCGGCAATCTCCGGCTTCCACAGCGAGGCCTACTCGCGTACGCTCTCCAGCGCGAATCAGCGTGTGATGTACGGCGCCAGCGGCCAATGCCATCGGAATGGGAAGCGTCTGTTCGCTCGCGCCGCGGTCAGTCAGCAGTAAAATCGCCGCGCCGCCGCGAACCAGCTCAATTGCCTTGGCGCAGATGTCATCCAAGGCAGTCGAAAGATTACAGGCCGGGTTAAAGACGCACTCCAGCACTGCAAGCGGCAAATTACTGGCCAGCGCGTGATGCCGGTCGCGCAAATCCTTCAATTGAGCCAGCGACAAAAATGGCGATTGCAGTGACAGCCCGGGCAGCGGTGCATGTTTATCCAGCATATGCGGCCATGGGCCAAGGCGCGTATGCAACTGGATCACACAAGCCTCGCGCAGCGAATCAATGGGAGGGTTCGTCACCTGGGCAAACCTCTGCCGGAAGTATGCATATACCGGGCGCGGTGAACGCGCCAGAGACGCCAGGGGCGTATCGTCGCCCATCGACCACACGGCATCCTTGCCATCAGAGGCCATAGGCTTCAGGATCATGGCCACATCCTCGCGGGTATAACCAAAGCCGTGCTGCAACCGGTTGATCTCCACCGCATCCATCGCCGGAATCAGCGCATGGTCTTCAAGCGTGCTTTCCTCAAGAAGGCTTTCGTACTGCGGAGCTGCGCCGTCAAAGATCGCCTGAATTTGTTCGTCTTCAAGCAGCACATGGTCCTTCAGATCGGCCACAATCATCTGGCCCGGCCCAAGCCGTCCGCTGTGAACCACTGTCTCCGGATCAAGGTCGACCAGTCCGGCCTCAGAGCCCAGGACGACAAGGTTGTCCTCGGTTACAAAATAACGGCAGGGCCGAAGTCCATTGCGATCGAGAATTGCACCGACGAGGCAGCCATCGGCAAAGGCAATGGCAGCCGGCCCATCCCATGGCTCGGCGCTGTCTGCCGCATATTTGAAAAAGGCCGAGCGCGGCTTGACCGTGTGCGCCGGAGGAATGAGCATGCGAAGGGACTCAGCAACCGTGCGGCCGCTGCGTGCCAATAACTCAACCGTCTCATCCAGACTGGTCGAGTCCGATCCGTCCGGCGTAAAGACCGGCTTCACCTCATCTGGAAACGTCGCCGCCCGCGCGTCCATGCGTGCACGGTTGCCCCAAACCGTATTGATTTCTCCATTGTGTGCGAG
>JBARHV010000414.1:0-29615 GCA_049799415.1 Silvibacterium sp.
GCATACGAGGCCGGTCTGTGCTAACGATTTCGCCGATGGTAGGAGGAAGAATCACCGGATGGGGGGCTTCTTCCGCGCCCGTTTGCGTTTCGCTTTCAGGTGCAGCGAGCGCAGGGGCTTGCGCGACACTCGCTTCCAGCTTCTTCTGACGGTCCTGCTGCTCCATGGTGCGCAGCTCGTCGTCAATCTGCGATTTGAACTCGTTGGAGGCGCGGCGGAATTCTACCATAAGCTTGCCGATCTGCCGGGCGATCTCCGGCAGCTTCTTCGGGCCGAAGAGGATGAGGGCCAGCACAAGGATCACGGTGTAGTCGGCGAAGTGCATTTGTTTTCATGATACCCGCGCGGTTGCCGGGTCACAAACGGGTGGTGTCATTTGTGGAACGCAATGGAGCGGCCTTTTGGATGAGTGGCGACGATGTCTGCCTGAATCGTTACACTTGTATTAAACTTGTTGTAGTGGAAAGCCTTATGGCGGCCTGTTTTTGTGACCGATTGCCGTCCGGCGCATCCAAGTATATGAGTTGCAACATCCCCGCCGGTTGGGTGGCGCAAGCCGCAGCGAACCGACTGCAACTTTAGGAATTGCTTTCAACATCCCCGTCCGGAACAACGGACTGAAGGCGGAAAAAATGAGCGTGCTTGAAGAAGTTGCTGCACCGGTGTCGGTTGAGGAACAGCAGAGCTGCTCCCTCGATCATTACCTGGCAATGCCCGACCATACGATGGACGAGCGGATTGCCACAGCCCGGCAAAAGCTGGGCAAAACCACCATTCTGCTGGGGCATCACTACCAGCGCGATGAAGTGATTCGATTTGCCGACTACACCGGCGACTCCTACAGACTTTCTAAAATCGCCGCCGAAGCAGAGGCGGAGTATCTGGTGTTCTGCGGCGTCCACTTTATGGCCGAGAGCGCGGATTTGCTGGGGCGAGCGAGCCAGAAGGTGATTCTGCCCGACCTGAACGCCGGCTGCTCGATGGCCGACATGGCCGAGATCGGCCAGGTGGAAGCCTGCTGGGATACGCTGCTCAACGCAGGGGTTCGTCCCGATGAGATTCTGCCGCTGACCTACATGAATTCGACAGCAGCTATCAAGGCTTTCTGCGGCGAGCGCGGCGGGTTGGTTTGCACATCGTCGAATGCGCGCCGGGCCTTTGAATGGGCATTTGCGCGCAGGGAAAAGATCCTGTTTCTGCCCGACCAGCACCTGGGGCGCAACACAGCATCTGCCATGGGGATTCCGCTGGACGAGATGGTGGTCTTTGATCCTTACCAGATCAATGGGGGCATCGCACCCGCTCGGCTGAAGGCGGCGAAGGTCATCCTCTGGAAGGGGCATTGCTCGGTGCATCAGCGCTTTCTGCCACAGCATGTGGACACGGTGCGCGCGAAGTATCCGGGCATTCAGGTGATCGTGCATCCGGAGTGCAGGTTTGAGGTCTGCCAGAAGGCGGACGCTCTGGGATCGACGGAGCGGCTGATTCAGCTGGTCTCGAAGGCGCCCGAGGGATCGATGTTTGCGATCGGGACGGAGATTCACCTGGTGAACCGGCTGGCGAAGGAATTTGCGCCGAAGGGAAAGCGGATCATCACGCTCGACGACACCGGCTGCCTATGCACGACGATGTACCGTATCAGCCCGCAGCATCTGGCATGGGCGCTCGAGAATCTGGTAGAGGGCCGCGTGGTGAACCAGATCAAGGTACGCGACGATGTAAAATACTGGGCACGCGTGGCACTGGACCGCATGCTGGAGATTCACGCCTGAGATGGACTTTGAACTTAAACACTTCACGCTCGACGAGGCGCAGTCGCTGCTTCCGGTGCTGGAGACGCTGCTGAAGCGCGCGATCGAAGCCAGGCGCGCAGTGGAAGAGATTGAGCAGCGGATGCAGGCATTGAACCGCAAGATTTTCCTGGTTGGCGGCATGTTTCTCGATGTGGAGCGCGTGCGGCGACGGCGAGCGGCCTATGAGTCGCACGTGCAGACGGCAAAGGACTCGCTGGCCGAGATCGACGCCATTGGCGTGCAGGTGAAGGACATTGAAACAGGGCTGCTGGATTTCCCCTGCCTGATTGACGGCGAGACGGTTCTGCTTTGCTGGAAGATGGGCGAGAGCCGCATTGACTTCTGGCACACACTGGACGCGGGCTTTCGCGGCCGTCAGCCGCTGGACGCACGGTTTACCAAAAAAGCCGGCGGCGGCAATTCGGAATTCCCTAACTGAAGCTTAGCTAAAAGCCGGTCAGCGAAGGTCCGGCCAGCTAATGTGCGGTCTGCTCTTTTTTGCTGCAGTGAACATTTTCTCTCATCCCTGCGTCTGTTCTGATGACTAGAGGCTGTCGTTACCAGTCTTGGGAACGGGCGACAAGCGGCCCTCCCGGGTGATATCAAGAGATACCGGTCTATATGAGGCAGATGAGAATGCAGTCGCAGAAAGCCCTCCCCCGAATCGTCCCTGTGTTTCTCCTGTTTTGCGTTGCGCTCTGCCTGGGGGGTTGCGGCAAGTTCTTTGTTCCCCAGACAAACCCGACTCCGCCGAGCGGCAGCGGCAATTATCTTTACGTTGCCAATGCGACGAACCAGACGGTGACGGGCTTTTCGATCGGGACGACCAATCTTTCCAATACCTCCAATTCGCCTTACACGCTGGGCGTGGCTCCGAGCGCAATGACGGTCACGCCCAGCGGCAGCTACATTTACGCAGCCAGCCTTGCGGGGGCCATTTACGGCTATTCCGTCAACAGCAACGGTTCGCTGACGCTGCTGGGCAGCGGCAATGCGCTGGTGACGGGAATCAGCCCGGTGGCGCTGCGGGTTGACCCTTCAGGCCAGTGGCTGATCGCGGTTGACTCCAGCCCGGCAGCGTATGTCTTTTCGATCGATACGAGCACCGGTCTGCTGACCCAGCAGGGCAGTGCGCTGGGGCTCGACGCGGGCAGCCCGAACCGCATCGTGATTACCCCGAACAATAACCTGGTGTACATCTCGCTGGGTACAGGCGGCGTAGATATTTGCACCTTCAGCGTAAGCAGCGGTGTGCTGAACAAGACCAACCAGATCTTGAAGCCGAAGGCCACGGCCAACGCGGACCAGGGGCTGGCGGTCGATCCCGCAGGCAAGTACCTATTCGTGGCCGAGACGGGCGCGAACGCGGTACGCGTGCTTTCTATTGCAACGTCCGGCGCACTGACCGAAGTCACGGGCTCGCCATTCAAGACGGGGCTGGGCCCGACGGGGGTGCTGGTGGACTCGACCGGCAGCTACGTCTATGCGACCAACCGGACCGATGGAACCGTGAGCGCATTTACGCTCGCGACAACCACTGGAAGCTTGACAGCGATCAGCGGATCACCCTTTTCGACGGGGATAAACCCAGTGGACCTGACCGAGGACACCTCCGATACCTACCTGGGGGTCGCCTGCGCGGGCGGAACGCCGGATCTGCAGGTATTTACGATTGGGAGCGCTACGGGCACGACTCCGGGTGCGCTAACCAGCTTTGCGACAAACGGGGGAAGCAGCGCCTCCGGCGCGTTTGCAATTGTGGCGGCGGATTGAGGGCTGACAGTCGTTTATTTTTTTGATGGATGCCGGATAAGTCATAGATTTTATGGAGTTTTCAATGCTTGTTATTTTGGCAACTCATTGATTCTAATGACGTTTCCATAAATTCAATTTCCTGCTAAATCGTTCATTCCGTTCGATTTTCTGAGATGAATGGCCGGTTTGGACACGACGTTTTTAGCCTCTTCCCGCCGTCTATTTTCCGCTTTTTCTGAATATCTCCCCATACCTTCAGTATAGAAAATTGGCAGAATTCAACTGCATTCCGGCTGCGTGAATTTCCTGCTTTGAATGAATGATTTACAGGGCGAACTGGGCCAATGGGGCTTGACACGGATTTTTGAGTGCTTATGCTCAGGTATTGAGAGTCATGCCTCCCTCTTTCCTCTCCCATTTCCGTCGTTCCTTCGCTTTCCTGCTGCTGCTGCCGCTGGTTGTTCTGGGCTGCGGGCGATTTTCGCCCCGGCCTCACAAGACCTACGTTTACGTTTCGGCACGGGAGATGTTTTTACGAGACCGCCTGGCGCCTGTGTCGGAGCGGGTGGCGCAGGTGAAGAACGGTGAGCGTTTGCAGGTAGTGGGCGAAGACCGGCGCTTTTACCAGGTGAAGACCGAGAAGGGCGCGGTGGGGTGGATCGACGACCTGGCGGTGATCGACCAGAATACCTACGACCAGTTTGCCGCACTGGCCAAAGATCATGCTCACGATCCGGTGGTGGTGACCGGGATTCTGCGGGATGAGTCGAATCTGCATGTTGCCCCGGGACGCAAGGAAGACCACTTTTACATCCTGCCGGAGAACGCAACGCTGCAATTGCTGATGCGGGCTTCGGTCCCGAAGCCGATGCCGGCGCAGGCGGTTCCGGTGCCTCTGTCGCTGCCCAAGAAGAAAGAGCCAGCCAAAAAGAAAAAGGCAGAGAAGCGGAATCCGAATGCTCCTCCGTATGTGCCACCGGGCCCCCCGATGGAGGACTGGTGGCTGGTACGGGGGCCGCATGGGCAGACGGGCTGGGTGCTGTCGCGCATGATGGACATCAATATTCCGCAGGAGCTGGCTGGGCTGGCTGGGGACCAGAGGTACATCGCGGCCTATCGGCTGAGGGTAGTGGATGATCCTGGATCGAAGTTTCCGAACGGGCAGGCTCCCGAATATGTGGCATTTACGAATGCGTGGAAGGATGGGCTGCCGTATGACTTTGACCAGGTGCACGTCTTTACCTGGGATATGAAGCGGCACCGGTATGAGCTTGCGTTCCGCGACCGTGGGGTAGAGGGGTATTTGCCGGTTACGATCGGGAGCGGGGTGTTCAACGGGCAGACGGAGCCGACGTTCTCGTTCAAAGCGGCCACGGACAACCAGGATATGGCGATCGATCCGGTGACGGGCGCGGCACGGGCAGCGCATACCGTGACGGAGACCTATCGGCTGGAGGGCGATCTGGTGAAGAGGATTGGGCCTCCGGAGGCGGCGCCGGTTGCGAAGGCCGCTGCCCCTGCGAAGGTGGAGGCGAAACATCGCCGTGTGACAAGACGCAGAGTGGGCCGGAAGCGCAGGCGGTAGAGGCGAAAGACTTTTTATAAGGCGACAAGAGCCGGGATATTCTCCGGCTCTTGTTTTTTGGGCAGATTGGCTGGGGAAACAAAGTTATTTAATGGTGCCGTTCATGGCGCTGGGATAGAAGGCTCCGCCGGTTCCTGCGGCTCCTCCTCCGTAGACGATGCTGAGGACCTGCGTGGTGGTGCGGGCGTAGGTCATTGCGTTGGCGTCATTGTCGACGATGGTGGCGACTCCGCTGCTGCTGGTGCCGACGCCGATGTCGTCGTTGTTGGTGCCGTCGAGTTTAGCGCGGGTGGCTGCGATGGCCTGCGAGGCCATTTGTGCCGATGCACCTGCCTGGTAAATGCGGGTGCGGATGCTGGCGGCGTGATAGGCTTCGACGCCCTGTATGCCGGCGGCCTTATCCAGATAGGCTTTGCTGGAGATCAGCCCCGCAGCTCCCTGATAGGCGGTAACGCCTACGTCCTCGAAGATGAAGGCACCAAGGAGGAAGTTGGTCTCGCTGGCGAAGGGGTCGAAGGTTGAACCCAGGCCCGCAGCCATAGCGAGTGCGTTGAAGCTGTTCAGAAGGTCGAGGTTGGGCTGTCCAACCGCAGAGGTTCCGAGTGCGGAGCGCAGGAAGGCTACATGGTTCTGTTCATCCTGCGCGACTTCCATGGCGAACTGTTGCAGGAAGGGCGTGACGAAGGGAACCATGGCATTGGTCTTGATGGTTACCGTGCCTCCGGCTGTGCCGCCTCCACTGGCGGTGGAGGTTGCAGGAAGCCCGACTCCGGTGGTGGCGTAGGTATAGAACTGCGCCTCAAGGTATTCGAGGTTGAGAGCGAAGTTGAGGATGTCTGCGTCGGTTACGGTGCTCTGCGCTGATGCCTTACCGGCAAGGAGCGCTCCGGCCAGCGCGGCTCCGCCAAACAGAATGGCGTTGCGGCGGCTGGAAGAATGCTGCTCTGGGATGTTGATCTCGTTGGTTTCCATATGCTTCTCCATGTCTTTTTCGTCTTTCTCCACTTCTGCAGTTCCCTAGGTCGTTGAGGCCGTGATTTTGCCGTTGAGGCCGTTGGGGAAGAAGCCGCCCTTGGAGACGACACCCGCGGTGGCATTGAGGTAGACGATGTGCAGCACCTGGTCGGTGGTGCGGTCGTAGGCAATGGAGTTGGAGTCGGCGGCGACGATGGTGCTGCTGGAGAGGGTGGTTTCCGCTCCTCCACCGGCTGCGGCACGGAGCGCCGAGATTTGGTTGGCGTAGGTGAGGTAAGGATCGCCTAGCTGCGCGATGAGAGTGCGGATTTCTCCGGCGTGGTAGGCCTCGGTGGCGTAGATTCCGGCGGCATAGCCCAGATTGGTGGTGGAGCTGAGAAGGGTTGCGGCTCCGTGGTAGGCGGTAACGCCGACATCTTCAAAGACAAAGGCGCCAACGAGAAAGCTGTTTTCGTCGGCGAAGGGATTGAAGCTGGAGCCGATGCCGGCGGCCATAGCTGCGGCGTTGAAGCTGTTCATGAGGTCAATGGCGGGCTCGTCAACAGCCAGATCGGCAAGCGCCTTGCGGATGAAACGGACATGAGCCAGCTCGTCGGCTGCGATCTCGGCGGCATAGGCGGCAATGGCCGGTGTGGTGAAGCTGACAGCAGCTCCGCCGGTGACGGTGCCAGGGCTGGATCCAACGTCCGCGGAGGAGAGCCCAACGCCGGTTGTGGCGCGCAGGTAATATTCCGCTTCCAGGTATTCGAGATTGAGAGCGAAGTTGAAGATGTCCACGTCTGTAATACCAGTGGACGGTGGAGGAGTTGTGGTACCTGAGCCGTTGGAGCTGCTACCGCCGCACCCGGCGACGGCAAGCGCTGCTGCCGTTCCGGCTCCGGCACCGACCCCGGCCAAAAACTTACGGCGGGAAACTTTGTTCCTGAGGACTTTCTTCATCTGATCGTTATCCACTGTTACGCCTCTCTTGTTTCTGACTCATTTCCGACTGAAGATCGAATTGCTGATGAGCACGTCTGAGGTTGCCTTGGGGTCTTGATGGAATCCCCACACACTGAGCAGTACGGACTGAGCTCCAATTTCAGATTCAGTGCAGGGAGGGCAATTATCGGGCAGATGTTTTGAGCGTATGAAATTGTGCTGCGTGGCGGTTACGCTGCAAGGGTTGCGGGCAGTATTTTCGGGAATATACGCATCAAATAGTAAAAGTTATTTGCCCAAAACCCAGCCGGCTGGAAAAGTGAAAGGGTATCTTTAACATTGATTGAGCTATGTGCCATGCCGGAGAAGGTCGCCGGGCAATTGCTTTGAGGAGCGCATGGCATTATTGTGGTAATACCCGCATTGCAGCCTCCGCGTAGTTCTGAACGGAAGCTTAGCTTTTGGTATTGCTTTACATTTTCGCTTCATAGAAACGGATTTAAATTCCGGTTCACTTAGTTAACTTTGACGATGTATGACAACAGGAGATCGGCACATGGACAACAAGCCGGCGCAAAATATTCAGGACACCTTCCTGAATACCGTTCGCAAGGACAAGACGCCCATCACAATTTATCTAGTGAGCGGAGTAAAACTCACCGGGAAGATTCGGTCCTTCGATAAATACTCCGTGCTGTTGGAGAACAACAGCCAGGAGCAATTGATCTTCAAGCACGCAATATCCACGGTTGTGAGCAGTCGCTCGGTGATGCACGAGTTGCATCGTCCGGCGGGCGCGGGGATGCATGCCGCGTCCGGGGCCGGGTCGTTGCAAGGCGACGACAACGGGTCTTAATCGCCAGTGCGGCACACAGGAGACTGCAATACCGGTGTGTGCCGGCTTTGCCTGCTTGAGAATGCTCCGCGTACATTCATTCTGACGGTGGTTCCGCATTGAACCAGAACAAGCGGGAGGGCCGGCAGAGCGGCGACCGCGCCATACTGATCGCAGTGGACTTTACGGCGCAGCGTCGCGCTCATATGCGTGCGCCGTTGCGCGCGGCAATACCCCTGCGCGCCGCAACACAGGCACGGGAGGCTGCGCTGGCGCGCAAGCCCCAGACGGATGGCGGCGAGGTTGATTCGGCGGATCAGGATTCAGTCGATCATGTGCCGGCGACTTCGAATTCCGCAGACGCGGGCAGCGTTGCGCCGTCCGCTGGCTTTGATTTGCAGGCTTCGCTGGAGGAATTTCGCGAGCTGGTGATTTCAGCCGGCGGCGAGATCGCGGCGGAGATCATGCAGCGGCGGCCTAAGCCTGATCCAGCAACGCTGATTGGCAGCGGCAAGGTGGAGGAGATTGCGGGCGTTGCAGCCTCGGCGCGGGCGGATGTGATTCTGTTTGACCATGACCTGTCGCCAACACAGCTTCGTAACCTTGAAAATGCGCTGCCCTGCCGGGTGGTGGACCGGACGCAGCTGATCCTGGGCATTTTTGCGCGGCACGCGCGAACGCGCGAGGGCCAGCTGCAGGTGGAGCTGGCGCAGCTTGAATACATGCTGCCCAGGCTGACAGGGCGTGGTGCCGCCATGTCTCAATTAGGCGGCGGCATCGGCACGCGGGGTCCGGGCGAAACGCAGCTGGAGACGGACAGGCGGCGGATTCAGCGACGGCTCTTGCACTTGAAGGAAGAGCTGGAAAGCGTACGGCGGGTCCGCTCGCAACAGCGGCAGCGGCGGGAGTCGGTTCCGGTTCCGGCAGTGGCGCTGGTGGGATATACGAACGCGGGCAAGAGCACGCTGTTCAATGCGTTGACGGGTGGCGGAGTGCTGGAGTCGGCGCGGATGTTTGCCACGCTCGATCCCAAGCTGAAGGCGATGCTGCTACCGAGCCGCAGAAAAGTTCTGCTGTCGGACACGGTGGGATTTATTCGCGACCTGCCCCATACGCTGGTGACGTCGTTCCGCGCGACGCTCGAAGAGGTGCAGAAGGCTGAGGTGCTGGTGCATGTGCAGGATGCGTCGAGCGAGATGCGCGAGGAGCACAAGGCGGAAGTGGAAAAGGTCCTGGGCGAGCTCGATGTTTTGAATAAGCCGCGCATCGAGGTGCTGAACAAGATCGATCGATTGACTGAGGAACAGCGCGAGGCGCTGGCAGCGAGCGGGGCGGTTGCGGTTTCCGCGAAGCAAGGTTCGGGCATTGCCGGGCTGCTGGCGCGCATCGATGCGGAACTGGTGGCCGATCCAATTCTTGAGCAGCGATTTGAGATTCCGCAATCTGAGGGTACTGCGCTGGCGGCTCTGGGCGCCGGCTCGGTGATTCGCGAGCGGGAGTTTGTAGGGAATTCGGTGCGGATGACGGTAGCGGGCCCGGCTTCGCTGCTGGGAAGGTATAGAGAGTTTCGGGTGTAGAGTTAGATTAATGTTCGGCCGGTTCGCTTGCGATCGGTGGGCAGGGACAGGCTGCCAATGGCGGCAAAAGGAGGTCTGTCATGCGGCCAGATATCGTGCCCGGCGCATTTTTTCCCAATTACGAACTCAGTGATCATACCGCCAAACGTCGTAAGCTCTCGGAATTGCAGGGTCCGCATCCGATGGTTCTGGTACTCAGTCGCGGAGGGTACTGTCCCAAAGATCGCCGGCAAGCCGAACTGCTTGTTCAACTGCACCGTGAGCTGGAGGTCGGATATTGCCGTCTGGTGACAATAAGCACCGACAATATCACGCTTACGAATGAATATCGTTCAGGCGTCGGCGCTCACTGGCCGTTCCTCTCCGACGCGGGGCGTTTGGTTCAAAAAGACCTGGACATTGCCGAATATACGGATCCGGACCACAATCCGATGATTCCGCACGTAATTGTTCTGGAACCCGGTCTCATTGTCTACAAGATCTACAACGGCTACTGGTTCTTCGGACGTCCGACGCTTGAGGATCTCCGTCAGGACCTGCGCACCATCACCCAGAAGTGTCGGACAGATTGGGACATCACAACACCGGAAATGAAAGCGGCATGGAAGCAGGGCCGTAAGGCTCTCTTTTATCCATACGGCAAGACCTATGCTCAAACGCTCGGCGAACAGGATTAGGAAAGATCGCACCTGGGTGCATTGCGGCGGGCGCCTGCGAAATTTCAGTTTGTCCGCACTAAGATGGCGGTCACGTTGTCGTGGCTGCCTGCGGCATTTGCCGCGTTGATGAGCTGCTGGCATCGCTCATCCATTGAACCAGAGTTGCTCAGGATTGCGGCGATGCCCTCTTCGGGGACTTCACGCGTGAGTCCGTCGGAGCAGAGCAAAAGGATATCGCCCGACTGGAGAGTGAGGTCCATGATGTCAGGTTCCACGGATTGCTGCGTGCCGATGGCGCGCGTGATGACGTTGCGGAGTGGGGAGCGGTCGGCATCCTCCTGCGTCATTTGCCCGAGGCGCACCTGCTCGTCAACGAGGGAGTGGTCGTTGGTCTGACGGCTGATCTGGCCGGAGCGAAAGAGATAGCAGCGGCTGTCGCCGACGTGGCCGATGAGCGCATGGCCGTCCTGAATGGCCACGACGACCAGGGTTGTGCCCATGCCCCGCAGCGATGCGTCCTGCGCTGCCTGCGAAAAAACCAGGCGGTTGGCGGCGGCGATGGATTCTTCGAGGGCCTGGCGGCGATCTTCATGTGAAGTAGTGGCGCAGAGCCGCTCGATGAGCGCGTCGACGGCGATGCGGCTGGCAACTTCGCCCGCGGCGGCTCCGCCCATGCCGTCACAGACGGCGAAGACACCGGCATCGAGACAATATCCGAAGGAGTCTTCGTTGCCGGTTCTGACCTTACCGACGTGGGTAAGACCGGCTGCCTCAAGGGCGAGGGATTTGATGGAGTCTGGCATCGTTTCTTTGAACTGTTCCACGATACATGCGGGCTGAGGAATGCTCAACCCTAGGTCCCCAGTCCTTAGTTTCCAGTCCCCAGTCGTCAGTTTTCTAACGGCTGTGGACTAACAACTGACAACAATTCAGCTTTTGGCGCTGTCGATTCTGGATTCGGCCTCGCGGATGACTTCATTGGCGTGCTTGTATTTTTCGGCATCGTCTCCGGCTTCGTTCCAGAGTTTGTGGCCGTGGTCCAGCTCTTTTTGCGCGGCTGCGGTGTCGATCTCCCCGGGCTTCATGGCGCTTTCGGCGAGGATGGTGACGCGCTCAGGCAGCACTTCGACGAAACCGCGCGCGACGCTGAAGCGGTCACCGGCTTCGCCGCGGCCTCCATGCAGGTGAACCTCGCCAGGGGCGAGCTCGGCGAGCAGCGGCGCATGGCCGTAGAGGACTTCGAAATAGCCGGACGTGGATGGAACCTCGACCGCGTCCACCGTCTGGTCGACGAGGATGCGGTCGGGGGTTACGAGCCGGACGCGCAATGTGTTGGAATCTGCCATTTTTTCCAGTTCTCAGTTTCCAGTCCCTAGTCCCCAGTTCTCAGTCCACGGTTGCTGCCACTCGCAAATGAGAACTGGGAACTGTTAACAGGCAACTCTACGCTGTGGCCTTCATTTTTTCGGCGGCTTCGAGCACTTCGTCGATGGTGCCTTTCATGTAGAAGGCCTGCTCGGGCACGTCGTCGTGCTTGCCCTCGATGACCTCTTTGAAGCTGCGTACGGTGTCGGCGATTTTGCAGTAGGCGCCGGGGATTCCGGTGAACTGCTCGGCGACGTGGAAGGGCTGCGAGAGGAACTTCTGCACCTTGCGGGCGCGCGAGACGGTGATCTTGTCGTCTTCGGAAAGCTCGTCGATGCCGAGGATGGCGATGATGTCCTGGAGGTCTTTGTATCGCTGCAGGATGCGCTTGACGCCCTGGGCCACGTCGTAATGCTCCTGGCCGACGATGCGCGGCGACAGGATGCGCGAGCTGGAGGCGAGTGGATCGACGGCAGGGTAGATGCCGAGTTCCGACAGCGGACGCGAGAGCACGGTGGTGGCGTCGAGGTGCGCGAAGGTGGTTGCGGGAGCCGGATCGGTGAGATCGTCGGCGGGAACGTAGACGGCCTGCACAGAGGTGACGGAGCCTTTTTTCGTGGAGGTGATGCGCTCCTGCAGCTCGCCCATTTCCGTGGCGAGGTTGGGCTGGTAGCCGACGGCGGAGGGCATGCGGCCGAGCAGCGTGGAGACCTCGGAGCCAGCCTGGGTGAAGCGGAAGATGTTGTCGATGAAGAGCAGCGTGTCGGAGCCTTCCTGGTCGCGGAAGTATTCGGCGACGGTGAGGGCGGAGAGCGCGACGCGCAGGCGCGCTCCGGGAGGCTCGGTCATCTGGCCGTAGATGAGTGCGGCCTTGGATTTCTTGAGGTCCTTGAGGTCGATGACGCCGGCCTCCTGAAATTCGAGCCAGAGGTCGTTGCCCTCGCGGGTGCGCTCACCGACTCCGGCGAAGACGGAGAAGCCGCCGTGCTTGGTGGCGACGTTGTTGATGAGCTCCTGAATGACGACGGTTTTGCCGACGCCCGCGCCGCCGAAGAGGCCGATTTTTCCGCCCTTCAAAAAGGGCTGGATGAGGTCGATGACCTTGACGCCGGTTTCAAACATCTCTTCCGACGTGGACTGCTCGTCGAAGGCCGGGGCCTCGCGGTGGATGGGCATACGCAGCTTTTCGCCGACGGGGCCAAGCTCATCGACCGGTTCGCCGATGACGTTGAGCACGCGGCCCAGCGTCTCGCGGCCTACAGGCATGGAAATGGGGCCACCGAGATCAATGGCCTTCATGCCGCGCACCATGCCTTCGGTAGCTTCCATGGCGATGCAGCGCACGCGGCCCTCGCCGAGGTGCTGTTCCACTTCGAGGATGACGTTAATGGGGATGGGCACGTCGAATCCGTCGCTGACCACGCGCAGCGCCTGGTAGATGCCGGGCATCTTCGCTTCTTCAAACTGCACGTCCACGGCGGGGCCGGAGATTTTGATGACTTTACCGATGTTTTCTGCCATAAAGTTTCCGTTGAGAGCTTTCTAAATTGCGGCTGCGCCGCTTACGATTTCGATAATTTCCTTGGTGATGGCGGCCTGGCGGACGCGGTTCATGGTCAGCGTGAGGGCGTCGATCATTTCGGAGGCGTTGTTGGTGGCCGCATCCATGGCGGTCATGCGCGCGGCATGCTCGGCGGCTACCGACTCCAGCATGGCGTGGTAGAGCTGCGAGGTGATGTAACGCGGCAGGATAGCGTCGAAGATCTCGCTCGACGAATGCTCGTAGATGTAATCGACTTCAGAGGTGCCGAATTTTTTGGCTTCGTCCTCAAACTCCCTGATGTCGGCTGCGGCTTCTCCGGGTTGCACGCTTATGCCGGCGGTCATGGCTGAGTGGCCGGCCTTCGCACGCTCCTCGGCGGACATTTCCTGCGCCGCAGTAATGTCGTGCTTGCCGAATTCGATGATGGGCAGGATGCGTTCGACGACGACGCGCTGCTGGATGACGGATTTGAACTCGTTGTAGACGAGGTAGGCGGCATCGATCTCTTCGTGCTCGTAGCGGGCCACAACCTCTTCGCCAACTTCGCGCACACGCTCGAAGCTCAGATTCTGGAGCAGATCAGGATGGTCGCCGGTGACCTCGATGCGCGCGGATCGCTGGCGCTGGGCGCGGGTCCTGGGGTCCTCTTCAGAGGACTCGATAAATTTTGCGGCAGGATAGCGACGCCGGAAGAGGTCGCGGCCTCTGCGCCCGATGGCCTCGACGTCGATCTGCTTGTCGGGGTTGCCATCGATAAAGTTAGCGGCCGCTTTGAAGATGCTGGAGTTGAAGGCCCCGGCGAAGCCTTTGTCTCCGGTGATGACGATGACCAGAACGTGCTTCTCCTCGCGCGTCTTGAGGAGCGGATGGCGGATTTCTCCGGTTTGCGGGTCGTAGAGGTCGATGCGGCGCTTGAGCGACTCAAGCACGCTGGCCAGCATGGCGGAGTAGGGGCGCGAGGCGATGGCGCGCTCCTGCGCACGGCGCAGCTTGGCCGCTGAGACCATCTTCATGGCCTTGGTGATCTGGCGCGTGTTCTTCACGCTGCGAATGCGCCGCCGTAGATCGAGGACGTTTGCCATGCGCTACTTTGCTGCTCCCGCGGGTTCCTGTTCGGCTTCGGGTTCTTCCTGATCGCCGGCGTGCTTTGCCGAGGCACTCTTGACCTTGGCGTCTTCATGTTCGGCGAGGAAGTTGGCCTTGTATTCATTGAGAGCGTCCGCGATGTGCTTTTTAAGGGTGTCGTCGAGCGCCTTTTTAGTGGCGATGTCGTTGAGGAGCGCGGTTTGCGCGGAGTCGAGGTACTTGTAGAGGCCGTCCTCAAAGGCGCGAATGTCTTCAACCTTGACGTCGTCGAGGAAACCCTGGGTTCCGGCGTAGAGAATGATGACCTGTTTTTCGGCGGTGAGCGGATGGAACTGCGGCTGCTTGAGCAGCTCGGTGAGGCGCTGGCCACGGTTGAGCTGGTTCTGCGTGGCCTTGTCGAGATCGCTGCCGAACTGCGCAAAAGCGGCGAGGTCGCGGTACTGGGCGAGATCGAGCTTGAGCGTGGAGCCGACCTGCTTGACAGCCTTGATGGCGGCGGAGAAGCCGACGCGCGAGACAGAGAGGCCGACGTTGACGGCAGGACGAACGCCGGAGTTGAAGAGGTCGGTTTCGAGAAAAATCTGGCCGTCGGTGATGGAGATGACGTTGGTCGGGATGTATGCGGACACGTCGCCGGCCTGGGTTTCAATGATGGGCAGCGCGGTGAGCGATCCCGATCCCTTCTCCTTGCTGAGCTTGGAGGAGCGCTCGAGCAGGCGGGAGTGGAGGTAGAAGACATCGCCGGGATAGGCTTCGCGTCCAGGCGGACGGCGCAGCAGCAGCGACAACTCGCGATAGGCCACGGCGTGCTTGGAGAGATCGTCGTAAACGATAAGCGCGTGCTTGCCGTTGTCGCGGAAGAACTCGGCCATGGCGGTTGCGGCGTAAGGCGCGAGATAGAGCATGGGCGCGGGTTCGGATGCGGAGGCCACGACGACGATGGTGTAGTCCATGGCGCCGTGCTCGGCGAGCGTCTGCACGACCTGGGCGACGGAGGAGCGCTTCTGACCGATGGCGCAGTAGACGCAGATAAGGTCTTTGCCCTTGCTGTTGATGATGGTGTCGAGTGCGACCGAGGTTTTGCCGGTCTGGCGGTCGCCGATGATCAGCTCGCGTTGGCCGCGGCCGATGGGGATCATGGAGTCGATGGCCTTGAGGCCGGTCATCATAGGCTCGCGCACGGGCTGGCGGTCGATGACGCCGGGAGCGAGGCGCTCGATGGGGAGGGTCTCGCTGGTTTCGATGGGCCCTTTGTCATCGATGGGCTGGCCGAGGGCGTTGACGACGCGGCCAATGAGCGCGTTGCCCACGGGCACACTGAGGATTTTTCCGGTGCGGCGGACCTGGTCGCCCTCGCGCAGCTCAGAGAACTCGCCCATGATGACGGAGCCGACCTGGTCTTCTTCCAGGCTCATGGCGAGGCCAGCAATGTTGTGCGGGAACTCGATGAGCTCGCCGGCCATGACCTTGTCGAGGCCGTGGATGCGGGCGATGCCGTCGCCGAGCGAGATGATGGTGCCGACCTCGTCGACGCGGACCTTCGCGTCGTAGTTTGCGATCTGCTCCTTCAGGAGCGCGGTGATTTCATCTGCCTTAATCTGCGCCATGTGTCACTTTTCTATCGGATTTCTGTAGCGTTTGTCTTGTGTGCGGTGAATTAGCTGATTCAGCTGGCCGCCAGTTGCTCTTTGAGCCGGTTTAATCGCCCGCGTACCGAGTCATCGTAGACGGTGCTGCCTACTTGGATGATGACGCCGCCGACCAGCGATGGGTCCTCGCGAAATTTCGCGCTGATTGCGCTCTTTGTCATGTCGGCAACCTGCGCTTCGAGTGATTTGCGTTCCTGCTCGTCGAGCCTGCGTGCGGTCGTCACTTCAACCTCGGCGATGTTGAGGCGCAGATTCATCTCGTGCCGGAAGTCGAGGAGAACTTCGTCGAAGGCCTCCAGCCGGTCGTGGTTGATGAGCACTGCGATGAAGTTGCGCACCTGCTGCGACATTTTCAGCCGGGTGTTGAGCTTGTCAAGAATCGCGACTTTTTGCACGGCGGGAAACGAGGGATCGAGGAAGACTTCGCGCAGATTGGCGCTCTCGTGCCATGCAGCGGCGAAGTCGTTGAGGTCGGACTGGACGGCTTCCGTGCTCAAGTGCTCCTGGAAGACCACATCGGCGAGGGCGCGGGCGTAGCGTGCGGTGAAGACGGACATCAGTTGCGCTCTCCTCTGGTGTCTTCTTTGCTGAAGTTCTGTCCGAAGGAGCGGATAAGCGCGCGATCGTCGTCTGCGCTGAGACGAATCTCCGCTGCGGCACGATCGACGGCCAGGCTGGCGGCGTATTTCTTCAGATCGCGCCGGGCTGCCGCGCCGGCAGCTTCAATCTCCTGGTCGACAGAGGCTACAAGGCGCTGCTTTTCGACTTCGAGCGAGTCGCGGATGCGCTTTTCGTCGGTGACGCTGTCACGCTCCGTCTGCTCGCGGATGGCGTCGATCTCAATCCCCAGCTTGGACAGTCGCTCCTCGACGACGGCAAGTCTTTCGTTGGCCTCAGTGGTTGCAAGCTTGGCATCGAAAAGCTGCTTCTGCAAGGTTTCCGACCGCTTGCGATACATCCTGGGGACGAAGCGGAAGAGGAACCAGAGGATTGCGCCAATCATGATGGCTGAGTTCAGGTCCTCGAAGATTTTGGCTGTTGTTTCAGTGCTGAGGTGCAGGTGCTGCGCGAGGCTCTTTACCGCGGGCGAGTGGCGGAAGGCCTCAAGCTGAGAGTTGGTTTCAGGTGCGTCGACCTTTTCGGCTCTGGATACGCTCTTCCGGGCATTCGCCGCAGCAGATTGCGCGTAAAGGCACGGGGCCGATCCGGTAAGGGAAGTAAGCAGAAGAAGAGCCACGCCGAGTCGCAGGGCGATTGTGGAAAGCAGTTTCATCGCGCCTCCTCCAGGCGGCCGGGGAGCACTGCCGCAAGAACCTGCGCGGCGAGCTGGCCGGCGGCGTTTTCAATGTGGCGGCGCGCGGCTTCGGCTTCAGCTTCAATGCCGGTGCGGGCCTGGGCGACGCGCTCCTGCGCCGCGAGCCGGGCCGAGGCAAGCGCAGCGTCCTTCTGCGCAGCCCATTGCTGGACGCGATGCTCGCGCTGGTGGAAGATCTCGGCGCGTGCGGCGCGCAATTTTGCCTCGTATTCCTGGGTTTTGGCGTCGGCTGCGGCGATGGCCGCCTGGGCCGCTTCGATGGCTCCGGTGGTGCGCGCGCGCCGTTCGGCGAGCATCTTTACCAGCGGCCCATAAAGGATGAACCGGTAGGCAAAGACCAGGACGAGGAAAATGAGCATGGTCGGCACAGAGCCGAGCACAAGATCACCGAGTTGGCGCAGTAATTCATTCACCATGATTTCGCCGATAAATACGGGAAGAATCTATTGGGTTGGATTGCGGACACTTGGTTGTAACAGAGCGGAAATTCGAGTGTCAATGCAGCGGAATACACCTCTACCGCATCTCCTGAAATCCTATAAAAAAGAGGCCGGAAAGTCTCTCAAAAAACAGGCTTCGGAAATCTCTTGACTCGCCCTGCAAGGGGCGTACACTCAGAATATCACCTCGACCCGTTTCAGGGTCCAATGGGCTGGATGTTGGGGACTTATCACTGCTCCCCTTCGTCCAGCCCATACTTCTGCTCGCTGATGAAGCGGTTAGCTGGTAGTGCGGTCTGTTAAGTTCCGGTCAGCTGATAATGCGGCCAGCGTGGTTCTTGAACGGGTGAGCACCAGTGCATCTATTGAGATGGGTTAACAGGGTTGATTTCCTGCTGGCGTGATTTTCGCTGGCCGGAACTAAGCTGACCGGGCTTTCGCTGACCGGAACTTAACAGACCGCTCCACCAGCTTCTCCCACTTCTTGGTAGACTTCAGTGTTTCGAGGAGCGACAGGTGGCTGAGATCAGGACTGTGGGTGTGATTGGCGCGGGCACGATGGGCAACGGCATCGCCCATGTGTTTGCGCGGGCCGGTTTTGCGGTGCGGCTGTGCGAGGTGGAGCAGCGGTTTCTGGACCGTGGGCTGGAGACGATTCGCAAGAACCTTGCGCGCGAGGTTGCCAAGGCAAAGTTGACGCAAGCAGAGATGGACGCGGCGCTGGGGCGGATTGCGGGGACGCTGGAGCGGGCTTCGCTGATGGACTGCGACTTTGTGGTGGAGGCAGCCACCGAGCGCTTCGAGGTGAAGCGTGCGATCTTCGCGGAGCTGGATTCAATTCTTCCTGCCGGGGTGATTCTGGCATCGAACACGTCTTCTATTTCCGTCACGAAGCTGGCGGCTCAAACGGGCAGGCCGGAGCGAGTGATCGGGATGCACTTCTTCAACCCTGTTCCGGTGATGAAGCTGGTGGAGGTGATTCGCGGCTTGCAGACCTCGCAGGAAACCTATGACACGGTGAAGGCGCTGGCGGAGAAGCTGGGGAAGACTCCGGTGGAGGTGAACGATGCGCCCGGGTTTGTGTCGAACCGGGTGCTGATGCCGCTGCTGAATGAGGCCATGTACGCGGTGATGGAGGGCGTGGCGACTGCCGAAGCAGTAGACGAAGTATTCAAGCTGGGAATGGCGCATCCGATGGGGCCGCTGACGCTGGCGGATTTTATCGGCCTGGATGTTTGCCTGGACATTATGCGCGTGCTGCAGGATGGGCTGGGTGATCCGAAATACAGGCCTTGTCCTTTATTGATACGGATGGTGGACGCGGGCTGGCTGGGTCGCAAGAGCGGGAGAGGGTTTTATAAATACAGCTAAAGAGCAGGTAGCTGGTGAGGCGGGTGGCTATGAGTCCGGTTAGCTAGAGTCCGGTCAGCTAACGAGCGGTCAACGGATTGTTTGCTGATTCAGGGCAGAGGGCACGAGAGACTGGTACCGATAACACCCGCGCCCGCTCTTGCCCTGTCATCCATCCTTTCGCTCCGCACTCCGTCTATTATCCATCAAGGATTTAGAGGCCGACAGAAATGAACATCCCCAGGCATCTCTTGCTGGCATTCACGGCAGTCCTGCCCGCAGCGGCCATCGCCCAGGCAGCGTCGCCCGTGCCACATGCAAACACGCAATCGCAGCCACTGCAGCTGGTAATGCAGCCCAAAGACATGCAGGCTGAACTGCCCGCGTCCTTCACCATCCTGCTCGTCAACCGCAGCGACCATGAAGTTCGCCTCCCGCCGCCTGCCGCTGCGTGTCAATGCCTTACGAACGGATCCGTCCAGTTCATCGTGCATTTCACCCCGGCGCCGGGTACGAAGCCGACAGCCCTAGGCAAGAGCTGCATCGCCGACGCAGTCCTGCTCTACAGCGATATATTGCGCGAGTCGGATACATGGACCGTCCTGCGCCCAGCAGAATCCCTGCACATCACCGTCAAACGATCGGACTTTTCCCTCGAAGAGGGTTCGGGCACCTACAGCTTCCAGGCCGTCTACACGCCTCCAAGCCTTTCGCCGGAAGACAAAAACACCCTCCGCATGGCTGGCATCGATGTGCCCACCCAGATACTAAAAACACCCGTCATGACCTTCAACCGAAAATGAATCACGCAGGTACCAATCCACTGCAAATGCCCGAAATAGTCCAGCCATAGAGGATCACTTCTCTATGGCTGGGCGCATCCAGCCTCATGCGCTGTAATTCGCGACCACTCGGATAATTTTTTGGTTTGCGTCCAGTTCCATGAACTCGCCCGTCATCGTGCCCCTCTGGTTTTTGAAGTAGAGCAGGATGCTGGAGATTCCCCACAGCACATCCACGAGCTCGAAGGTGACATTGGGGTAGGCCTCGAGCCCCCGCCCGAAATAGCGGCGCAGCGCGTCCTTGCCTGCGACCGTTCCGGAAGAATCCTGCAAAAGTTTTGCCGCGGCCGGCGAGGTCAGAACGACGTCCGGTGCGTAGTGCGACACAATGGCGTCGAGGTCGTGAGAGTTCCATGCGCCGATCCAATCGTCGGCGAATTGCCGGATTTCTGCTTCTGTCAGCATGTAGCTTCCTGGGATTTGGGATTTCCCATCTTAACCGAATTGCGCTGCGTCCTTTCGCGGCGGCGGGTAGCCGGACTGGTTCGGCTGGCTGAAATACCTGCACTTCCACACGCTTCGGGCGTATTCTCACAACATGGTAAAGATGACGGTGCTGGCCAGTGGTTCCAAGGGCAACAGCACGGTTGTCTCCTCGTCGCGAACGCGGATTCTGGTGGATGCGGGCGTCTCCTGCCGCGAACTTTTCAAGCGCATGGCGGCTGCCGGAGAAGACCCGCGCACGCTGGACGCAATTCTGATTACCCATGAGCACCAGGACCATGTGCAGGGGCTGGCGGTTACGGCGCGCAGGCTGGGAATTCCTGTCTACTTTACCGAGGCGACGCACCGGGCGTGGATGCGCTGGATGACTCCGCGCAAACGGATGACCTATGCGGACTGGCTGGCGGCGCGCAAGGCCATGGCTGAGGGCTCAGTGCCCAGTGCTCAGGGTTCAGGGGAAGGAAGCACCGGCGCGGACTCCGAAAACTGGGAACGCGAGGATCTGGCCGCGGTTTCGCTGGCTGCGGCGACAGAAACTGAGATCGAAACAATCGAACCGGAAAAAGCTGATCCGGAAAAAGGTGACCCATGCTCGCTTCCCGGGGTTGAATATTTTGCTTCGGGTGAAGAGTTCTCGGTGGGCGATATTGCGGTGACTCCGTTCACGATTCCGCATGACGCGGCGGACCCGGTGGGGTTTGTGTTTGAGGCCGACGGCGTGCGGATTGGGCTGGCGACCGATCTGGGGTACATGCCTCCCAATGCGAAGCGGCATCTAAAAGAGTGCGACGTGCTGATGCTGGAGTCGAACCATGACCTGGACATGCTGCGCGACGGGCCGTATCCGTGGAGCGTGAAGCAGCGGGTGATGTCGCGCGTTGGCCACATGTCGAACCTGGCGGCGGCGGAGTTTCTGGAAAGCGAATACGATGGCGGCGCGGCGTATGTGGTGCTGGCGCATCTCTCGGAGAGCAATAATTTGCCAGAGCTGGCGCGGGTATCGGCGGAGCGGGCGCTGCGGGGACGGATGAATCTGCTGGCGAACAAGCTTTTACTTGCGACCCAGGACCGGCCGCTCGAATCTATTCTTTTGTAACTACTTCAGACTGTGCTGGTCGCAAGTGTTTCCCGGCCAGCAAACGCAACGCTGATTTATACTTAGAGGTGACGCTCCCTTTCAATGTTTCGGATGAGAAGCGGCTGGTGAAGCCGGGATTTAATGTTATTCTCCGGAGCAAGCGGGAGCACAGGGTTTCTACAAACGATGGCAATGTGCACTGACCAAGTCGTAGGCGATATTCTTTCGAGCTGGCGCTATGACATCTCCGGCATTTCTCCGGAGATGCGCACCGACTACGAAGAACATCTTGAGACTTGCGTCCGCTGCCGCAATCGCCAGCGGCTTCATCGCATTGTTGACGTAACGCTGATTGCCCTGAGCTCGCTTTCGATCCTGGCGTTTCTTCTGGCTTTGGCGGTCATTCACCATGTGCAGCCGCTGCGGGACTGGGTTCTGGTCATGCACCTGGACGGGCGCTACGTCGCGCTGTCGCTGCAGATGGGTGCGATGTTCGGTCTGCTGTTTTCGCTGGTGCTGTGGGTGCTGGTGGCCGTGGCCACCCCTGTTCCCGTCTACCTGACAGGGATGGCGCTGGCCCAGGCGCGCATGCTGCAGAGCCGTCTGCCGCACAACGGAACCGACAGCTCCCCACGCAACGCCGCCTGAGGACTGGCCCCTTCGGCTCCGCTCAGGGCAGGCTCTCAGGCACACGCGCCTTCGGCGCCCTCGTAGTGCTTACCTTTCCGGCCCTCCCTTTGGTCGGGAAAAGTAATCTTCTTTAAACTTCTTTTGTTTCCGGCTTGAGCTTTATGTGTTCGGGACGGACTCCTATGCCTACCATGCGGGCCAGGAGTCGCTGAAATCCGGGAACATGTACGGCAAACTTTAACTGCCATGGCGCTTTGGCGGGGCCTGGGTTGTTAAAGATGGATGCAAACGCTCTGTGTGCCGCGGCCTGTACGCGCTGCGTGACGCGGACGGGAAATTCGCGGCGTTTTTGTACCTGTGCCAGCAGGTCTTCCGTAACCTTTCCTTCGCGTAGGGACTTAGCAAGCAGGTTAGCGGTAGCGACCGCATCCTGCACGGCGAGGTTGATGCCCACACCTCCCGCAGGCGACATGGCGTGGGCCGCATCGCCGATGCAGAGCAGTCCGGGCTGGCGCCATTGCTTCAGGCGGTTGATCTGGACGGAAAGCAGCTTGATCTCGTCCCAATCGTTGAGTTCGGAGACGCGGTCGCTAAGGAAAGGCGCGATCTGGGCGATATCATGCTGAAAGGCATCGAGGCCATTCTGTCGGATCTGATCGGAGGAGCCTTTGCGAATGATGAGACCGGCCTGAAAATAATCGCTGCGATTGATCAGCACGAGTGCTTTGCCGTAATTCACATTGCCGAGCGCGGCTTCAGGGTCAGTGGCTTTGCGGCTGATGTGGAACCAGAGCACATCAATCGGCACGCCGAGCTCAGTGACTTCCATGTGCGCGGCCTGGCGGGTGATGGAATGGCGTCCGTCACAACCAATGACCAGGTCGGCATGAATCTGTACGTTGCCGGATGGGGTTTTAACTTCGACTCCTGTGACGCGGCCATTGCTGGTGAGGAGGCCGATGGCTTCGTGCTCCATGCGGAGATCGAAGGCGGGAAACTGCTTTCCCCGTTCGGCGAGGAAGTTGAGCAGATCCCATTGCGGCATGAGCGCAATAAATTTGCAGCGCGTGGGAAGGTGACGGAAGTCGGCTGCGGTGAAAGTGTAATCGCCAAACCTGCCGCCGACGGTGGGCATTTCCTGGTGAGGAATTTTCAGGAAGTCATCGAGCAGTCCTAACTCGTGGAAGAGATCGAGTGTCGATGGGTGAACGGTGTCTCCGCGGAAGTCGCGGAAGAAGTCCTTGTGCTTTTCGAGCACGATGACGCGCACGCCGGAGCGCGCGAGCAGATAGCCGGTCATGACTCCGGCAGGGCCTCCGCCGACAATGCAGCAGGTTGTGTGGGACGCTTCTGGCATTGCGGGATGCTCCTTGGATGCTGGCAGCAATCATACCGAAGGATAGAGCTGCATCCGGGTTGCGAATTGGCTTATTGCGGTCTGGATGTGTCCAGCGTGCCGATGAGATTGGCAGCTTTTTCAACGTGGTGGCGGATGCACCAGCTTTCGAGGCCTTTGGCGATGCTCTCGACGGCGCGGGGGTCGGCATAGCTGGCGGTTCCAACCTGCACGGCGGTGGCTCCTGCGAGGAGAAATTCGACCGCGTCTTCCGGAGTGGTGATGCCTCCGAGGCCCATGATGGGGATTTTGACGGACTGGGCCGCCTCCCAAACCATACGCACGGCGATGGGCTTGATGGCCGGCCCGGAGAGGCCTCCGGTGATGTTGGCGATGCGCGGGCGGCGGGTTTCAATGTCGATGGAGAGCGAGACGAAGGTGTTGACGAGCGAGAGCGCGTCGGCCCCGGCGTTCTCCGCGCAGCGGGCCATGGTGGGAATGGATGTGACGTTGGGCGAGAGCTTGACGATGAGGGGGCGGCGGGAGATTTGCTTCGCGCGCCAGACCAATTCATCGAGCGTCATGGTGTCGGTGCCGAAGGCCATGCCTCCGTGGCTGGTGTTGGGGCAGGAGGCGTTCAGCTCATAAGCGGCGATGCCGTCGGCGTCATTGAGCTGGCGGATGACCTCAAGGTAGTCGGCGACATTTGAGCCGAAGACATTGACGATGACGGCGCATTTTGGATAACGGCGCAGTTCGGGCAGCTTTTTCTCGAGGAAGCCCCGGACGCCGATGTTCTGGAGGCCGATGGCGTTCATCATTCCAGCTGCTGTTTCAACAATGCGCGGAGCCTGATTGCCGGCCATAGGCTCGCGGGAGATGCCTTTCGTGACGAAGCCGCCGATCTTTTCGAGCGATACGATGTCTTCAAACTCGACGCCATAGCCGAAGGTCCCGCTGGCGGCAAGCACCGGGTTTTCAAGCGGGATGCCGGCGAACTGTACGCGCATGTCTGTCTTCAAGGCTGCTTCCCGGTAGCGGCGGAATTTTGTACGGCGCGGTGAACGCGCTTGCGGGCGCGGCGAGCCACAGGAGGCTTGGGGTAGCTGACCTGAGACTCCGGCTTGAGCGACTGGGTAAGAATCTGGCCAACGGATGCTGAGGGTTGGTTGACGCCGAGCAGCGAAGCGAAGGTAGCGGCAATGTCGACCGGCTGAACGCGGCCACGGTAGGTTCCGGGCGCGAAGGGTGCGCCGTAAAACGCGAGCGGCACATGGCGGTCGTAGGAGTATGGCGTGAAGTGGTTGGTGCCGGACTTGCCCGTTCCCTGCATCTGGAAGGCGTCGGTGACGAGCATGACGTACCAGCCGCCGTTGGGCGTGTAGCTGTGCGCAATGATCTGGCCGAAGGGTGTTTCCGGGAGCAGTCCGGAGGCCATTTCAAGGCGCGTATAGCTGCGGAAGAGACGGGGAACAGGCGGCAGCTTGCCGGTCGGGGTTGCAGGCGCGGCAGCCGATGGGGTTGCGGACGGAGTAGCCGACGGGGTTGAGGGTGGTGCCGTTGTTGCAGGTGTCGATGATGGAGACGGGGCCGGGGATTGAGCCGGAGCGGCCTCCTTCACCAGGTCTTCGAAGGCTGCCGGCAGGGCATTCTGCACGGCCTCTTCGGCCTCCTGCTCGTTGATCCCGGCGCGGTTGAACGCGGGCGGATTCAGCTCCATATAGGGGAGGGTCTGGTCGGGCAGCAGGTACGCGACCTTTTCGCCGGGTGAGAACTTCATGTTGAGGGTGTAGTTCACATCATCGGAGAGCTTCTTCATGTTGATGCCCGCCGCGTTCAGGCCGAGTTTGGCGGCGACGGAGGGCACGGGCGCGATGCCGTGGTCGGCGGTGAGGGCGATCCAAACGTTGCCGAGGCCGCCGGGAACATTCTTGTCCAGCCAGTCGAAGAAATCGCTGAGGTCGGCGTCGACGGCATCGACCATGGCGCGCTGCTCGGGCGAGTCGGGGCCGACGCGGTGGCCGAGGATATCGGTGGACGAGATGCTGAGGGTCAGCATGTCGGTCGTGTCATGCTGGCCGAGGCTTTCGCCGGTGATGAGAGCCTTGGCGAAGTCGAGTTCGTAGCTTACGGCAGAGGTGGTGGGGCCTACGTCGTTGAAGAAATTCTTCGTGTTGACGAGGTTGCCGGCTTCCTGCACGGCTTGCGCGATGCGTCCGCCGTCGTCGAAGGCCTCGGCCCAGTCGGGAAGCTGCTGCATGTAATAGGTCGAGGTGATGAAGCGTCCGGAGACGGGATCGATCCAGAAGGCTCCATTCGCGGTAGCACCGGCGGGCAGAATGGCGGCACGGTCTTTGAGCGAAACGCCGAAGACCTCGGACTGCCCGAGGGTGTCGAGGCGCAGCTCGTCTCCCACTGTAGACGCGCGCAGGTTGAGCGGCGATGCGCCGGGGGTGGTCTTTGCTCCGGCGGGCATGCCGACGAGGGCATAGCGTTCGTCTTCTACCGAAGTGACGGGATGGTCCTTGCTGCGGTCGAGGTCCCACCAGGAGTTGCCGCCGATGCCGTGGCCGTCGGTGTAGGCTCCGGTGCCAATGGTGGCGTGGCCGGGCGCGGTTTCAGTGTTGGCGTAGTCGAAGTAGCAGTCGGGAAACCAGGCTCCGTGATTGAGGAAGAGATTGAAGCCGCGGGCCTTGAAGTCGGCACGGTAGCGCTCAAGATAGTCGGCACGGAACTGGTCGAGCACGAGAATGATGACCAGCTTGGGGTGGTTGTCGTAAGCGGTAGCGCGCGCGCGCGGGATGTAAACGAACGTGAGCGTGCAAACGAGGACGAGTGCGGCGAGTCGTTTGAGCGTCGGCATAACGGTTTTAGTATCTCAGGACTGGCCGTCCAGGCGCACGCGCTTCGCGCCAGGCTGATTCCGACACCGTAGCCGCTCCCGGTGGTCGCGCGTGAGGCGCGATTTCACATGCGAGGCGCTTCCGACACACAAGGTGAATCCACGCCTCTAGTAAACTTAGCTTCTATGCTCGATTTGTCATTTGTACGCGCCAACCTGGAGTTGGTGGAGGCGAAGCTTCGCGACCGGGGACAGGATCCGGCGGAGTTGTTGGTGAATTTTCGTGCGCTGGATATTCAGCGGCGTGTGCGCATTACCGAAGCGGAACAGCTCAAAGCACAACTCAACAAGTTGAGCGAGGATGTGGCGCGGCTAAAGAGGTCTGGACAAGATGCTGCGGCGCTGTTGGAGCAAGCACGGCCGTTCAAGTTACGCATGGAGGGGCTAGAGGCTGCGGCGGCGGAGTCCGAGGCGAAAATGCAGGCTATTCTGGCGCGGATTCCGAATTTGCCTTTGGCCGATGTGCCGGTGGGCAAGAGCGAGCAGGACAATGTTGAGATCAAGCGTGTGGGCGAGCCCGCGCGGTTTGATTTTGCCGCGAAGCCGCACTGGGAGCTGGGCGAGCAGCTGGGGATTCTGGATTTCGAGCGAGCTGCGAAGCTCTCTGGAGCGCGGTTCGCGGTGTACTGGGGCGAGGGGGCACGGCTGGAGCGGGCGCTCATCAGCTTTATGCTCGACATTCATACACGCGAGCATGGCTATACGGAGGTGCTGCCTCCGTTCATGGTCAACAGCAAGTCGCTGTATGGCACCGGGCAGCTGCCGAAGTTTGCCGAAGACCTGTTTCGCTGTGCGGATGAGCAGGGCTACGAGCCGGGCGCGTATCGCGACAACGACCACTGGCTGATTCCTACTGCGGAGGTTCCAGTAACGAACCTTTACCGCGATGAGGTGCTGGACGACGCGGAGCTTACGCGGTCACTGGTGGCGTATACGCCGTGTTTCCGGTCGGAAGCTGGGTCATATGGAAAAGATGTGCGCGGGATTATTCGCCAGCACCAATTTCAAAAAGTGGAGCTGGTGAAGTTTGCGCGGCCGGAAGAGAGCGAGGCCGAGCATGAAAAGCTGACGCGCAATGCGGAGATAATTCTGGAGCGGCTGGGTTTGTCTTACCGGCGCGTGCTGCTGTGCACCGGCGATATGGGCTTCAGCTCGGCGAAGACGTATGACCTTGAGGTCTGGCTGCCGGGGCAGAATCTTTATCGCGAGATCTCTTCGTGCTCGAACTTTGCCGACTTTCAGTCGCGGCGGGCAAATATCCGCTACCGGCCAAAGGGACAGAACAAATCCGCGCTGCTGCACACGCTGAACGGCAGCGGACTGGCAGTGGGACGCACATGGCTGGCGATCGTCGAGAACTACCAGCAGGCCGATGGATCGGTACGGATACCGGATGCGCTGGTACCCTATATGGGTGGGCTTACGGTAATTGAGGCCCGGAATCGCAAGGGGGAGAAGTAGGCAAGTGGGACGCATTCTGAAGAGCTATTTCTTCTGGACCTATGAGCGGGGCAGCTTCCATTACGACGTGATGGTGACGCTGATCCTGGCTTTCATCTTCATAACGCCTTTTGTGTGGAACTACGGCGACCGTCCTCAGCCGGACAAGCTCGCGGCGGACAGCGTGCTGGTGAAGATCACCGGCCCCAGCACTTATGTATACGATATTCCGGCGGCGGACATCCATGCCGGCGGCGCGCCCCTGGAAACGCAGCTGGAAGAGCAGATCGAGGCTGTATCGGGTGCGGTGACGCTGAGCAGCTACGAAGCGGTGAAGGAGCCGGGCGGAAGAGTCCTTTCCTATCGGGTATGGGCGCACAGATAGGGAACAGAGCACAGGGAACAGGGCGCGGGAAAGCGCTCAGAGAAGATGGTGTTCCAAGGTTCAGCTTTGCTTTGGCTGAGGGCAGCAAATTTATGTTTATGGGAAATCGACTCAAGATCGTTGCTTTGGCCGCTGTAGCGGCGCTGGGATCGACGGCGGCACTGGCACAGAACGCGGATTTGCAGAAAGTGCTGAGCCAGATGGATGCGACCTCGGAGCGCTTCCAGGGCGCGCAGGCTGATTTTGTCGCGGACACCTATACGGCGGTGGTGCAGAGCCATGATGTGCAGAAGGGCACGATTGCCTTTCGGCGCGCGGGTGGATCGACGCAGATGATGATGCGTGTGAAGACCGATAATGGCGATGCTTCCCTGAAAGACGTGCTCTACAAAGACGGCCAGCTCGACTATTACCAGCCGGCGGTGAAGCAGGAGACGATTCTGAAGGCGGGATCGAACTACGAGCGCTACCTGACGCTTGGCTTTGGCGGGAGCGGCAAGGACCTCGCAGCGAACTGGAACATCCAGTACCTGGGCACGGAGGCCGTGGACGGTGTGCAAGCGGCCAAGCTGGACCTGACGCCGAAGGTTCCGAGCGATCAGTTTACGCACATCACGGTATGGATCGATGCGAAGCGCGGCGTATCGCTGAAGCAGCAGGCTTTTCAGGACAGCGGCGACTGGCGGACAGCGGTGTACTCGAATATCCGGTTGAATGAGGCTCCGGCCAGCGCGTTTGTGCTAGTGGTGGCTCCGGGGACGCAGGTATCGACCAAGTGAGCTAAGAAGCGGCTAGCTGGTGAAGCGGTCAGCTAAAGTCCGGTCAGCTCAAAAGCGGTCAGCGGGACTCTGTTCGAATTCAGGGCGTGGTTGACATCCCAGTCTTTTTCTTTGTCAAAGCGATTGCTGCCAACGCAATGATCATCGGGAAACATTCGAGCGTGTAGCGCGGTTCGGGAGCTGCGATGGTGGCCAGCAGCGCGCAGCGCATGAGCATAAAAGCGAGCATGGCTGCGGCGAGCGGCGGCCATTTCTTTAGTCCGAAGGCCGCGAAGATGAGATAGAGCAGGTTGAACCCGGCGTAGCTCCAGGCAAAGATGGTTTCTCCCTCATGTTTCTGGAATTGCCACCAGCGCAGTTCAATCCATAGCATTTCAGTGCGCGGGCGCAGCCACATATCGGCGACGCGCGCCGCGGGCAGCACAAGGTAATAGCGTAAGGGATGGGCGTGGATGCGCTCGGCGGCGAGCGTGGCGAAGCGGGCATCGAGCGCGGGCGTGATTGTCGTGGTCTGGTTGTAATCGTCGAGAAGTTGCCTGGTCTGCTGGTACTGCGCCGGAGAATCGAAGGCACGCGCGGGCAGGTCGTCCATTTTTATCTCGTCGCTGTTGGCGTTCCAGTAGATCTCCGAGGTGCAGGTGAGGTCGACGCATACGGTTTTGGTCCAGCGTTCGAAGCCGGGGTCGGTGTATTCTCCGGGGTCGGTGGCGGAGCGCGGAGCGAGCGGCTGGAAGACATGAAAGGTGCGCCAGTTGCGGATGGTCCAGGGAATGAAGGGCAGAATGGACAGGAGCGCAGCAGCGAGGGCAAATTTTGTCATGCGCATTGTGCCCCAGCGTTTGCGTCCGTACCAGATCATGGCAGGGAACAGGGCAACGGCGATGAGCGCGCCGTCGGGTCGCAGCAGCGAGGCATAGCTCCAGGCAAGGGC
>JBARHV010000415.1:0-3653 GCA_049799415.1 Silvibacterium sp.
GAGCTGGACGTGCTGCGCGAGCAGCACACCACACTGACGGCTGAGTGGGAAGAGCTGATGGAGCTGGTGGAAGAGGCGGTCAGCTAAAAAAGCGGATCAGCGGCAGATGTATTGACCGGTTGCCTTCCCTGGGCATGTCACGCCCACTGCCGCTTTGGCCCAGGTACAGTGAGGCTCTATTCCGCGATGGTTTTCTCGATTCTCCTGTCGGGGATCAGCCACATGATGGCGACAATGACGTAACCTGCACCGGCTATCCATGGCTTTGCGAAGGCCAGCGGAATGGCAATGGCGTAAATGACAATGGAAATCTTGCCTTTAGTGTCCCGCCCGATCGAGTTGGCTAACGCTGAACCTTGCCCATGAAGGTGAACGAGAATGCGGGTGAGGATGAAATACGCGACGCCCGCCATCATCAGCACAATGCCGTATACAGCAACCGGCCATGGATCAAGGCGATTTTCTCCAATCCAGGCTGTGGCGAATGGAACGAGGGACAGCCAAAAGAGCAGGTGCAGGTTGGCCCACAGAGTTGCGCCGTTCACGTGCTGAGTTGCGTGGAGTAAATGATGATGGTTGTTCCAGTAGATGCCAATGTAGATAAAACTCAGAATGTAACTGAGGAACACTGGAATCACCGGCTTCAATGCTGCAAGGTTCGTTCCAAGCGGGGTTTTCATCTCCAGCACCATGACGGTGATGATGACAGCAAGAACCCCGTCGCTGAAGGCTTCCATGCGCCCTTTGCTCATGCGTGATCCTTTGAAGGCCCGCCTTGGAAACCTGGGTACCGGCTGGTATCACTCCCCTGTCTGTATGAGGCGGTCCATCCTTCCAAATCTATCGTCTCAGCAATTCGCTCGTCCGGTCGACTCCAAGAATTGGCTCAGAGGGAGGACAAGGCACGTAAGGCATAATTGAAGTGATGCCATCTCTTTGGAAACCTGATAGTTGGGCCGAGCGGCTTGCGGAGCTTGAGGCGCGTACCGGTGATTTGAAAGAGGCTCCGCTGCGGCGCGATGTGCGCTCGCTGGGCATGTTGCTGGGTGAGGTTTTGCGCGAGCAGGCCGGCGACGCTCTGTTTGAAAAAGTCGAGGAACTGCGCCAGGCGGCGATTCGGCGACGCGAGGCGCAGGCCGAGGGTTCGCTGCAGGAGGCCGACGAGCTGTTGCAGCTTGCGGTGCTGAAAGTGAACGCGATGCCGGTGGAACTGGCGTATCAGTTGAGCCGGGCCTTTGCGTTTTACTTCGAGTTGATCAACCTGGCTGAGACGAACCACCGCAAGCGGCGGCGGTTGTCGGCGCAAATCGGAATCGACAAGCAGGGACAGGGCACATCTACCGCTGCGTCTACGGCTGCATCTGCGGTCGCGTCGGCGGGCGCACTGCGCGGCACGCTGCGTGGAACTTTGCGCGCGATGCGGCGCGTGGGTATTTCCGCCGATGAGGCGCTGGAGTGGCTGCGGAAGATTTATATTGTGCCGGTGTTCACGGCGCACCCTACGGAAGTTGCGCGTCGGTCGGTGCTGAGCAAGCGGCGGCGCATCGGGGAATTTCTGGAACGGCTGGACCGGATTCCGGTTCCGGATGAAGAGCTGACGGCGTTGGAAGCGGCTCTGGTGGCGGAGGTCACGGGGCTGTGGCAGACGGATGAGGTGCGCAGCAGCAGGCCGAAGGTTTCGGACGAGATCAAGATGGGGCTGGATTACTACGACGTCTCGCTGTTTGAGACGCTGCCCGGGCTGTATCGGGAGATTGCCGCCGCACTGAAGAGCGAGTACGACCTGAACGTTGATGTGTCGGAGCTGCCGATTCTGCTGGGTTTTGGATCGTGGATCGGCGGAGACCGCGACGGGAACCCTTACGTGACGACGGAGGTGACGCGCGATGCGATTCGCGAGGCGCGGACGCGGCTGCTGAAGTATTACGACGGGCGGATGCAGCTGTTGATCGATCTGTTGACTACGTCGGCGCAGCAGCTGCCGGTGAGCGAAGAGCTTACGGCACGGCTGAATGCTTACCAGAGCCAGTTGCAGACGGGCGCGGAGCAAATCTTCGGGCATCATTTTCAGTTTGAGATGTACCGGCGGTTCCTGGTGTGCATTCATGCGCGGCTGTTGCGGACGGCGGGTGCGGAGCCGGGAGACCGCAACAGCGTAGAGACGCTGTTGATGTCATTGCCGGCCTACTGCTCGGCGCAGGAGTTCCAGAGCGACCTTGAGATTTTGCGGCGCAGCCTGGCGGAGAACGATGGACTGCGGCTGGCGCAGACGCTGGTGGATCCTTTGTTGCTGCTGGTGCGGACGTTTGGACTGCATTTGCACACGCTGGATATTCGGCAACATGTGCGGCTGCACAAAAAGGCGTTAGAAGAGGCTTCGGCGTGGTGCGCGGGGAATGCGGGGAAGGTTCCCGAGGCGCTTAGCCCGGAGAGTCAGAACGTGATTGATGCCTTCCGCACGATTGCGGAAGTGAAAGGGGGATGCAGTCCGGAGACGATTCGGCAATATGTGATCAGCGGAGCGGCCACCGCCGAAGATGTGCTGGGGACGCTGTGGCTGGCGCGGCTGGGCGGCGTGAATGTGGCGGGCCATGGAAATGACCCGGGGCTGATGCCGGTTCCGCTGTTTGAGTATATTGAGGACCTGCGGAATGCGCCCGAGGTATGCCGCGGGCTGTGGACGAATCCTGAGTATCGCGCGTTGCTGAAGACGTGGGACGGCACGCAGGAAATCATGCTGGGCTACTCCGACTCGAATAAAGACGGAGGGATGCTGACCAGCACATGGGAAATTTTCAAGGCGCACCGCGGCCTGCACGAGGTGGCGCACGAGTGCGGCATTAAACTGCGGCTGTTCCACGGGCGCGGCGGCACGGTGGGGCGCGGCGGCGGGCCAACGCATCGCTCGATTTACGCGCAACCGGTGAACGCGTTTGACGGGCAGATTCGAATCACGGAGCAGGGTGAGGTGCTGAACTGGAAGTATTCCGACGTAGTACTGGCGGAGCGGAACCTGGAGCTGATGATTGCGGCGTCGCTCGATGCCCTTGCCAGGCCCAACGCGCGGGACCCGCATGGGCACCAGTCGGGCGTGCTGCTGCCGGAGTGGGAGGCGGCGCTCGACGAGTTGTCAGAGACGTCGTTCCACTTCTATCGCGCCAATATTATCGATGACCCCGAGGTCCTGCAGTTTTACGAGCTGGCGACTCCGGTGGCGGAGTTGGAGAACGCGAAGATCGGGTCGCGTCCATCAAGGCGCGGCGGGCGGATGACCTTTGACAATCTGCGCGCGATTCCGTGGGTGTTTGGATGGACGCAGAGCCGGCAGCTCGTTCCGGGCTGGTTTGGCGTAGGGCACGCCCTTGAGGAGTACGCGAAGAAGCCAGGCGGCGCGGCGCTGTTGCGGGCGATGATGGAGGAGTTTCCGCTGTTCATTGACCTGATACGTAACGTGGAAATGTCGCTTGCGAAAGCGGATCTGGGGATTGCGGAAATTTACGCCTCGCTGGTTCCGGATAAGGGGCTGCGTGGGCGAGTCTTCTCCAAACTGAAAGCCGAAATGGAGCGCTCGCTGCTCGCCGTGCTGGCAGTGACCAGGCAAAAGACCCTGCTCGAAGCCAATCAGGTGCTGGCGCGCTCCATCCGATTGCGAA
>JBARHV010000416.1:0-1628 GCA_049799415.1 Silvibacterium sp.
GAATTTTCGTATCCATCCGGTGAGGCTTTCAATGACCCACAATGTCCGCTCCGACAGAGGCGCCTAGCCGCCCTTATTCAGGACGAAGCCGGACCGCGACCGAACTGCGACGCTGGCACGATGAGCGCGTGAGCATTCGCTGCGTCTGTTTCGCCGCTGATTGTTGGTCTCTGGGGTAGGCGCTGGAGATTTTCGAGACGGGTTATCGGGGGCGATGGCGGCCCCGTTGATTATGGCCCGGTGGGCATCAGCGCTGCCGCGACGTAGCGGATCAGAATAGCGTCCGGGCAGGCGGCGGCGAAGGCGAGGCGGACGCGCGAGGCCATCTCGATGACGCGGGCGCCGAGTTTCAAAATCCGCAGCCGGATGGTGGTGAACTCGGCCGTGGCGAGCGCGTGTGTCCGGGGAATGGCGTCTCGGACCGTGAGGATCAGCCAATAGGCGGCGGTGTGCAGGATGAGCCGCATCTGGTTAGCGAGCGGGCTGCGGCAGCTGGTGCGGTCGGAGGCGAGCTGAGCCTTGTGAAGTTTAATCAGGTTCTCGGCTTGGCCCCGGGCGCAGTAAAGCGTCTCGTAGATATGCTCGGCCGAACCGGTCGTGACGCTGGTGACGACGAAGCGGATGTCGAGGCCTTTGGTGGTGGCCTCGATGCGCGCACAGGCACGGCGCTCCTTGGTCCAGGATTTCGCCCGGTAGCTTGTCTCGGCGAAACCGCGCACGCACGGTTTTTGGTCGAGCGCCCGGCGGGTTCGAATGTCGTCAGCGGTCTTCTCGACAGCGCGGTCGAGCACGGCGTTGCCGGGCAGGCCAAAGATGAAGTCGATGCCGTTCTCTTCACACCACTCCATGACCTCAGGGCGGCCGTAATGGCCATCGCCGCGGACGGTGATCCGGGTCCGTGGCCAGTGCCGCCGAATGCGGCGGACGAGACGTCGCAGATGGCCACGCACCTCCTCGCCGGACGGCGTCTTGCCTGGCCGGAGCAGCACCGCGACGGGGCGGGAGGTCGCCGTGTCGTAGACATGGATCGGCAGGAAGCAGCGTTCGTCATAATGCGCGTTGAACAACGAGAGTTGCTGATGGCCGTGAACGACATCCACCGTATCGTCGATGTCGAGCGTCACGTCCGCGGGAGGCGTCTTGTAGCTGGAACAATAGAGGTCGACCATCATCCCCATCAGGCGGACGATCTCGCGCAGGTTCGGTGCATTCTCCCAGCGCGACATCGTCGGCTGCGAGCACAGATCATTGCCGGTATCGGGCAAGCGCCCGCAGGCCAGTTTAAAGCCGGGATCGGTGCGCAGACGATCGAGATCATCGGCATCCTCATAGCCGCAGGCGATGGCGAGCATTCGGGCGCGCAAAATGTCGGCGACGCTGTGCGTCACCAGCAGCGGGTTGCGCGGATCGGCGATCAAGACCGCCAGCCGATCAGCGATCCCGAGGCGTCGCTCGGCCGCGGCCAGGAGCATCACACCGCCATCGGAGGTAATGCGCCCACCATCGAATGCCGCGGTGAGTTTCTTGCTTCCGACGGCTGGAAATCCGAACGGTTCAATCTTATCGTCCTGCATGGCGGGTGTGGCTCGGAGTGATTGCGTGGACAGGATGGCTTCGACACCCAATCC
>JBARHV010000417.1:0-2099 GCA_049799415.1 Silvibacterium sp.
CTGTCTTCGTGATCTTCGTGTCTTCGTGGTTGGATTTTCTGTAACACCTTGACCAGGTGAGATTTGCTTGGAATAGCGGATTATCTTTGGCGGCTGGTTCCGGGAAATCCGATCCTTCGCCGAGTCGTGGAAAGCGCCGGCAAAAAGCGGCGGGACCTCATCATCCGATGCGGATACCTAGGGCTGCTCGTCGTGGTCGTGCTGTACGTGCTGGCCACCAGCGGAACGAGCTACAGCTCCGGCGATCTGGCGGCGCTGGCCAAGGATTCGGCGATCCTTTTCCAGGACATGTCGTATCTGCAACTGGGACTGGTGGCGCTGCTGGCGCCGATCTTCACCGCCGGGGCCATCACGCAGGAGAGGGATAGCCAGACGTACGACATTCTGCTGTCAACGCCGCTGACCAACGGGCAGATCGTGCTGGGGTCGCTGCTGAGCCGTTTGTTTTTCATCGTCGCCCTGCTGGTTAGCGGCATACCGATCTTCGCGGTGACGCAAATCTTCGGCGGGGTGGCCATCAAGAGCATCGTGTACAGCTTTTTGATTGCCGCCAGCACCGCGATGGTTACCGGGGCCATGGCCATGGCCATCGCGACGTTCAAGATCGGAACCCGGCGGACGATCTTCAGCTTTTATCTGTTCATCGCGATCTACCTGGTGGGGCTATATCTTCTGGACCGGGTTGATTTTTTCCACCTCAGTTACCTGGACGCGTCGGGGAACATGACGCGAACGGCCACGAGTTGGCTGACGGGGCTGAATCCGTTTCTGGCGCTGCGGGTGATATTCAACGACCGATCCTATTTGCCGCCGAATTTGGCGGATTTGCCGCCGCAGTATCAGAGCTGGCCGATTGGATGGTATCTGACGAGCCCGGCGACGTTTTATTTCTGTTTCATGTTTTTTCTAAGTTTGGTAATGGTATTGCCGTCGGTGCTATTTTTGCGGCGGCTGGCGCAATCGACGACGAGTTTGAAGGGATGGATTCTTCAGAAGCTGACGCTGAGCAGCGGCGACCGGACGCGCAAGCCGCGCACGGTTTGGCATAACCCCATCGCCTGGCGCGAGGCGAAAACCAAGGCATCGGCGTCGAGGGCGACGATCCTGCGGTATGGGTTCATCGTGCTGGGAATGGCGGCGGCGATCGCGCTGCTGGCCATGCACAGCACGGAAGTGACGCCCGCAAAGTTCATCGATCACAGCTACGATCCGGCGAAGAATACGCTCTTTATCGAGGGGAGCGGCTTGCCGGAAATGCCGGTAAACAAGAACGTGGAAGTGAAGATCGGCGACGCGGCCGGCAGCGCGAATGATCTTTACGGCAAATACGAGGTGAAGGATTTCGCCCAGGACGGGAGCGGGGCAATCACGAGCATCACACTCGAAGAATATCCGAGAAAGCTGGGATCGGACGAGGCGCGGAGCTGGCTGCTGGGGCTGACGATCGTGGAGTTTTCGGTGATCCTGCTGATCGTCGCCAACGCGGCGGCCAGTACGGTGACGCGGGAAAAAGAGGATGGATCGCTGGACCTGCTGCTCTCGACGCCGATCACCAGCCGCTATTACATCTGGGGGAAGTTGCGCGGGTTGGTGGCGTTCGTGCTGCCGCTGGTTGCGGTGCCGGTGGCCAGCGCGTTTTTGTTCATCGCCCACGACCTGCTTCGCTGGCTGGCGGAGGGAGATGGAAATTTTCAGTGGATCGTGTTTCCCGAAGCGCTGATTACGATGCCGGCGATGTTGATCATCGTCTGTGCGTTCGCGGCGATTCTGGGTATGCAGATGTCGCTGCGGTGCCGGACCACGGTCCGGGCGGTGATGGGCAGCGTGGGAATCATCGTGGGGGTGTGCGCGGCCCTGGGATGGTGCGGGTATACCGTTCTCACCGGCGGAATGCCCAGCGAATTGGCGGTGGCGATCGGCACGTTCAGCCCGTTCACGCTGCTGACGATCCTCATCGATCCGAACCAGTTCGCCGGGGCAGCATTCAATCCCGGCGATCCGATGAATTACGATCCTGCCGGGGCTCGGATGATCGCATTCGTTGTTTGTGTAATATCCCTGGCCGCGTATGCGCTGGGGATCTGGTCGATGTATAAGTC
>JBARHV010000418.1:0-3032 GCA_049799415.1 Silvibacterium sp.
CCAATACCGGTGCAAATTTACGCACAAACACCTGACTCTAGAAGACTTGCATACCGCAGAAACAGCCAGCAGACTAAAAAAGCCTCACGAAAGGGCGGCCTTTTTGATTTTTTCTGAGTTGCTGAAAATCTCTGTTTTTGCTTGATTTATTTGGCGGAGAGGGAGGGATTCGAACCCCCGATAGCCTTACGACTATGCCTGATTTCGAGTCAGGTGCATTCAACCGGGCTCTGCCACCTCTCCGTTAGGCTCGCCATTTTTCACGAGACTGGGGCACACGGGCTACTTCTTCTAGTCTAGCTCCAGTTTACGAAATACGGTGGCGAAAAAGCGAAGAACCCGCTCCAGGATGCGCTTTGGAACGGATCAGCTTGTATAGCCTAAATCGACCCAATCAGGCTTGCCGGTAGCCATCGAGCGCAAATAGGCGGTACAGCGCTTGCTGCGTGGGGTCCATCTCTGTGAGGGTCGTCTTCAGCTGTGGTCGCCCGGGGGAGCCGGACTTGCCTGCGGCTGGAAACAGATTAGTCACTTCCTGGATTCCGCCGAGGGTCTTGAGCAGCGCATGCATGCTCAGCGACAAACCGCTGTTCGCCGCCCGGCGCTGCAACAGGCTTCCCAGGACCAGCGCCAGCACACAGTACAAGGCGTGGACCCGTATCTTGGAATCAGTCCAATGGAACATGGGCTCCCAACCCAGGAAGCACGGATCCTTCATGCTCCGGAAGGCATCCTCGACGTGCGACTGACTGCGATAGCCCAGAACAATCTGTTCATTGCTCCAGTCCTTCTGGTCGGTGAACAGTATCCGTTTCCCTAACTGCAGCTTGATGCGGGCCCAGGCGGCAGCATCCGTGTGGTAGGTGATTTTTAGATTCCTTCCCTCTCCTGTCACCGCTACCGGAAGAATCTTGTGGATGTGTTGGCCGGAACAGATTTCCTTCACCTGCTTTTCAAGACTCTCGCGGGTATAGCCTTTTCCCTTGGCGCCCGGTCTTAGCGAGCGCCGCAGCTTTGCCTGCAGTTCTTCCAGCGCCCGCCGCTTTTTCCCCAAGTGCTGTTCGATCCCCCGGATCTGCTTGCGCTGCAATTCCGGGCTGAAGGTGACCACCAGGGTACGTTCCTGTTCCCAGACCACACGGTTTAGCCGCAGCGCCAGTACCGGCTCCAGACGCGTGTCCTTGAGGGGCTCGAACTTCTTCAACGGAATCGCCAGCAGATCGGAGTAGTGTGTCGGGACCAGCGAACCCACAAAATGGAAGCCGCTGGCATCCAGGATCTCCTGGTTGCTTGCCGAGTTGTTGCCTTTGTCGAAGACAAGGGTAATCGACTGGCACTGCTGTGCCAGCACCTTGTAGCGCTGCGTCAGCTCTTCCAGTGCATCGCGAAAGCTCACGCTGTCATGCTGATTGCCCGGATAGACCTTCCACAAAAGGGGGACGTGAAAGTCGACGCTCACCAGCAGCGCCAGGCCCACGATGCGCAGGTCCTCCCGTTTGCTCTTGGCATGACCCCGCTGCGGTAGTTTGCTGGTGTTCTCGGTGTCGATGAAGGTATCAAAGTTCGTGCAGTCGAAGATGAGGCTGTTCAGGTCGAGTTGGAACCTTTCCAGCAACCGCCGTGTCAACGCTTCGCTGATGGCCGAGATCTGGTTCTCTCCCAGCAACTCCATGTTGTCCCAGAAGCGTTGCGCAGAGAACTGTTCGGCCGAAACACCCAACCACCGTGGCAGTGGCGTCGCGCCCAGCCAGGCGGGCATCTGCCGCTTGCTGGTTGGGGCCAGGCAGCGGTTTATGGCTGCCACCAGCATGTACTGGCCGAGAGAGGGTCCCTGGTGACGCTTGGGGGCGTGTTCGTCGATGAGCTCGACCAGACGGATCTGCTGGGCCAGATCATAGAGGGCGGCAACGCCGCCGAACTGGGTCAGGCGGGCGCGGATTGGTTCTGCGTGTGGTTGCTGGAAGCGCCGAAGCAAGCTATCTGCTGTGCCCAGATACTGGAGGACAACGGGGCGCGGGCGGCCGTTTACGCGGCGCGACTCGACGAGGTAGTAATAGGGGTGTCCGTGGATAATCTTGCGCTGGATACTGGCCACGGAGTTTAGTGTATACCATACTTAGTAGACGTCAACCCGGATACCACTGCATGTGGAACCAGAGTTATAAACCTCGGAAAAACGGTCAAAGCATCGGCATTCGACGCAGCAGGCACCCTTGGCCTCACCTGTCCCTCGCGAATCTGCCCCCTAATGATTTAGTGTATACATTTTACTGGCCCGCCGCGACGCCTTCGCCGTGTCTCCCCCAGTTCGGCCGAACATGAGAAAACTCGCGCTGGGAGCGGGCTTTCCCGATCGCCAGGCCTACATCGCGGCCGATCGGATCAGATCACTGAAAAACTTTAGAGGCTATTTCGTAAACTGGAGCTAGGCCACAGGCTGCGTGCAATGGGCGCACCGCTTCGCAGCCAGGGGAATCTCGCTGAGGCACTCGGGGCAGGGCTTGGTGGCGGGCGGCGCGGGCGGCGCTACGGGATGCAGCCTTTTCATCATGAAGTTCATCGGCAGCACAAAAACGAAATAGACGACGGCTGCCACAATCAGAAACTCGATGACCGCGTTGATGAAGTTGCCGATGGTGATGTTGCCCTTGCCGAGATGAAGAATGATGTAGCCGAAGTTCGGCTGGCCCACGGTAGAGCCGATCACCGGGTTGATGATGTCACTGACCAATGAACTTACGATCTTGCCGAACGCTCCGCCGATAATCACGGCGACAGCCAGGTCCATCACATTCCCGCGCAGAATGAAGTCTCGAAATCCTTTGAACATTGCATCCTCCTTGCATGTTTCAGCATGTGCCGCAGGGCAAAAAGATGGGTACTTCGCGGCAGGAGTTGCCCGCCAGGCCCCGTCTTTGCCCATGCTACACGGCGCAACGGGCGGCGCGCAGGGGCTTTCGATTCAATTAAGGTACGGTGAGCAGGACCACGATGCCGGCGAGAATCATCAGGTCGGCGTAGAGAAGGATGAG
>JBARHV010000419.1:0-1849 GCA_049799415.1 Silvibacterium sp.
CGCATGCGCGCCCCGAACAGCGCCAGCGCGTAGGCGTCCAGCGCATCGGTTTTGGCCAGCAATCCCTGGGCCCGCGCGAAATCCCGAGCGCGCTTGGGATTGACTCGCATCACCGCCAGCCCCGCGGCGGCCAGCGCCTGAATCACCGCCACCTCCAGGCCTCCGGTCGCTTCCAGCACCACTCCTTGCGGCCGATCCGCGAGCAACCGCTGCGCCAGTTTTTCCAGCGCGCCGGCTTCCCGCTCACAACGGAACTGCTCTATTTTGTTTTCCTGCTCCAGCACCACCACGTCGATCCAATCCTTGGAGACGTCGATTCCCACCCAACGTTCTGCGTTAAAATTTATTGGCACGGTCGGATTCCCATCCTTGTAAAATTCGGGCTCGGCTCATCGCCGGCCCCAGTGACTGTTCGGGCTTCGACCGGAGACAGGTCGCGCAGATCCAACTTACGGACGGTCTGAACATCGAACCGAGGCCGGGGGACGATCTTGCGCGACCCGCAGGGCCCCGTCAGCTAGCGGGGCTCTGCTTACTCCGTGCTTCCAACATACAAGGGCGGGGCACGCTCGTTTGTCAAGCGGGCGCGTATACATGTCGCGAAGCTTAAACTAGAGCATTTTCATGGTTTCTGTAGAGCATAACCGCAATGGCGGAAGTAGGCCTTGGCTTGGTCAGCAGTGAGGGTGCCGAGAGCTGAGGTGATGGCTTGCTCCAGAACGGAGAGGGAGCGGGCCTTGGCCGCGCGCAGGTGTTGCTTTACTTGCGCCCAGCACTTTTCGATCGGGTTGAAGTCGGGTGAGTACGGCGGCAGATAGAGCAGCCGCGCGCCGGTTGCCTCGATCAACTCACGCACACCCTTCACTTTGTGCGCGGCCAGATTGTCCATCACCACGCAATGGGTGGGCCGCAGGTGCGGACACAGCACCTGTTCGAGGTACGCCAGGAACACGTCGCCATCGGTGGGTGCTTCGATGGCCATGGTAGCGACCCAACCGGAGACCGACACCGCGCCGAGTAACGTCAGGGTGCGCCAGCGGCCGGCGGGCACGGCGTCGTGTCGGCGTCCGCCGCCCACGGTGCGGCCCCAGCGCCGCGTCATCTCCGTGGTTACACCACTTTCGTCCAGGAAAATCAGGCTCGCCGCGTCGATCTGTTGGCAGGCGTGGCGCCAGTCCGAGCGTCGGAGACGCCCCGCTTCGGTATCTTGTTCGGAGGCGTGGAGCGACTTTTTTTCAGCCGCAAACCGAGGCCTTTGAGCACCGTCCACAGGCGCGAGAGGCTGATTTCCAGCTTGCGTTGCTCCAACAACCGAAGCTGCAGTTCCGCAAGGGTGAGATCGGCTTGCTTGGCGATCCAGTCCTGCAACTCCTGCTGGATCTCCGCGGTGATCTTGCTGGCCGGTCCGCGCTGACGGCCGGTGGCCCGCTCCATCTTTCCGCTGCGGCGCAGTTGCGAGGAAATTTTCAGCGCCCACCCGAGGCTGACGGAAAAGCGCTGCGCCAGTTGCGACAAACTGCCTTCTTTGCGCTGATGCGCCTCCAGAAGTTTTCGCCGTAAATCGTCTGAATACGCGGTTGCCATCTCCCCTTGCGGAAGAATCGCCAGAGCTATCTACAGTATCGCAGAAAATGCTCTAGGGTTCTCCAGGGCTCCGCTCGAACGGCGTTAGCTCAAAGCTGGCGGAAATATAGAGGGGAGAAATTATATGAATCAGCGAAAACAGAATCTGTGGTTGATGGCGCTGCCAATGAGCTTGCTGTTGGCGGCCTCCGGTTGTGCGACAAAGAAATATGTCGCCAAATCGGTGGCTCCGGTTAACCAGAGGGTTGATGCCCTCCAAACCAAG
>JBARHV010000420.1:0-19495 GCA_049799415.1 Silvibacterium sp.
TATATGTTTGTGCTTCTGCCATTCAAACGGAAGGAATTCGGCTCGCATTTCAAAAGCTGATCGCTTCCGGCTTTGAGGCAGGAAAAAAGCCCGGCTGCTTTCGGCTTTCGGCTTCCGGGCCTTTCTCTATTCCTAATTCAAGTATACCAAGTTTGCGGAAATCATCCACGCTATCGCTTCTTATGGAAGCCCTGGCCGAGGCGGTAGACGAGGCCAACCGAAAGGGCAAACTGTTCATGGATTCCAGCGCTGCCGAAGTCGGTGAGCGTGGCGTCGGGCGAGATGCGGAAGACGAGGCGCGGGGAGCGGTTGAGGTCGATCGATCCGCCGATGGCGCTGGCCACGGTGAACTGGTTGTTGAAGAAGCCTACATTCGCGGGAGGAACCGGGTTTCCGTTCTGGTCCTGCAGGCCGCGGTTGAAATAGCCGTAGGCTCCGCCGACGAGGGCGTGGAAGAGCATGGAGATGTGCTGGTTGCTGGGGCCGCGATATTCGGGGCCGGCCAGGAACATATGCTCGCTCACGAACGGCCCTTCAATGCCGTAGGGATTGGGCGCGACACCGCTGGTTCCGTAATAACCGCGACCATTGGCGACGGCGGCCCAGCGCGGCGTGAAGAAGCGCGCAGCCTGCACGTCGAATCCGCCGAGGTTGGCACCCTGGATGAGATCAGGACCGGCGTTGAAGTGGGAGTAGGCGAAGCCGCCATAGACTTCCCAGCGGTAGTCGTAGCGAACGTTGGACAGCGTGTTATTGGGCGCGACCGTGGGCTGCGTGTACTGCGCCCGGGCCTGAAGTTGAAAGCATGACAGCAGCGCTACGGCCGCTACCAGAGAAAACAGACTCTTCCGCACGTCGAGAGAAACCTCCAAAAAACCTGCTCGTTACAGAAACAGTTGCGATGTCCCGTAATCTCTCACGATACATTGAGGGCGAGGGTTCTGTCCTGCCCATGGGTGCGGGCCGCATAGGTGCGCTCCATTCTTCTGCATGTAAATCTACTTTGCCTGGGCCTCGGCGAGCTTTTTGATGCTTTGCAGGATGAAGTCTCCGCCATTGGCTGAGTCGTCGTAGCGCTGCTGGCCGTTGGCTACCGTGGAGTAATCGCCCTGCGCGATTTCGAGCGTGGAGGCGTGATTGCCGCGCTCTTTGAGGGTGCAGGTCACGGTAAGGTAGTTCTCCGGGATGTCCGGAATCGCGGGGTTGTTGGGGTCGATGATGGTGTATGCGAGCGAGTGGGGCGGCTTGATGGAGACGACCTTGCCCCTCACGTAGAGCTTGCCGTCGGCTGCCCCTTTCCAAAGCAGCGGCGAGCCGGGCTTCCAGTCGGTTTCTGCGATGCAGCCGAACATATACTGCTGGATGAACTCGTTTTGGGTGAGAATCTTCCAGAGAGTAGTAACGGGCGCGTCTACATCGAGCGTGTGGCGGATAAAAAGTTCGGCCATGGGAAATTTGTCCTCTCAAGCAATGTAACTAAACTCGGGACAGCCATGATACGGCAAGCGTGCCGCAGGAGCGTCGTGAATCCAGCCGCTTGCTTTCACTCGTTCCCGCTACGGAGAGCATTGTGCGCCTTTATGCACGGGAAAGCTCTCTGTGCGACAATAAAAATAGCGAAAGAGATTCGCTTTCCCTGCGGTTTGCAAGAACTGTCTGGATAACGGGAGACACTGCCATGCTGGATAACCTTTTTACGCCTACGCATCTCGTAATTATTCTGGTCATTGCGCTGCTGGTCTTTGGACCGCGCAAGCTGCCTGAGCTGGGCAAAGGCCTGGGCGAAGGGCTCAAGGGCTTCAAGGAAGGCATCAAGGGCATCAACAGTTCCGATGCTCCCAAGCAGGAGAACATCGCGAAATCCGAGGCTCCTCCTCAGCCGCCCGCTCCCACGCAAGTGAAGTAATCGGCGTTTGCGCCGCTTTTCTCGAAGGAACCCTGAATGCTCCCTTCCGGGTTCCTTTTGCATCTCCGGCTAAATTGAAATCAGCACGACGGCGGCAAGCGCTAAAGCCATGCCCGCTGTCTGGCTGCGCGTGGTGCGCTCCTTGAGCAGCCAGGCGGCCAGCAATATGGTTCCTGCCGGATAGAGCGACGACAAGACTGCCGCGATATCCAGCCGTCCTGCGAGCGAGGCGAACAGGTAGAGCAGATTGCCCGAGGTATCGAGCACGCCGGCAAGCATTGCGAGCCATAGAATCTTCCCGGAGGGAAAGCCTGTCCCGGCGGCCTCTTCCCGCCGTTTCGCCAGCCAGAACACGGAGCCAGCCAAGACAGCGACCGCTGTGCTGGTGAGCCGCATGGCAATGAGCGCGCGCAGTACGCCCTGCTCCGCGGCGAAGTGCATGAAAATCAGCATGGCTCCAAAGCAAAGCCCGGAGAGCGTGGCCAGCCCCAGCGCGTGCGGGTGAGGGTGTTTCGGTGATTCCGGTTCAGGTGTATACGCGACCAGCCAGATGGCCACGGCTGCCACCGCGAAGCCGGTGAGCCTTCGAGGAGCGGCATGCCCCTCATGAATCCAGGTGAACACCACAGGAACGATTGCGGTGACCACGCCGGAGACAGCCGCAGACAGGCCCATTGTCCCGCGTGCCAAAGCACTGTAGAACGCGACCAGTCCTGCGCCGCCGAAGACTCCACTGAGCAGGCCGTAGAATCCATAGCCGTTGGAGCCATAGCCGTTAGAGGCGGTGTGGAGCAAAAACGCCGCAATCAGTAACAGAATCAGGCTGAATCCGTGGGCCACGGCAACGACGAAGGCAGGCGCGGCCCGCTTGGAAGCGAGTCCGCCGGAAAAGTCAGCTGCGCCCCAGATGGCCGCCGCACCCAGTCCAAAAACGGGCGCGAAGACTGCAGCGGACCCGGCCGCCGCCATCAGCGCTCTACAGATGCCATGGATGGATAGTAAAACTGCTTGGCCGTTACATCGAGACCTGGAACATCGACGCCCACCTCGATGGAGTGGCGCTTCTCGCTGATGCTGGGCGCATTGCTGTAGTAGCCGAGCGCGTATTGTCCGCGTATGGATCCGGCAATCGCGGAGAAGCTTCTCTGGATTCCGTTCTCGGAAAGTTCGGCGTCCAGCGACCCGCCGGTCAGGACCGTGTAGCGCGGCATGACGTTGTTGGTCGGCAGCAGCGGCAGATGTATTTTATCCAAATAGCCGATGCCCCAGATCGCGGAGTCGCCAACGAGCGTGCCATAGACAGAAATATTGTTGGTCAGAAGATACTTAAGCACTTCTTTCTGTGTGGCCTTGCTGCCGTATTCCTTGCCGTCAGTGATGACGTAGAGGATGCGGCGGCGTCCCTGGGGCTGCTTGGCAAGCTGTCTTGCAGCGGCCAGAATCGCGTCGTTGAGAGGGTGGATTTCCTTGGGCAAGGTGAGAAACGGCCCGGAGTTGCCGTGCTGCGGATCGAGATTGGGGTCAACGTCCTGGCCATTGATCTGCGGGCCCATAGCAAATGGCCCGTCCACGCTGGGCACGCCCATTTGACGGCCTGGCCGCTTTGCCGACTGGAGGGCAGCAATGAGCCGGGGGCCCTGCGTGCCGGTGAAGTCGGTGATGAGCTCGGGACTGGTGTTGTAGGTGAGAACGGCCATGGAATCGGCGGGCCCGAATGCGCCAGCAACCGCGCCCAGGCTCTCATTGACCTTGCGCATAATATCCGACGGCAAGCTTTGATCGACCACAAAGGCCACGGAGAGCGCACCCGGGTCGGAGCTGAAGACCCTGATGATCTGGCGCTGACCATCTTCGTAAATGCGGAACTGCTGCCAGGTAAGACCGGCCACCATATTGTGGTGCTTGTCGCGCACGGTCACCGGGACATTGATGAAATTGACGCTCCTGGTGATGGTGTACACAGACTCACCCGGTTTGGGCATCTCTGGCGGCGTTTGCTGGAAGTTGTCGGGTTGGGATGTGGCCGGAGGGGCGGACTGCTGTGCTGGAGTCTCGCTCTGCGGCGGGGCTTGCTGGGAGCCGGGCGCGGGCGCAGCCGTGGTTCCGATGCCGGGAGTCACCTGATTTTTGAGATCGGGCAGGCCGGACGGTGTGGGCGCGTTGGGAATACTCGGCTGCTGCTGCGCGGAAGTGTTTTGCTGCGATGATGGTTGCTGTTGCGGCGCTGCTCCTAAAAGAAAGAAAGACAGTGCGAATGCCAAGGTGCCTTGCGTCACCAGAAATCCTCCAACTACCCGCCCGAGATGCCATAAATGGCGGAGTTCGGCGTATCTTCAGACTATCAGATTCAATCCCGGGGACTTTCGTTTTACGCGCGGCAGGCCGGGCTGACATTTCTTTGTCGAAACCCGTCTAATATCTAAGACTGTTTATGCTCAAGCCTCGTTTTCGTCTGCTCTTCTCATTCACCACCCTGGCATTGCTGCTGTGCGCTGCTTATGCCTGCGCGCAAACCACGCCCTCGGCGGATGCGCCACCGGTGAGCGAGTTCCCCGATACGCCGCAGCAGACGACCAAGCCGGAGACGACTTTCAAAGTCAATGTGAACCTGGTCAGCCTTTACTTCACCGCGCGCGATAAGCACAACGGGCTGATTCCGACGCTGAGCAAGAGCGATTGCAGCATTTACGAGAACAAACAGCTCCAGACCATCAAGGATTTCTCTGCCGAGACCGATCTTCCGCTTACGCTGGGAATTCTGCTGGACACCAGCGGCAGCCAGACGAATGTGCTGCCGCTGGAGCAGCAGTCGGGGAGCGAATTCCTGCACCAGATCATACGAGAGAAGGACCAGGCATTTGTGGTCAGCTTCGACGTGGATGTGGACCTGGCGCAGGACTTCACGAACAACGTGGATGAGTTGACCGAGGCTCTCGACAAGGCGACGATCAATACCGCGGGCGGCAATGGAGCGGGGGGCATTCCGGGCATTGGACAAGGACCGGTCCCGACGCAGGGGACGCCGAAAGGCACGCTGCTGTATGACGCCGTGGCCCAGGTGTCCAAGGACAAGCTGAGCATGGTAACAGGGCGAAAGGCGCTCATCCTGCTCACGGACGGCGAAGACGAAGGCTCGGAGACCAAACCCAACCAGGCCATTGAAGCCGCGCAGAAAGCCAATGCCATTATTTACGTGATCCTGATCGCCGACCGGCCCTTTTACGGCAACTACATGGGCGGCTTTGGCTACAGCGGCGACATGCAGATGCGGAAGCTGGCCGATGCCACCGGCGGCCGCGTAATCAACGTAGGCAACAATGGCAAGAGGCTGGAAGATGCCTTTGCCCAGATCGAGGAAGAGCTGCGTACGCAGTATCTGGCCAGCTACATTCCAATCAACAAGAAGATCGACGGCAGCTACCGCAAAATAGACATCACCTGCAAAGGGGATGGGGTGAAGATCCAGGCGCAAAAAGGCTACTACGCTATTGGCGACACGGGAGAATAAGCCTCAGGCGGCGCTTGCGCGGACTTTTTAAGCCATCTTCAGGCCCGGATGGTCTTGTCCTCAAAGTAGGAGGCGTTTGCCATGTGGCATGCAGCCGCGGCGTGATGCCCGAAGACTACATCCTCGACCACCGGCTTGCGCGTGCGGACCGCGTTGAAGAAAACCGCCAGATGCGGGCGCAGGTCGTCCCATGAAGGTCCTCTGTAGACGGTGACGTCGTCCAATGGGTGCCCGGCGAGAATGGGATCGTTCTTCGCGTGCCAATCGCGGTCGTAGGCGGCGCGCATGGCAGACGGGAAGCTCTGCGAGTAGTAGCTGGGACTGGTATTGATGCCGAGCTGCGGAATATAGGTCACAGACCGGTTCGCAATCTCGATCACTCCCCTTGTTCCCATCACGCGCGTGGTTTCGGGGGTCTCGGACGCAAGCGTGAGCCGAACCGAAACCGGAACCTTGCCGTATTGCAGCACGGTGCTCTGCACGTCCGGCATATCGCGCCCGTCCTTCCAGCGATAGATGCCGGCGACGGTCGTCGCCTGATCGGGGACGGCATTGATGCCGGTCACGAACTGCATTCCGCTCACCAGGTGCACCATGAGGTCGCCGGCCATGCCGGTTCCGTAGGCACGCCAGCAACGCCAGCGCGCGAAGGTGTCGGGATCGAAGGGCTTTTTAGGAACATCTTTTTGCCATGTATCCCAATCAAGATTGGCTGGGGAGAGATCCGTGGGCGGAGGGTATTCCCACGCGCCATCGGGTGAGTTGCGGCCCAATTGCAGCTCGACCTGCATCAGTTCTCCGATTGCGCCGCTGAGGACCAGGTCATGCGCTTTGCCGAAGATCACCGAGCTTACCCGCTGCGAACCGACCTGCACAAACTTTCCGCCGCTGTGCTCGACGGCGCGCACCATCGCCACGCCCTCTTCCATGGAGTGCGACATCGGCTTCTCGCAATACACATCTTTGCCCGCGCTCAGGGCGTCCACCACAACCTGTTTGTGCCAGAAGTCCGGGACGGCAACGATTACGCACTGAATGGACTTGTCGTCGAGCACCTCGTGATAGCGGCGCGTGGTGCGGACATTCTGTCCAGCGATCTCTTTGGATAGCGTGTGACGCCCGTCGTAAAGATCACTGGCTGCGACGCACTCGACGCCGGGCAGCGTAACGGCGGCGCGGAGCAGCGCCGAACCTTCCGTACCTACTCCGATGATTCCGAAACGAACGACATCGCCTGATGCGGGCGCGTCTTCCTGTGCTTCCGCGGCAAGATCGATGGTATGGGCGGCGAGCAGGCCACCGACGGCTGCGCCGCTGCCAGCACGGAGAAAATCACGACGAGATAAAGGCCCGAGAATAGACATCTGTACACACTCCTCAACAAAAACTTCGACCAATATACCGGATTCGCGGATGGGCGGCGTTGCACGGCGCGGCTCATGTGTGCTCGAATGTTGAACATGCGGCGTCGTGAATTTCTCCAGCTCTCTGTGCTCGCTTCCGGAGCGTCGTTCTTCAATGCTTACGGATTCGGTCAACCTTCAACCTCGCTTCGACTCACGATCGATCCTCACAGCACGGGCGACACGATTGGACCGGATTTCACGGGCCTGAGCTACGAGAGCGCGCAACTCGGCGATCCGACGTTCTTCTCACCTGACAATACCGAACTCGTTGCGCTGGTTCGCCGACTGGGCAAGTCGGGTGTGCTGCGCATCGGCGGCAATACGAGCGAGTATTGCTACTGGACACCGAATCCCACAGCGGCTGACATTGCGGCCTCATCCGCGCCGGTCAATCCCAGCACCGGCAAACAGCCCGATTCGGTACGGAAGATCACTCCGCAGGCCGTCCGCAATCTTCGCGGGTTTATTGACGCTACGGGATGGAAGCTTATCTACGGCCTGAACATGGGCACCGGCACTCCCGAGGCCGCGGCAGACGAAGCCGCTTACGTTATGAAGCTGCTGGGCCCAAAGCTGGTGGCCTTCCAGCTCTGCAATGAGCCCGACCTCTTCTACCGCAACGGAATCCGCAAGGCGGGCTACAATTTCGCCGCGTTCGCGCAAGAGTGGCAACACTTCTACAAAGTGATTCGCATGCGTGTTCCGAATGCTCCGTTTTCCGGCCCGGATACTGCGTTCAACAACGAATGGCTGGTTCCCTTTGCGAAGGAGTTCAAGCACGAGGCCAGATTTCTTTCGCAGCACTACTATGCCGAAGGGCCGCCCACTGATCCTTCGATGACCATCGAACGGCTGCTGCATCCCAACCCCAGGCTGGTAGCCGAGTTTGCCGGGATGAAGCAGACGCGACAGGACACCGGACTTCCCTTTCGCCTGACTGAAACCAACTCCTGCTACCAGGCCGGGAAGCAGGGCGTGAGCAATACGTTTGCGTCGGCGCTGTGGGGAGCGGAGTTGATGTACCAGCTTGCGACGCAGGGCGGCATCGGCATCAACTTCCACGGCGGCGGCTTTGGCTGGTACACGCCGATTGCCGGAAGCCTGCAAAAAGGTTTTGAGGCGCGGCCCATTTATTACGGCATGCTGATGTTCGCGCAGGCCGGGGCCGGGCAGCTTGTGGAGAATACGCTGAGCGAGCCGCAGCCGGAAGATGTGGTCGCAGCCTATTCCATCAAGACGCCTTCCGGGCTGAAGACGATTCTCTTTAACAAGAATCCTGACTCCGCATTGCGGATCGAGATCGATCCCGGCCGGCGGGCGCAGAGCGCGGCCATCAATGTACTTCATGCACCGCATCTGGATTCCACGTCAGGCGTAGTACTGGAAGGGGTGTCGCTCCAGGAATTCCACCCACGCGCTGGCGAACGCTACGTCACAGCCCAGCTCAAGCTGCAAGCGAAAGATGGACTGTTCACGGTTGATCTTCCGGCAGCCAGCGCGGCGCTGGTTTCGTTTGAAGATTAACTGATGGTCCGCGTCGCCAGATCTACTGTGACTACATCGTTCGGCGTCTTGGTAACTGCACCGTCGGCTTCGGGGTGGAACTCGATCCGCATGGTCTGCGCGTTGACGATGACGCGCAGATAGCCGTAGTCGGTATCGTCGTAGCTCTCCAGCGTAAGCGTGTCATCAATCTTGTACGGCGTGCGATAAGTACCACGCATCGCAGAGAGCGGCGCGTGCCCTCCGCATCCGGCGACGATGTATGGCGTCTGAAAGCTGTTTACCAGGCGGGTGTAGCGCTGATAGTTGTGCGCGTGTCCGGCGAATACGGCGTGGGGCCACACGCCAGCCGCGGTGCAGGCGCTGTCGATGTCCGCAAGCATTTTGGGGCTGCCGCCGTGGTCGTTGCCTCCAGTGAACGGCGGGTGATGGACCGCGACGATAATGGCTCCGGTGAAGTTTTCGCTTTTCGCGCGTGTCAAGGCTGCGGTGAGAAACGCAATCTGGCGTTTGTCGAGCGTGGTGTTGGTTCCATTTTCATCGGAGATCACTCCGGGGTCTTCAAGCACATTGCTATAAAGTCCGAGGATTTTTACGAAGGGCGCATCCAGCGTGAAGTACACGCCGGGCGCGATCATGGCGGTGCGCACCAGTCCACCCGCTTCCGGCGTGACGACCGGCGAAGATGCACAGAAATTGCGCAGGAAGGCATCAAGCGTGGGCGCGGGATCGTTGGCGTAGACGACTCCGTCGTGATTGCCGGGAATTGCGATGATGGGCGCGGGATACAACCGATAGGGATCGTAAAACTGGTCGTAGTAGTAAGAGCCTTCGCCAAAGTAATAGACCACATCGCCGAGATGAAAGAAGAAAGACGGGACGTCGGCAGAGTTTTCTTCGCTGAAATCGGAAACCATTTTGTCGGCGACGAGAGACTGGGTCTCCGGGCCCTTGGCGCTGCCCGTGTCTCCGGCGGAGTGAAAGACGATCTGCCCGGCAGACAGAATGGCCGCTGTTTTTGCGGCTCCAGCTGCTCCGTAGACTTGCGCCAGCGTAAGAATTGGCTCCGCTGCTTTGGTTGCGGGCTGCGGAACCGGCTCGAGGTTTGCCAATTCTTTGTCGTTTTGATCGGTAACCGGGGTTCTGAATCCCGTGGGATCGGGACTTGGCATGGGCTGCGAGAAGACCGGCTGCGGTGCGGAGGTCGCTCGCGGCTTATGCTGACTGCGGGTAACGGGGGATTTTTTCATTCCGGTTCTGTCTCCAGCCTTCTCGGCAAACACAAAATCGTAGCGGGATGATTTTACTGTCTCTTGGACGACGATTTTGTGAATGCGGGATGGCTGGACGAGGATCACAAGATCAATGGCCGCCGCCGGGTCCTCCCGGTTTGAACGAACGAGTAAAGAAGGCGAGCGGGATTCCGATGAGGCAGACGAGGGCGAGATAGCGAAAACTGTCCATAAAGCCGAGCAGGCTGGCGTGCTGGCCGAGCTGCGAGTAGAGAATCCCCTGCGCGTGGGCCAGGGCGTCGCTGTGGGTAAAGCCGTGCGTCTCAAAGTATCGAGTGAAGGCGTTCAGGCGATCCTGCAACGCGAAATTCGACGGCGAGATGGCGGCGGCAAGATCGTTCTGGCGCAGGTCCATGCGGCGCTCGTGCATGGTGGTGATGAAGGCGACTCCGAAGCTGCCTCCCCAGTTACGCGCAAGGTTGGTGAGACTGGAGGCCTTGTTGTTTTTGTTGGCGGGCAGATAGGAATAGGCCATTACGCTGACCGGCACAAAGAGGAAGGCGTAGCCAAACCCCTGCACGGCGCGGGCAAACGCGTAGTGGAAGTAATCGGTCTGAAGCGTGAAATGCGAGTAATAGAGCATGGAGAATGCAACGATGGTGAAGCTTGCGGCGATCATCCAGCGCGGACTGATGGTTCCCCGCTGGGTGATGCGCGCGACCAGCGGCGCCAGAAAGGTGATGACCAACGCTCCGGGGCCGAGAACGAGTCCGGCATCGGTTGCGGTATAGCCGTAGAGGGTTTGGAGAATCTCCGGAATCATGGTCGTGCTTCCGAAGAGAACAAAGCCGAAGAGAAAATAAAAAATGACGGACATGGCGAAGTTGCGCTCGCGCAGCAGCGTCAACTCAACTACCGGGTCCTGGTGCCGCCACTCCCAGACGATGGCGATGACGAGAGCGGCAGCGGCAACCCAGAATGCAGTTGCGATGGTGGCGCTGCCGAACCAGTCATCGATCTGGCCACGGTCGAGAACAAACTCCAGGCAGGCAAAGCCCACGGCGATGAGCCCAATGCCGATGTAGTCGATACGCAGCCTGCCCGCACTGCGCGCCTTCCGAACTTCTTCCTTGAATATCTCGGGATCGTAGATGAGGCGGCTGCTGAGAAGCAGCGACACAAGGCCTATCGGCACATTGATGAAGAAGACCCAGCGCCAGGAAAATGAGTCGGTGATCCATCCGCCAAGCGGCGGCCCGATGGCGGGCGCGGTGACGATCGCCATACTGTAAAGTGCAAAGGCTCCGGCGCGCTTTTCCGCGGGAAACGTGTCGACGAGGATGGCCTGTTCAACAGGCGCGAGTCCGCCGCCGCCGATGCCCTGCAGCACGCGAAAGAAGACCAGCATGCCGAGGCTCGGAGCAAGTCCGCAGAGCAGCGACGCAGCGGTAAACAGTGCGACGCTGATCATGTAGTAACGCTTGCGCCCGAAGACCCGGCTCAACCAGGCGCTGAGCGGCAGAATGACGGCATTGGCAACGAGGTAGGAGGTAAGGACCCAGGTGGATTCGTCGAAGCTGCGGCCCAGCCCTCCGGCGATGTGGGGCAGCGAAACGTTGGCGATGGAGGTGTCGAGCAGCTCCATGAACGTCGCCAACGTGACGGTGATGGCCACCACCCACGGATTGATGGGCCGAGACGGAGCGGCGGCCCGGGTCGCAGGCATTGTAGATTCGAGGGTTGCGACCGCCAAAGCAGTTCTCCCGACAAAGGTATGTAAGAATAGATGAGGGTGAGACCGATCGGTCTCATTATTTTGATTGCGGCGAGATCGGAAAGCTGTATTCTGCGTCTATTCAAATGGAGGCGGGAACGAGAGACATTGGCTGGCGGAGATCAAACACGGCAGAGAATTCTTGAGAAGGCAGCGGCCTTGTTCAACCAGCACGGCTATGCGGGCACTCCGCTGTCGGAACTGATGGCGGCTACTGGCCTACAGAAAGGCGGTCTGTATCGCCACTTTGCGAATAAGGAAGAGCTTGCCACCGAGGCTTTCCGGCTGGCGTGGAGCAAGGCGGTTGCAAGGCGCTCGGCCGGTCTTTCCGAGTGCGCCTCCAGCACGCAGTTTCTGCGGCAGATGGTCGCGAATTTTGTGCATGCGCCCCGGGAGCTGCCGGGCGGCTGTCCGCTGATGAATACAGCCGTCGATGCCGACGACTCGAACCCCGCGCTGCTGAAGCTGGCTCAAGGGGCATTACGGGAATGGCGCGGCATGATTGAGAAGGCGGTCAAAAAAGGACAGCGGGCGGGCGAGATCCGAACCGATATTTCAGCAGCCAGTGTGGCGCGCACGCTGATTGGAGACATGGAAGGCGCTTTGATGATTGCGCGTATCGAAAACCATCGCGCTCCTTTGCTGGAGGCTGAGGCACGGTTGAATCTTTTTATTGATTCGCTGCAATCGTGATGCAGTGTTTGGCCGGATATGAATCCGTTCCTGGAAGGCACTCTGCTGTTTTGCTTCGGCTTGCATCTTCCGTAAAGCTGCCTTACCGCATGACGCCGCCGGCTTCGGAGTGGGCGGCGATTTCGTAGGCTACGCGGGCCTCGTTGCCGGCAAACATGCCGCGCAGGCAATCGGCGATATTGCGGTGCCACTGGCTGCGGCGGGATTCAGGAATGCGGCTGTAGAGCACCTCACGATAGAGCGCGTGGGCGAAGACGTAAAAAGTGGAACGGCTTCCATCGGGAAGCTCGTCGTGGCCTGCGATGGAAAGCAGACGCACGCGACGCATCAGCAATGCGTAGGCCTCTTCCATATCTTCGACCGCGCACTTGAGCACCGCACCAGCAGCCCAGGCGGGAAAGATGGTTCCTGAGATGCTGCCGGCCTCGAGCAGACGGCGGTCGTCCTCGCTCAGGCGGTCGAGTTGCAGCTCGATGGCCCCGGCAATTCCCTCGGGAACTCCGAGCTCGATTTCATCGAGCGGCTGGCTCATGAAGACCTCTCCATTTTCGCTGCGCAGGATACGCTGCTCGCGAAGGTGGTCGAGGATCGCCGTCATATAGAGCGGATTTCCCGTGGAGTGCTGATGCACCAGGCTGGCCAGCCCGACAGGCAGTTTTTCCACATTCAATTTGCAGCGGAGATATTCGCATACGGCGTGTTTATCGAGCGGGCCGAGGTGCATCTCTTCACTGCGGCGACTGGTGGCCAGAGCCTGCTGAAGGCGGCGGAGCGAGTGCTGCGGCTCCACATCGGACGGGCGAAAACTGGCCAGCAGCATGAGCTTGGCGCGGGTCCGGCGGCGGGCGAGCGCGGAGATGAGATCAAGGGTAGAGGCGTCGGCCCAATGAATATCTTCAAAAACCAGCACGAGCGCTTCATTCTGGCTGAGAGCTTCGAGCGCTTCACAGATTTCACCGAGCGAAGGTGCAGCCGATCCGCTCTGCGCGAACCAGCCGGGCGCGGCGGCGGAGAGCAGCGCGCGCGCTTTTGTGTCTTCCGCAGAACACAGGCCGTTGAGAGCCTCGCGGACAGGATAGAACGCCTCTTTGCCGCCAAAGCCTTCAATGGACTGGCCGCGAGCGATTCGCACATGTGCGCTTTCGTTACAGATACGGGTACAAAAGGCATCGATGAGCGCGGTTTTTCCAATGCCTGCTTCGCCGGTGAGAAAAAGTGTAGGCCGATCGGCTTTCCGGGCACGGTCGAGATGCGCGTGCAGTGCAGCAAGCTCCGAGTCTCGGCCAACGAGGATGGGCTGGTCAGCGCCGCGCGCGTTTTCCTGTGCGACCGGAGTGAGGAAGCGATAGCCGCGTTTTGGAACTGTCTCAATAAATTGCGGTTCCGCGGGGTCGTCACCGAGCAGCTTGCGAAGCTCGAGGACGTAGGTTCGCAGGACCTGCGGCTGGACGTATGTCTCCGGCCATAACGCTTCCAGCAACTCGTCATGCGTGACCAGGCGCTGGGGATGTTCGACAAGGTAGCGAAGCACGGCAAAGGGACGCGGCGTGAGCGTGAGACGCCGTCCGCCGTGCCAGAGGCACTCATTCGCAGAGTCGAGCTGGAAGTCGCCGAACTTTTGCATTTGGTCGATGGACTGCTGAATTCCTGTATCCGTTAGCGTGCTGTCGATTAGATTCGGACGAAGATGCTCGGGTTTATTTTTTCAGAGCGGAGCATTGTCCGAAGTTGGACGATCGACGCATGTATTGTCCACTAGCGGACAATCCTTATGCGTCACGGTTCCTTTGAATCAGGATACACATTTCTGGGCGTGAAGCTCCATTGCGCGCATTCCGGGATCAGCGAACGGCGTGCGCCTTCCAGCTACGCGGTCTGCGACGGGAGAGCAACTGCAAGGTGATCGCAAACGCTGGAATAAGAAAGACAATGGAACCGAGAACCCACATGAAGGCTCCGGCAGCGGCCTGGTCGGCGAGCGCGCTGATCCCGAACAGCCGGGGCTGCGCACTGTAACTGGGATAGATGACGCGTCCGGAGAAGACAAGAAACGCGGAGATGGCGGTGTTGACCACGTCGGCGGCAAGCAGATAAGGGAGCAGGATCCAGCGCGAACCGCGGAAACGGCTGGGCCACGGCTCGATGATCGGCCACCAGAACAGAATGTTGGCGAAAAAGAAGCAGGCGTGCTCGCAGTTGTGGATGTTTTCGTTGGCCAGCGCCGCCTCATACGCAGCAGGGACGTGCCAGGCGATGTAGGAAAGGTTCATGAGCAGCCATGCGGCCTTGGGCTGCACCAGAGCATGAAAAAAATTGCGCAGCCAGCGCATGCGAATGAGCGGACCGAGCACGGGGCGGACAAACCAGCGCGGGAGTCCGCGCAGCATGGGCACCACGGGCGCGCCGAAGAGGATGAGCGGCGGCGCAATGGACATGAGCACAAAATGCTGCGCCATGTGCACGACAAGCAGCTGTTCACTGAAAGTATCCAGCGGCGAGGAGACTGCGACGACCAGCGCGAAGATGCCGGCCATGAAGCACCACCAGCGCCATGCCGGAAAATGCCGCGGGCGCGTCTTCTGGATGCGCAAAAAACCCAGCGTGTAGACGATGCTGACGAGAACCAGTTCCGAACACACCACGGGCGGGAAGTCCCACACCGCGAAGAATGTGCGGAACATGATCTACTTTGTTTCCGGTACAGGCGGATTCGGCGTGGCGGCTGCGCCGCTGGATTTGGCTGTACCGTTGGATTTGGCTGCGCCTGCCGATCCAGCTTGTGGCGACGGCATGCTACTTATATCCGCGTTCGCGGCATCCGCCGCTCCTCGCTGGCCGGGCGGATGCAGCGTATCGAGGAAGTGCACCAGCGCGGTGACCTGCGGAGGAGAAAGATTTTTGCCGTAGGCTGGCATGTTGCCTCCGCCCTGAATGACCTGGCGGATGAGCTGGTCTTCGGTCAGCCGCGTGGCTACATCATCGAGCGCCGGGCCGCGCTGCCCGCCCTGGCCGCCGATGGAGTGGCAGTTGCGGCATTGCATGGACTGAAAGATGATTGCGCCCTGGCGTTCCACCGGGGTGAGGTTGTGCAGGTATTTCACCGGGATGGTATCGCTGCTCCAGGCGTTCATCTTCGGACTCCACGGCGTATAGGTCGCGAGGTTGGTGAAGACTCCCCAGAGAACGGCGACGGTCACCAGCACCAGAACGGCAATGGGACGGCGGTGCCAGCTCTTTTCTCCTTCTCCGGCGATAAAAGGCAGCGCCAGCAATCCAGCGATCGCCACCACCGGGGCAATCAGCAGGAACGGCGTCTCAAGATTCGCGGGAAGATAGGACAGAATCGCGTAGATCCAGAGGAAGAAGAAGTCCGGCTTGGGCACGGACTGAATGATGCTGGGATCGGGCTGGCCCGAGGGTCCATAGGGGCCGAAGACGGCGGCGCAAACGGCCACGGCGGCGACAATGCCGGCGGAGAAGAAGAGATCTTTCCAGAACGCTCCGGGAACGAAGGGAATTCCGTCTTTGTGGGTGAGCTCGTTGTACTCGGCGATGTAGGTATCGCGGCGAACGGCGCGTCCAGGCATGGGCCACTCACTGATGCCGAGCTTGAGAACCATCCAGACGTGCAGCCCGGCAAAGAGCAGCATGGCTCCGGGGATGATGAAAACGTGCAGCGCGAAGAAGCGAGTAAGCGTGGCTCCGGCGATGATGGGGCCGCCGAGCATGATATGGACGAGCTGGCCGCCTATCAATGGCACGCGAGCGACGATCGACGCGCCGATGCCGAGACCCCAGTAGGAATCCTGATCGAAGCGCAGCACTTGTCCGGTAAAGGCCATGCCGAGCGTCATGAGCAACAGAAAGACGCCGAGAATCCACGTCAACTCGCGCGGAAACTTGTAGGAGCCGAACATGAACACCTGCGCCATGTGGATGAGCACGACGGCGACCATGAAGTTCGATCCCCAGCCGTGCATAGCGCGCAGGAACCAGCCGAGCGGCAGCTGGTGGTTGAGCATGTTGAGGCTGTTCCACGCCTGGCCAGCCGACGGAACATAAACCAGCGCCAGTAGAATGCCGGTGACGATCTGCAGCATGAGCAGAGTGAAGGCGGCGCTGCCAAAGACATACCACCAGCTCGCGGTGTTGCGCGGCACAGGATGAAGAATGGCATCCTTGACCGGCGCTTCCAGTTGAAGACGGCGCTCAAACCAGTTGTAGGTTTCCTTTACCCAGCGCATGAGCCGCATCCTTTGCTGCCGTTATTGTTAAGAACGCGCAGACTGGCATGGTTGGAGAGCGTGGGCATTTGTCCGGCGTTGATGTGGAGCTCGTTGTTCATGACTTTGTAGTTGTACTCGAAGAGCCCGCGCTCGGGTGGCCCTGAGGCGCGCTCTCCGTCGGCGTAATAAACGCCACCGTGGCAGGGGCACATGAAGAGTTCCGACTGCGGGAACCAGCGCACCGGGCAGCCGAGATGCGCGCAGTTGATGGCAAAGACCTGGAACGCCGAGCCGGAGACGTGACGCACCCAGCAGGCGGTCTTATCGGTGGCTCCGTCCCAGGGCTGGCTGTAGGGGTTCACATAAGTCGCCAGGCGGGTTTCTCCGGCGGGAAACTGATCGAGCGAGCCAAGCGATATCCATGAGTTATAGAAGCCCTTGCGCCGCACGGGTCCGAGCAGATAGCGCACGACGGGCGTGGCGATGGCAATGCCGACGACGACATTGAAGCATGCGCCGATCTTGAGCAGCATCCAGCGGCGCGATACAACGCGCGGGTCATCCTGGGGTGTCTTCTGTTCCTCGTGTGCTGTGTCCGTCATAACTTTTCCTTCACTGCGGATGCGAATAGGGCTGACCCGGCGTCTGAGTTCGCTGCGCGGCGAGCCATGCCACCAGATCGGTTACCTGCTGATCGGTGAGCGGGTGTTCATGGATCTCATCCTGCCAATTCGGCATGCCGATATCCGGACGGCCGGCGATGATGGTGGTGCGGAGCGTCTGATCGTTCACCAACGCTAAAAATGTGGGACTCGTGATGTTCATCGACGGCCGCTTGTGGCAGTCCGCACATTCCGACTGGTAGACCTGTTGTCCGCGAACGGCATCGCCCTTCAATGCGGTTGTATACGGAGGCGGTGTTCCGTTCAGCGCGCCGGATTTTTGCCAGTTTGCGCGCATGCCGTGAACCAGAGCGTCGATTTGCGCATCGGCGAGGAAGCCGCCTGCGGATTTCGCAAAAGCCGGCATTTGCGTGCCAGGTTCGCCATTGGTGATGATTTTGCGCAGCGTGGCGTCATCGACCCACGACTGGTAGACGGGGTTGGCGAGATCGAGCGCGGCTCCCTTCTGTCCGTGGTCGCCGTGGCATCCGGCGCAGTTCTGGCCGTAGAGCGTAGCGAAGTTCGTGATGGACTCCGGGCGCGGGACCTCATCGCCCGGTTTGGGAGCGCCGGGCAACTGCGTGCAGCCGGTGACGGCCAGCAACAGGACGCAACCTGCGAGAACGGGAAATTTCATGCCTTGTCGTCCTCATTGCCGTCTTCGTCGTATTCGTGGGGCATCCCGGAAGCCTCGATGCCCATGCGCACAATAAAGGGCACGGACTGTGCCGTTTGTATTCGGCCCTGACGGGAGACGACCCATCCGGCGACGAGACCGAAGGTGACCTGCGAGACGAGGAACCATCCCCAGGCAATGTTGCTGTCGAGGACCGGATTCACGGTGTTGAGCGTGGCGTGAATGACGCCCGTCCACAAAACCGGCGCGAGAATGCCGCCCAGCACGATGGGATGGCGCGGCAACATGGGAAGCATGGCTCCGTAAAGCAGGCCGACGAGAAGGCTGGCAACAATCTGGATGGCAGTGGCAACCATCAGGCCTGCCCAATGGAACTGGGCAATGTCGGCAATGGAGGGGTTGCGCCAGTTGGCCACGCCAGCGCCGCCCAGCAGGTTTACCGGCCACCAGATGCTGTGATGGCTGAGATAGCCGTAGAGCAGCGCGGGAGGAATCATGGCAATGCCGCCGGCGATGCCGCCCTTGAGTCCCGAAAGAATGGGATAGGTTTCGAGGGGGAAGTGTTCGCGGTGGTGATCTTCAATCACGATGCGCTCCACTTTGGGACGCGCCGTTTCAATCACAATGTCTACCACAGCCACCGGAACATCTTCATGCGCTTCGTGCGGCAGCACCTGCCGGTACCAGCCCACAGCGCCGCACAGCGCAAGGACAATGCCGAGCGCGCTGACGCCGCCATTCGTGACAAGACCCAGAAAACCCAATGTGACGCCAAAGGCCATGACGATCGGCCATGCCGTTGGGGCAGGAAGATGGATGGTCTCAAGATGCGCGCCGGGTTTGTTTTCTTCGCTCATAGTTCTCTACCGCCCAAGGATGTACACCACGGTGAAGACGACGACCCATACGGCGTCGACAAAGTGCCAGTAAAGCGCCAGCACCTGGATGCGCTCAGAGTGCTCCTCGCGAATGCGACCGGTGAGCGTGAAGATCAACACGATCAGCAGCATCAGCAATCCAACGATTACGTGAAATGCGTGCAGGCCGACGAGTGAGTAGAAGGTCGTGCCAAACAGGTTGGTGCTGATGGTCAGGCCATCGTGATAAATGAGCTTGTGCCACTCGATGCCCGTGCCGATGAGGAAGATGACACCCAGAACCCACGTCAAGCCCCACCATGCCCCAAACAACCGGATCTTGTTCCGCTCAAGGCAGCGCTCGGCAAGCCAGATGGTAAGGCTGCTCGAAAGCAAGCAGATGGTATTGAAGATCGGGATGTCCAGGACCTGCTGCGGTGTCGGTCCGGTAAGGCTTCTGCCGATGTAGAAAATATAGGCAACGACGAAGATGGTGAAGATCGCGGACTCGCCGATGATGAGCGAGAACATGGCGATGCGTCCGCGCGAAGGCAGGCTCCAGGACTCACCGGACGTGCTCGTCTCAGTAGGGATGAGAGGAATCGCGCTCATTATTCGTACTTCCAATCTGGATCTTCGGGATGCTTGAGATCCCAGAGCGGACGCCGGCTCTTCACCTCCGGCGTGACGGCGAAGTTATAGACAGGCGGAGGCGAAGAGGTTGCCCATTCGAGCGTCCAGGCATCCCAGGGGTCATTGCCCGCCTTACGGCCACGGTAGTACGACCAGAAGAGGTTGTAGGCAAAGATGAGAACCGCGATCGCCTGAATGAATCCGCCGAAGGAGATGATCATGTTGAGATGCGCCCAACCTCGGTCAGCCCCATACGTGTAAATCGAGCGCGGCATGCCTTCCACCCCAACGATGTGCATAAAGTCGAAGGTGATGTGAAAACCGATGAGGAAGAGCCAGAAGTGCCATTTGCCGAGCTTCTCGCTCATCATGCGGCCGGTCGCCTTGGGATACCAGTAGTAGATCGCCGCGAAAATGTTCATGACGATGGCGCCGACCAGCACGTAGTGGAAATGGGC
>JBARHV010000421.1:0-13806 GCA_049799415.1 Silvibacterium sp.
TCAATACCGGGCCTTGAGTCAAGAAGAAACAAATAGCGACTCAGCAGAAAAGATCTGTTGGTCAATAAGACAACTCCGCCTGCCGCTTTCCATGGCAGCACTGAACGAATCATGTCCCAACGAACATGTCGAGTACCAAACCAGCGGTAGTACGTAATACCGTCAGCATCAACGAAGGCTCGAACAATGTTGTATGAAAACCACTCCCAAGCGACAAGAGCAATAAGCCACGCGATTTTATCAGCCGGAGGCGGAAAAGCCTTCGTAAACGTAGCGACGGTGAAGATAGGCATCAGCACCTGGAAAATACGAATCACTGCGATATTGAACCGGCTGCTAAAGGTCAAGGACTGACACTCCTGAACGACACACGTCGACCACCTGCACAAGCCCCTGCCGCCTCCGCAGGAAGATCTAATCCCTAATGGCTAATCCCTAATCCTTGCAGCTCCAGCTGCTCCGCACCGCGCTCATCCACAAAAGGCCGAAAGCAAGCCCGGCACCGGGCCTCATACATCCCCGCCGCGCCCACCACCACTAGAGTCTGGCTCGCGCCCAGCCGCTGCGTGTGTACCGCCGGAGCACCGCACTGCATGCATACCGCCGACAGCTTCAGCACCTCATCCGCCACCGCCATCAGGTCCGGCACCGGAGGAAACGGCTCGCCCGCAAACGTCGTATCCAGCCCCGCCAGAATCACCCGCTTGCCCAGATGCAGCAGCTCCAGCGACAGAGGAACCAGCGCCGCGTCAAAAAACTGAGACTCGTCCACGCCGATCACCTCCACCTCCTCGATCACCGGAAACAGCTCCGCCTTCAGCCCCTCCACATTCGCCACCGTCCGCGCCTCCAGCGTCTGCGAGCTGTGCGAGGCAATCGCCGTCCGGTGGTACCGAATATCGAGGTCGGGCTTGAAGCACAGCACCCGTCGCCGCGCAATCTGCGCCCGCTTCAACCGCCGAATCAGCTCCTCCGACTTGCCCGAAAACATCGGCCCGGTAATCACCTCAATGCGCCCCGGAGTGATGGCCGGAGTGACGGCTGGTGCCCCACTCAAGCTGCCTTTGCTGGAGTGGGGTAACTCAGCCACAACGGAAGAAGGAGAGGGCGACACGTTCAAGCCGCCGCTGCCTGAGCGGGACATCTCAACAGAAATGGGAGAAGGAGTAGTTTGCGACATAGGCCCGATACGTTCCTGCACGTTTCCGCAGTCTACACCTGGAAATGCCCTGCATCTACGACGGGCGGAACCCACCCATCTACTCCTGGCCAACCAAGCCAACCAACTCCTAACCAGCCGATGTCATCTTGAGCGAAGCTCGGCGCAACTTGCGCCGAACGCAGTCGAAGAGCCTGCCCTGAGCGAAGCCGAAGGGACCTGCGGTTTCTCACCCAGCCACAAAACTCGAGAACCGCACCGAGTCGAATCCGAATGGACGGCTCGCCGCCGCGAACGCCAGCTTGGCAGTAGCAGCAAGCAAGGCTCCTAAGGTTGCTGGAGGTACAATCAGTTCGCATTCCCACCCAGGGATAGTGCAAACGTCTCAGAATCTTCTGGACGTTTGGAGCGTGCATCGTGAAGTGGCAGGCAACGGTTGTTCTCATTCTTCTATCTCTCGCCTCCATGACCGCCGGGGCTCAATCCTCAACGGAGGGCCGAAGGTTGGCGCAGGAGACTCAAATACACGGATATTGGACCGATCCATCCACGGGCCTGATGTGGGCTGGGAAGGACAACGTTAAAGACGTGAGCTGGAAGAATGCTGTGAAGTACTGCCGCGATCTCCGGTTGGCCGGGTACTCGGACTGGAGGCTGGCGACACTCGCGGAGTTGGAGGGAATCTACGACAAGAGCGCCAACGCCCCCGGCCTAGCCCGCTTGGGCGGTCCCGCCAAGGGTAGCGATTTTACATGGCACGTGAAGGGCAATCTGTTTCTGACAGGTGATGAGTGGAGCAGTGAGCGCAGATATGATGATCGCGGACATCCTTCGGGTTACGAGTGGTACTTCGACTTCAACGAAGGAAGGTCAAACAACCAGCCAAGCGGGTTCCCTTACCCCCATTCCCTCATGCGTGCGCTGTGTGTTCGCGGTTCCGGAAAATGATGCTCGCAGGCCGCCTCCGCGGGCACCCTGTAGACATCTTGCGGTCCTGTGGTGAGGCTGTGGCCGGTGGCCCACGCAAGCCGCCTTTGCTTGTGGGGGAACGTGTCAAGTTCAGATCACCATAAGCAACACAAAACAAAGACAATGGCAATGTCCGTGACTTATCGCCAAATTGCTATACTAAAAGAAAGGGCACAGCCATCGGGCTGTGCCCTTGCCATTTCCTGCGAAGGAAGGAAAGGACTCCGCGATAGCGTAAATCCGCTGCCAATCGTCTGCCGAAAACTCCACCAGCAAAGCCGCCGTAAACCAAATTCTTGCTATTATTTAGCGGTAACCCTATAGCTTACTATCACATAGCAGTCGCGATCAACAGGAACTCAAACAATATCTATTACATAGCTAAATTTGTGGAGGGGGTTAACCTTGCGCCGAGCCTGTTTCCTTAAAGATAAAATCCAGAGACGCAAGGCAGTGGCGGGGAAAATAGAAAGATTGACAACCCAGAAGAATCAATTACATGACTAATTTAGGAGGCAAAAATACAAGAGGCCAGGGACCCACAAGCGCCCCCCGGATTAAGATAGTCGGGAAGGCGCATCATCATGACCCAGACCGCTCTTCATCCCGCCGCTTCGCTCTCGCTCAGTGACCTCGCTCCGCGCGTTCTCCAGTCCGAGATTCGCGCCATGACCATGGAGTGCGACCGCGTCGGCGGCGTCAATCTGGCCCAGGGAGTCTGCGACACCGATGTCCCCGCTCCCGTCGCCCAGGTAGCAATCGAAGCCATCCGCGCGGGCTACAACATCTACACTCGCCTCGACGGAATCGCGCGCCTCCGTCAAGCCATCGCCGCCAAACTCCACGCCGACCGCGGCCTCACCGTCGATCCCGACCGCGAGGTGCTCGTCACCAGCGGAGCCACCGGAGCCTTTCACGCCGCCGCCATGGCCCTGCTCAACCCCGGCGACGAGGTCATCCTCTTCGAGCCCTTCTACGGCTACCACGCGAACACGCTCACCTCGATGCGCGTCAAGCCGGTCATCGTCCCGCTCGCCGAACCCGGCTGGGTCCTCGACCTCGATGCCCTCCAGGCCGCCATCACCCCGCGCACCCGCGCCATCGTCATCAACACCCCCGCCAACCCCAGCGGTAAGATATTTAGTATCTATGAGTTAGATAAATTAGGAGCCATCGCCGCCGAGCACAACCTCTTCCTCTTCACCGACGAGATCTACGAGCATTTCCTCTACGGCAACGCCCGGCACATCAGTCCCGCCATGCTCCCCGGCCTGCGCGAGCGCACCATCCTCATGTCCGGCTTCTCCAAAACCTTCTCGATCACCGGCTGGCGACTAGGCTACCTCGTCGCGGACGCCAAATGGCTCCCCGCCATCAGCTACTTCCACGACCTCACCTACGTCTGTGCGCCCGCGCCGTTCCAGCACGGAGCGGCCGCCGGACTCGAACAGCTCGGCCCCGAGTTTTACCAGCAGCTCGCCCGCGACCACGAAGCCAGGCGCAACAAGCTGGTCTCCGCCCTACAGGACGCAGGCCTCACGCCCCACATTCCAGCAGGCGCGTACTACATCCTCGCCGACGCCAGCCGACTCGAAGGCGAGAACGCCGCAAAGAAGGCCCGAACCCTCCTCGCCCGCACCGGAGTCGCCTCCGTCGCCGGCTCCGCCTTCTTCCGCTCCGGCGGAGGCGAAAACCTGCTCCGCTTCTGCTTCGCCAAGAAAGACGCCGACCTCGACGACGCCTGTCGGCGCCTGCGAGCTTTAGACTAAGGCCTGCATGCTGGCAACCCTCGTTGAATATGTAACCACGATCGTTACATTTGCCTCGCTCTTCTACTTCATGGCCGCGCTGTGGAGCGCGCGCAGCTTCATGCGCCGCCGTACCGCGTCTGCTCCGGACTTCGCTCCCGGCGTCAGCATCCTCAAGCCGCTCAAGGGATTCGACTCCGGCATGGCCGAGGCCTTCGCCAGCCACTGCCGCCAACAGTACGCGGGCGAATACGAGCTGCTCTTCGGCGTCTCCAGCGTCGACGATCCCACTGTCGAAGCCGTCCATCGCCTGCAGGCGGAGTTCCCCGAGCGCAGCATCCGGCTCATCCTCTGCCCGGAAAAGCTAGGACTGAACGGCAAGATCAGCAATGCCGCACAGATGGCCGCACAGGCCAGCTACGACTACCTGATCCTCAACGACAGCGATATCCACGTCTCGCCGCGCTACCTCAGCCGCATCATGAACGGCTTCGCCACACCGGAGAAAGGCAAGCCGGTCGGCATGGTCACAGCCCCCTATCGCGGTATCGCCCACGGAACTCTGGGTTCAAAGATGGAAGCGCTGGGTATCGCAACCGACTTCTTCCCCGGCGTGCTCACAGCGCTCAAGATGGACGGCGAGATACGCTTCGGCCTCGGATCAACACTGGCCGTCTCGCGCCCTGCGCTCGCGGCCGCAGGCGGATTCGAAGCGCTCGTCGACGTGCTCGCCGACGATTACGAGCTGGGCTTCCGCATCGCGAAGGCCGGGTTCGCCGTCGTCCTCAGCCGCGAAGTCGTTGCGACTTCCGTGCCGCCGTATAGCCTGTCCGGGTTCTTCGCGCATCAACTGCGCTGGGCGCGCTCCGTGCGCGACTCGCGCAAGCTCGGATACCTCGGCCTAGTATTCACCTTCGGGCTGCCCTGGGCCATCCTCAATACTGTGGCCTCCGGATTCGATCTTCCCAGCCTCGCGCTGCTCAGCCTCACCGCGGCGGCGCGCATCACGGTGGCGCTATCCATCGGAGTGGGCATCCTGAATGATGGCCAGGTGCTGCGCGATCTATGGCTGCTGCCGCTGCGCGATTTCTGCGCCCTCTGGATCTGGATATGGAGCTTCGCCAGCAACTCCATCATCTGGCGAGGGGAGAAGTTTTTACTGAAAGACGGGAAGCTGATGAAGCAGCCAGCTCTCGACCAGCGGGAGAGCCTCTGAAGCCGGTTCAGGGAGGCGCAAAGCGCGTGTCGCTGGACGCGCAGTCCTAGAAAGACGCGCCACCGCTGTTGGGCTGGTTGCTCAGGATTTCCCTTCCACCATCTCGAGCGATCTGATAAACCTTCGTCGGCAGAGCTGGCGCAGACTGCGGCGTGGTCCACAGAAATACCCTCCCCGCTCCGCTCCATTGCTCTGCGAGCAGCTCCGGAGTTTCAGAAAGCCCAGCAGCAATGGTCGAAGACGGATTGGCGTTAGAGGATGGCGTCATCCCAGTGCCCGGAGCATGTACCAGCAGATGAATGGGCTGCTCCAGATAAAACCCCATCGCGGACGCGTCGCTGTAAGTCCCGTTCACGATCACCACATCGTTGGAATTCATCTCCGGCTTGATGGCCTCGGCCAGCACCGCGGATGAGACAACCGGCGAAAATGTGTTCAGCGCAATGTGTGCGGCAATCAATAGGAAGACCATCATTCCGCCAAGAAAGCAGTTAGCCATGCGCGGCTGATTCTTGAGCCGGAAGAACAGGTTCGCTGTAACCCCCACCGGCAGAGCAGCCGCAGTGATGGACAGAGGAATGCGGAAGACGCTCATCGAGGCAGAGGTGAGATCGGCAAGGTGACCGAAAAACGCGTGGTACTGTCCCGGATGCAGATGAAGCAGCGTTGCAATGTCCACTCCCGGAGCCGGGAAGGGCGCGCGTACCGCCGCAATTACGGCCGCAACGGCCATAAGAATTCCTGCGATGAAAAATACCCACGCAAAAATTCTCCCCGCGCGTGAGGGAGCGGCTTCGTCAGCGGTCAGCCATCCCGCGGCCAGCAGGGCAAGCGCAGGCAAAGCCGGCAGTATGGAGAACATCCGCAAGTGTGGGAACACTATGGCCAGCGCAGCTACGGCCAGCCATAGAACCAGCAGCAGGCGGGCCTGATAGACGCAGTCACGACGGGCGCAGTCCGCGTCATGTTCTGCAACATGGATGCGCGGAGAGATCCGCCCCGGCATCCGTACCAACGCGGCCACCGCGAAGAAACACCAAGGCATAATCCAGAGCAGAAGGAACGCCCACTCCAGCAACAGCAGCGGTAAGCTGGGCCAGCCTGGACAGCCGGTGGCTGGCAGTCGTACCGCCATGGCGCGGTATACGGCAACATGCCAAGGCACCGTAACCAGCAGAAAGCCCAGCACGCCAATAACAGGATGCCATCGCAGTAGATGGTGCAGGTTGCGCGTGATGACCAGAAACAGCAGGACGATGACAAGGGGAACGATCACTCCCGCCAGCCCATGAGAAAGGACGCCCAGACCGCAGGCCACCGCGAAACCTACGGCTGTGCCGCGCGAAGCATGTTCGTGGCGCAGTGAACGCCAGAAGAAATACATGGCCAGCGCCAGCCATAACGTGGAAAGAATCCCCGGATAAAGCAGGTGCGCGAAGAGGAAGATTCCTGCCGAGGTGAGCAGGATCAGCGCAGCATAAAATCCCGCCGTGGGAGTCAGGAACAGCCGCGTACCGAGGGCCATCACCACAATGAACAACGCCAGAGCATACAGGGCCATAACCAGGCGCGCGGCCCAGTCGGAAACTCCCAGCAGCTTGAATCCAGCTGCCGCGCTCCACGTCAGCAAAGGCGAAACGGCCAAAGTCGGCATGCCGTTCACATGCGGCGTGATCCAGTCGCCATGCACCGCCATCTAACGCGCAGCCTCGGCCTGCACGGAGTCCGTTCCATCCAGCAACGGAGGCGTGAACAGCGAAAAAGAAGCATACAGCAGCACCCACAAACCCAGTAGCGGGAATACAAAACGCTTCGCAGTGCGGAGACTGTTCATAGGCGCGGCTCCTCTGTGGATTATAGTCAGCGGCGAAGAGGCCAGCGAAGAAGAAGATGTCGGTGAATGATTCGCAACAAATCCTGAACAACTCACAAATGTCGAAGAAACAAAAATCCCGCAAGCTGCTTTTTAGCTGACCGGATCGTGGCTGACCGCCTTTTAGCTGGCTGGACTTTAGCTATACTGAAGCCGCGATCTCTCATGTCCACAACCCTCCAGACTCCCGCGACAACGCTGCTCTATAACGACTGGTATCCGGCAATGCGCAGCCAGGGCCTGCGCGGCAATAAGCTGCAGACAGTGATGTTGATGGGGATTCCGCTGGTTCTGGGCCGTAAGCAGGACGGCAAGCTGTTTGCCATGCGTGATAGCTGTCCGCATCGCGGCATCCCCCTCTCCTGCGGACGGTTCGATGGCCGCGAGGTCACCTGCAAGTATCACGGCTGGGCATTCGAGCCGGCCAGCGGCCAGTGCGCGCGAATCCCCTCGCTGACTGCGCAGGACACGCTCGACCCAGCAAAGATTTTTGCCACTGCATTTCCCTGCGAGGAGCGCGACGGCTATGCCTGGGTCTATGTCCCCGAGCCCGGACTGGGGCGTGCGCGCGTTCCGGTCGATTCGCTTCAACAAGCTCAGCCGCCGGTTCCCGAGGTACCGAAGTTCAGCGCCAAGTTCCGCAGTGCGCATCTCACCGCCGATCTTCCCTGCAATATGGACCACGGCATTATCGGGCTGATGGACCCGGCACACGGACCGTTTGTGCATCAGGCCTGGTGGTGGCGCAAGCAGGCTTCGATCCACGAAAAGGAAAAACACTTTGAGCCAATTCCCGAGGGGTTCCGCATGTCGGCGCATGCCCCATCGGGAAACAGCGCTCCATACAAACTGCTGGGCCTGTATGGCGAGCCGATTACAACCACCATTGATTTTGTTCTACCAAACCGGCGCTACGAGACCATCCGCTGCGGGTCAAAATGGTTTTCCAGCCTCACAACAGTAACTCCAACAGTTCCAAACGCGTGCCGCATCGACGTTTATGCCGCATGGAACGTGTTTCATGCCATCCCATTTGTAACCGCGATTGCTACATTCTTCGGAAAGCGCTTCGTCCGGCAGGACCAGGTGACCATGATCCAGCAGGCCGAGGGGCTGAAGTACGATCCCTCACTCATGCTGATCGATGACGCCGACCGCCCCGCAAAGTGGTATTTCGCGCTTAAACAAGCCCGGCTGGAAGCGACGCGCACGGGTGAGTCGGCACAGCATCCGATGAAAGAGCCAGTCACGCTGCGCTGGCGTAGTTGAGTGCTCCGCTCACAGGGATACGCGCCTTCGGTGCCATTTCTGTCCCGGATCTTGTGGCCCTCTCCTTATCGGCACAAAACCGTCTCCCCACCAACAGGAGGGCTATGCGAAGCAACTCCCTGGACGGCCAGTCCCTACTCATCCATCACCAGGTCCTGGACCGAAATCCTAAGCAGCTGGCCCAACTCGTGGAGGCCCTTCAGCCATGTTTCGGGATCAGGCACAGCAGGCTGCGGAGCACGTCTCCATACGTCATACCAGATGTTCTGCGCCTGCCATAGATTCAGATCGAAAGGCAGCTCATTCAACGTTCTCGCCACCAGCAGCGCATTTTCGAGCGTTGAAATTTGTTCGGTTTGCTCCGCGACTTCTGCTTGCAGGTCCACCATTGCGCGCTTCATCTTCTGGTCGGCAAGATAGCCCAGACGCGGTGCCTGCAACGGAACCTGATCGCTTTGCGCCAATTCCAGATACGCGCGTGCTTGCAGCGCATCGATCGGCTCCCTACTGAGAGCGCGACTCAATCCAGCGTCGATTGCGAAGGTGGCCGCGACGGTCAGCGCATCGGGGCGGGGCAATCCTGCCTGACTCAGAAAGTGCAGCAGTGACGCCTGGTTCTCATAAATCGATGCCAGGCTGGCTTCAACTTCGGCGAGCGTGGGTTTCAGGATCAAGTCAACAATGCGCCGCTGCTCATCGCGGAAGAGCGATCGAATCGAGTAGGCCGGCGCGGGAAAATATTGGTCAAAGGCGCGGATGACCGCGGGAAAATCGGCGCGAAAAACCGCAGCCCGCGCCTCGCCCACAAACTTCTCATACGCGGCGACGGCCTCGCCGGAAGATTCTTCACCATACCGCTTTACGGCAGCGGTAATGTTCTGGTCGCCAAAGTGGAGCACGGCAAAGGCTACGGTTTCCTGCGCTTCCGTGAGTTCGGAGCGGATCGATGCCCGACCAATCAAGAGACGTCCGCGGCCCGAAGTTAAAATCTCGTGCGTTAAACACCGGATGGCGAAGCAAAACATCTCGGTGCTGATTCCATAATTCGTGAAGACAGAGCTGATAGCGTAATGCGCGGCAACCTGTTCGAGATCCACCCGTTCAGTCTGTACGCGCCGCCGGTAGATTTGCGCTCCATCACCCGTTGCGGCAAGATTGCTTTTGGCCTGTTCAAGCACCGCCATGAAGTCCGCCTCTAGCAGCGCGCCCTTTTCGCCAAAGAGCATTCTGGCAAGATGCAGCGCTCGGCCAGCATAGGCGATGACCTGAACAGTTTCAATGCCGGAGATTTCGTCGAAGAACCAGCCGCAGCTCGTGAACATCAGCATGGCATTGCGTTCCAGCTCCATGAGCTGCAGCGCCGCCACGCGCTCGGCCGGCAAAAGCTCGTGCGCAGCATAGGCCGCAAGAAAAGCATTTGTATCGCCGCGATCAAGAACTACAGAGATGTACCCGTTGCGCGCGACTTCCAGATCGCGGAACAGGTCGGCGCCGCGCTCTTTGACCAGCGGAGCAACACCGTCTCGCAGGCCATCGAGTGCTGCGCGCAGCGGGGCGCGCCAAAGCTGGTTCCACCCTGGGTGGCCTCCATTGCAACCGCAGTTGGAGCGCCAACGCTCAATGCCGTGCACGCAGCTCCAGGATGTGTTCTCCGCAATCTGCGCTTCATATTGCGGCGGAAACTTTTCGAGGAACTGACCATAGTTTGTAAGCTGCGCATGCTCTTCGCTTTCGATACGCTTCAAAGCCCATGCCAGCGCCATCTCTCCGTAGCGATGGTGGTGGCCGTAGCTTTCGCCGTCGGTGGCCACATGCACCAGTTGCGCATGATTACAGCTTGCAGAGAAACCCTCGAGCAGGCATTTCGTGAAGGTCTTGCCGTCGTTCAGCAATCCTTCAAAGGCAATGGCGCGTGAGCGCGAGTCATCATAAAAAAAGACGGCAATGGAGCGGTTCTCTTTAAGCCGCACCAGGTAGGGATGGGTCGTATCTACCGAGGTATTCGGAGTCTCAGTCCATGTATTTTTCTCGGGCCAACCCTCGCTTTCCGGATGACCGGACCCCTCGAAGGTTAATTGCGCCGCGTCACTTTCATCCAGCGGTCGAACACGAGCACATTGATGCGGTGCGAGCACCACAAAGCGGATACCTTCGGCAGCCAGTAACTCCAGCGACTCAGTATCGACAGCCGTTTCAGGCAGCCACATGCCTTCCGGTCTGCGCCGGAAGCGGCGTTCAAAATCGGCGATACCCCAGCGTATCTGCGTAATGCGGTCACGCGTGGAGGCCAGCGGCAAAATGACGTGGTTATACACCTGGGCCATGGCCGATCCGTGGCCACCAAAACGCTCCTGGCTGTTCGCATCCGCGTCAAGGATCATGCGATAGACGCGGCCCGCATTCACCTCAAGCCATGAAAGGAGCGTAGGCCCAAAATTAAAGCTCATGCGCCCGTAATTATTCAAAATGCGGATGATGCGGTTCTCTGCATTGACGATGCGCGCTGCGCCGTTTGGGGCATAGCACTCTGCGGTAACACGCTCATTCCAGTCGTGATAGGGAGCGGCAGAGTCCTGCGTCTCCACCGTTTCCAACCACGGGTTCTCACGCGGAGGCTGGTAGAAATGGCCATGAATGCAGATATAACGCTGAGATGGCTGGACGTGATTCTCCATCTACCTATTATGTATGTACTGGGCGTATAGGCAACCGCCTCGCTGCCACTCCTGTTCTGGAATGCGAAAACCTGCCGTCAACTCCGACCAAAGGGAGGGCCACAAAGGTCAGCGCAGAGATGGCGCGAAGCGCGTATGCCAGCCTGCCCTGAGCGAAGTCGAAGGGGCCAGTCCTAACGCATTCCGTCCAGAATCGATCCGACAATGCCGCCGACGACTCCAGCCTGTGCTGCTTCGCGCGGCTGTGAAGGCAGGTATTCGGAGATTTGATGGGCGAGGCGCGAGATCGGCAGCGTTTGGAGCCAGACGCGTCCAGGGCCGGTGAGCGCGGCGAGAAAGATTCCGTCGCCACCGAAGATCATGTTGCGAATGCCTGCAACGCGCGTGATTTGAAACGACACACTGGACTGGAATGCCCCAACATGGCCGGGATGCACGCGCAGCGTCTCTCCCGGAGCGAGGTCCTTGGGGACCACTTCGCCTGAAAGTTCAAGCCACGCCATACCCTGCCCGGTAACATGCTGCAGGATGAACCCATCGCCACCGAAGATGCCCGCACCGAGAGATTGCTGAAACCCAATGCCGATGGTTATCTGTGAAGTGGCGCAGAGGAAACCGTGGCGATGCACGTAAAAGTCGCGGCCCGCGCCAACTTCGACGGGCAGAATATGCCCTGGGACGCGCGTGGCAAAAGCCAGCTCGCCCGGCGCACCCATAGCGCGGTACTCGGTCATGAACAGGCTGCCGCCGCCTGCGACGCGCTTGATAGCCCTGAAAATGCCGCCGCCTCCTGCAAATTGCGTGTGCGTGGTCATCTGGATGGAGGCGCCCATCCAGGAAAGCTCCCCAGCCTCGGAGATGACGGACTCATTTGGGTCAAGAATGAATTCCAGGACCGGCATAGTAGTGCCGACAATGCGGTTTTGCATGAAGATACTCCTGCTATGAAGTGTACGAAGAAATGCGCCCTGGTGTTCCATCGCGACGACACCGAAGGTATCGTGATTTGCACAAGCAAAAAGGCCATCCCGAAGGATGGCCTTTCTATTGCGCGAGACGCGTATGCCCGGACGGCAAGTCCTTAGTCTCCCATAACGGGTTCTTCAGCCTTGACCGCTGCTTTGGGCGCGGGAGCGATGGAGGTGATGGATACGATGCCTTCGACCGGCTTCTCACCGAGCACATGCTCGCGATAAAGCTTGGCCATCTGGGCGTTTTCTGCATCCTGCTTCAGCTTGGCGTCGCGGGCGCGAATCTTCTCTTCGCGAGAGTTCTTGGCGATGCCCGACTTCTCGAAGGTGTCATTGGCGGCAGCATCCACATGCTCCTGATGCAGCATCAGAGTGTGCTGCGCGTCGCCCATGCCGACCTTCTTGCCGCCGGCGAAGATTTCGTGACGGCCATGCTCGTCGTACCACTTGGTGAGCGTGGAAGTCATATGCATCTTCTCGATAATGTTGCGCCAGCCCACACCGGTGTTGTAGGCGCAGAAGCTGATCTCGCCTTCCTGGGTCGCATACGGAATGATGCACTGCTCGGTGCGGCGGAAGTCGTAGTTGAACAGGTCCTGGAACCACATTCCGGCGATGAACAGGAAGTTCCAGCGGTCCGAGCGGCGCTGTTCGATGTCGGCCATGGTGCGGTCGGCGGTGACTTTGCCGTACTTGCGGCCGGTAGCTCCGAAGCATTTGTCGAACTTCGCCAGCAAATCAACGATTTTGAAGTGAGTCGGCGACTTACGGGGATCGTAGTTGCGCAGCAGCGCAAGCGTCACGCCGGCGATGGAGAGAAACTTGCCGCGCGCCGCGTCGTTGATCTTGGCTACGTCCTTGGCGAGACGGTCGGCGTTCAGGAACGCGGTGACCGGAACAGCTTCCTTGGTTTCCTTGTCGATCATCAGCGCCATGCCGATGCCGCAGTTCGGGTGGCATCCGCAGGAGAGTTGGCCCCAATCGTGGTTCGGCCCATGCACCAGGTCGGCCCAGTCGGAGAAGGTGCTCATAAAGCTGATCTGGAACCAGTCGCGCGTAGGCTCACCCAGGCCGGTCTGGTCCTTGATCTCATGTGCCATATGGCTGAGGGTGTAACGCTGTGCCTGACGCCGTTCGTCGCTGATGGCCTCATCACGCCCCGTGAAGGAGACAGGCTGGAAGCTGATGAAGTTGATCTTCTTGGGGTTGTCGAGCGCGAACTGGACAATACGGCCCACCTGCTCATTGTTGATGCCGTTGATGATGGTGGTAACGGGGACGATATCCACTCCGGCTTCGTGCAGGTTGTGGATCGCCTGAAGTTTCACGTCAAAAAGATTGCCGACCTTGCGGTGAGAGTTGGCTGCATTGCCGATTCCGTCGAACTGGAGATAGGCATAACGCAAGCCAGCCTCAGCAGCGGCGCGGCAGAGCTCCTTGGACTTCGCAAATTCAATGCCATTAGTCGCCGCCTGCACGGAGTTGTATCCAACCTTGCGGGCGTAGGCGATGGCGTCGAGGAAGTAGGGTGACAACGTCGGTTCGCCACCGGAGAACTGCACCGACATCTGGCGGCGCGGCTTGATGGTGATGGCGTTGTCGAGCATGGTCTTGATCTCGTCCCACGTCAATTCGTGAACAAAGCCAACCTGGTTGGCGTCCATGAAGCAGGGATCGCACATCATGTTGCAGCGGTTGGTCAAATCGATGGTCAGGACCGATCCGCGTCCGTGCGTAACGGTCGAAGTTCCGTGGTTGTGCAGCTTTTCATCGTTGTGCGCCTTGATGTCGCGGCCCGGAAAGACCTCTTCGAGGTGCTTGAAGAAGGCGGTGTCCATCGACATTACGTCTTCAAAGTGTCCGTGCTTGGGGCAATCTTTCACCATCAAGATCTGGCCATCGCGCTCGATGATCTGGGCCTTGATC
>JBARHV010000422.1:0-1936 GCA_049799415.1 Silvibacterium sp.
CCGTAGGCGCCGCAGACTCTCGACAGAAGGCACTAAATAATAGGAGCCGGTCAACGGCTGGGTAAACCGTGTCAACGCATCGCGCGTGCCACTGATTAGGCCTGCCATGCTATCCAGCATTCTGGACAGCCGCGTCTGGTCTGCGCTGAATCCAACGAACATGGTGCCATGTTCCTCGACGCGTCGGTAGGGCATGTTGCGGCGTAAGATGTTCCCCAACTTGTCCTGATCCGTGCGAGCGACATGCGAATCTGATGGCTTGTTCTCGAGTTCGATGCTGTCGAGCTTGGTGCGTCCCATGATGCGCTCCTGCTGTTCGATCGGCAGAGCTTCCCACGCAGCCACGTTGTGCTTCCACTTTTGCAGCAACAGAACTGAGCCGGCAGTTCCGGGAACTCCTTCGGGCAAGAGTGCCGCGATGGGAGCGTCGAGCAGGGTCGGATTCTCCGAGCCATCGATGAAGCCGGTAAGATCGCGGTCATGTCGGTAGGGCCAACTCGATGTTTCTTCCGCGAGTGAGGCCTGGCCCGCGATGTCATGGAGCACCGAGCGGGCCATATCGAAGATAACGTCATGAGCACTGCCGGACAGCCAAACCAGCGCATCATGTTGCGTGCTTGGCATAACGAATCCTTCTGTGCCGTGGATTTCTTTGTTGAAGCCCTCCACCCCCGGAGGGGCGTCCTCTGGAACAAGATCGCGCCAGAGTTCGGGCCGAAAGCCAATAACGAAGTTCACTCCTCCCGTGGTGGTCCGTGGTTCACGGATAGCGGAGATAGTAGAGGCGAACTCCTTGCATTTCTTCGCGTCCAGAATGTCAAACTCCAGGTACGCATGAGAGGAGGTTCCAAGAGCAAAGATTCCAGCTTGATGTGTGTACATGCAGGCATTATATCGAGCACCTCAGCCAATACAACTGAGCTCGATCTCGTCGCCACACCGGCAGTTCGTAGAATTACGAACGCGCTTCCCGTGACTTAACTCCAGGATCGTCGGCTACTCGGAAATTGACACGCTACTTCAACACTGACTCGAACTGTGGATTCAGACTGACCCACCACCCGGTCTGATGCGACAACTAAAGACGAACGCTGATCGGCCTACGCGCGGTATCTACTGCCCACTTTCATATCTTGCAAGATCGCGTCCGCGGCCGTTACCGGATCCGGCGCAGCCGTAATGGGCCGCCCAACCACTAAGTAGTCAGCGCCCCACCGTACCGCATTGCACGGCGTGGCAATCTGCGCTTGGTCGTCCCGCTGCGCGCGCTTCAGTTGCTTGTCTGGATTCACGGGGCGAATTCCCGGCACCACAATCGCCATTTCCCTGCCAAGCGCCTTTCGCAACACCCGAACATGGCCGCCGGCCGCGACTATCCCGTCCATCCCCGCGATCTTGGCCATCGTCGCCAGCGCAATCACCCTTCCCTTGACCGGTCCTGTAAGTCCTATTCTGATTAGCTCTTCCTCATCCAAACTCGTCAGTACCGTCACACCCAGGAGCATCGGCGGCCTCTTAGTTCCTTTCAGCGCAGCCTTAGCGGCTCGTAACATCGCCAGCCCGCCCGTCGTGTGAACGGTCATCATTCGGACACCCGACAATCTAGCCGCAGCCTCTACAGCACCCGCCACCGTATTGGGGATATCGCAGAATTTCAGGTCGAGGAATATGCCCGGAACCAGCTTAGCGATTCTCCGCACCCCTTCGGGACCCTCAGCGGTGAACAGTTGGCTGCCGATTTTGACCAAGCCGATCCTGCCGCGAAGCCGACGAATGAATTGAATGGATTGATCTACGTTTGGAAAGTCTAGCGCTATAATCAGTTTGCGGGATGCGTCGCTTTCGATGAAGGCACCTTGAGCAGTTCCACCCTTACTCGGGCAGTTCCGCAGCGTACGAAGCCCAATTCTCTAGCAACCTGGTAGGAAACGTCAAG
>JBARHV010000423.1:0-3077 GCA_049799415.1 Silvibacterium sp.
CGAATCAACGAGCCCGCCCGGCGTTCCGCGGAGGTCCACAATCAGCGTCTTATGATTACGCGCCTTTTTTATGAGAGCGTCCACATCCGAATCGGTCTCAATGAACTCCGGAATACGCAGGATCATCAGGTCCGGTCCCAGCTCTTTGTACTGCGCCCTGCCCTTCTTCCAAGCGTTCTCTTCTCTTATCTTGATTTCGTTGAGGCCCCAACTTTCGTCGCCGAGGCCTGACACAACCTGATTTTTCTTGACGCTGGCGTCGATGGTCAGTTTTTGGATCTTGCCGCTCAGATCCCTTATTTCCACGGTCAGACGGCTGCGTGGCATGAGGATGGTCATCGCGTACTGGAGCCTGGGCAGTGACTGCCTATCAACCGTGAACCCTTCGACGGTCAGGATCTCATCGCCAGGCTTCATCCCCTTCGCTTCGGCATCGCTCTTGGGACGCACCTGGGTCACAAAGCACCTGTTGCCTACCATCTGGAATTGCCATCCGTAGTCAACGGTAAGCGTGCTGCGCGGGGGAAAGTACCTGGTATGCGAATCATTCAGCTTCTCTAAGAGTGCGGCGATCTCTGCGTTGGCCATGCCCATGTTGGGCGCATCGGCGATCGCCTGCTTGGTCTGGCTCACCAATGCTTCCCAATCCAACCCGTGCAGATTGGCATCGAAGTAATTTTTGCGCACATCGGTGGATACATTGCCGAGTATGGTGTCGGCCAGATCGCGGTCAGAGCGCGAGAGCTTTTGTGCCTGGGCAAGATGGTCGAAACTGCAAACAGCGAGGATCAGAACCAAGAACAGCCGCGATGAAGTCCCTGTCACGAGTCACATGCTCCGCCACACCCGATCCGAACTCCATGCGTCCCGGGATCGTGTGTTTGAAATGGGAATGGCTTGATATGCCCATGATACAGGTGGTCAATACGGCTACGCAGACCTTTGGTAACTGACGACGCCGCGGTCAACTCGCCGCTGACGCTCACTCGATCGGCGGCCCGGAAGTCTGGCTCGGCGACGCAGCCAGTTTCCTGAGTCGCGCACTTACATTCCAAAACGCGCGGCCGTCGTGATAGCCACCTTTCCAGATGGAGCCCTTGTCCTCAGATGCAGGCGTGCCGTCGGCCTGCGTGAGGTAATACAAGCCGTGAAACTTCGCGTCGATGGTGTGGTCGCGGATGTAAGCCCATTGTTCGAGGAAACGCTGGAAGTAAATGCTGTCTTGCTTGCCATAGCGCTCGTGCATCATCAGCAACGCGTTCAAACCTTCGGCCTGCACCCACCACTCCTTCATTGTGTCTTCCGCTTTTCCAAACGCAGCGCCCTCGCGAAAAAAGCCGCCGTTCGCGGAATCCCATCCGTAAGCCAGCGCATGATCGACCAGCATCCTGGCCATGCGCTCTGTTTTTTCATTGGCTTTCTTGTGTAGCACTTCGTCGGTCTCGATCATGAGATAGGCTGTCTCCACATCGTGGCCATACGAATCGTTGCCGGGAATCGGCTGCCACGAGTTGGTGAAAAACAGATTCATTGCGCCGGGCTCGACACAGATCTTGTCGCGCACAATCGCCAGCATCTCTTCAAGGCGCGCGCGAAGCCTCGGGTCGGGCCACACGCGATATAACGCGGTGAGCGACTCGAGCAGATGAATGTGCGTGTTCATCGATTTGTAGCCCACTGGACCCATTGGGCCCATTGTCATCTGGCCATTGTTCATGCTCGGCTCGACGGGCGTTCCGTCGCGTTTCAGCCACTCGTAATAGCCACCATGCTCCGCATCGTGCGCATGAGCGTCAATCCAGAGGAATCCTTTTTTCGCCAATGCGAGTGCCCTCGGATCGCCGGTCGCTTCGTAGGCTGCCGCCGCTCCATAGATGCAGAACGAAATCCCGTAGAGGTGCTTGCCGTGGGTGAATTGCGGTGTGAAGTGGCCGTCATCGTCGAGCCCCCAATAGAAGCCGCCGTATTGTTTGTCCCACATCACGTTATCGAGATAGTCCACGCCCTGGCGAACGTAAGGTAAATATTTCTGCTTCATTGCGGGTTCGCGAAGCACCACCTGCGAGGCGATCCACGTCATGCGGCCTTGAAACACTGAGAACTTGCCATCGCTCGGTTCCCACTTCCAGTCGCGGCCGAAGTGCGAATGAAATCCGCCATGCTCGCGATCAATCGAGCGCGGAAACCAGGCATCGAGCACATCCTGATGTAGAGAGTGGTCCACTTCGCCTGCGAGCTTGAGATAGTTGTCACGGGTCGGTTGCGAAAGACTTGGCGGCGCCTGCGCCGCGCACACACCCGTAATGAGAAAGGCGGCAAAAAAGGCCTTCCGAAGTTGCATGAATTCCTCTTACTTCGTCGCTGCAGGCAGGCCAACTTCCGCGGCTGGAGCAAGCGTGTGAGTGTCCCACCAGTGCTGCAGGACGGTGTCCCACTGGTCGCCGCGGCCCACCCACAACTGCGTGGCGCGATCGTAGCGGGCCATATTATTGGCGAGCCAATAGGGCCGGTTATCGCGCAGCCACGCCTGCTTGTAGAGTTGGCCCAGAAGCGCGTATCCATCGCGCATGTCTTGGATACGGCCATTGTTGGAGCCGATGGTTTCGAGCAGATTCTCGACTTCATCCCAGCGCGTCTTGTCGCCGACCAGCGTCAGTGCTTGACTGTAAAGATTGGCGCAATCGGCCGCGGCCTGGAATTTATATCCGATAAAGTCGATTCGCCGTGCGCCGAGTTCCATCGCATCGAGGGCCTCTGGATTTTCGAGCCTTCCGGCTGCGCGCGCCTGCGCCAGAAGCGTAATCGCGCGCTCTGCGTCGAGACGCACTTCACTTGCCACCGGTAGCAGTTTCGCGGCCACCTGTTGCCCTTGAGGAGAAAACGGATCGACCCAGAATAGTGAGTCCTGGGCATCGGTAAGGCCGGCCTTCTTCAGCGCGGCGTGTGAGGCCATCAGCGCGCGCTCTGCGTCACTGATTTTTCCAGTGGCATCGCCGTGAAACGCTAGTCCGTACGAATCGGTAAACGCCTGTTCGGAGCTTTCGCCCTGTTGCCAACCGGCTGCCGCACCAAACAGT
>JBARHV010000424.1:0-1891 GCA_049799415.1 Silvibacterium sp.
GCAAGTCGTATGGCGCACCGAGGAAAATGGCCGCACCATCGTCTATCCCGACACGCTCGTGGGTACCGACAGCCATACCACCATGGTCAACGGCTTGGCCGTGCTCGGCTGGGGCGTCGGCGGCATCGAGGCCGAGGCGGCGATGCTGGGACAGCCGATTTCGATGCTGCTGCCGCAGATTGTCGGCTTCCGCCTCGAGGGCAAGCTCTCGGAGGGTGCCACCGCGACCGATCTGGTGCTGACGGTAACGCAGATGCTGCGCAAGCACGGCGTGGTCGGCAAGTTTGTCGAATTTTTCGGCCCCGGCCTCGCCGCGCTGGCGCTGCCCGACCGCGCCACCATCGCCAACATGGCGCCGGAATACGGCGCGACCTGCGGTTTTTTCCCGATCGACGCCGAAACGCTGAACTATCTCAAATTCAGCGGCCGCGACGCCGCGCAAGTGAAGCTGGTCGAGGCCTATGCCAAGGCGCAAGGCATGTGGCACGACGGGACCATGCCCGATCCCGCCTTCACCGACACACTGTCGCTCGATCTCGCCAGTGTCGAGCCGGCGATGGCCGGGCCGCGCCGGCCGCAAGACCGGGTGACGCTGGGCAATATCGCCAAGGGATTCATCGCCGAGGCGCCAAAGCTCGCCGCCAACCGCGACAACGCCAAGACCGGCGGTCCGGTGCCGGTGCCCGGCAGCAACTACACGATGAAGGACGGCGACGTGGTGATCGCCGCGATCACGAGCTGCACCAACACCTCGAACCCAAACGTGATGATCGCGGCCGGCCTGGTGGCGCGTAACGCCTTGAAGCGCGGCCTCAAGGCCAAGCCCTGGGTCAAGACCTCGCTCGCACCGGGAAGCCAAGTGGTGACGGAATATCTCGACGCGTCGGGCCTGCATCAGGACCTCGACAAACTCGGCTTCAATCTGGTCGGCTATGGCTGCACGACGTGTATCGACAATTCCGGCCCGCTGCCCGACGCGATCGCCGAGACCGTCGACAAGGAAGACCTGGTGGTCGCGGCGGTGCTGTCCGGCAATCGCAATTTCGAAGGCCGCGTCCATCCGCAGGTGCGCGCCAATTACCTCGCATCGCCGCCTTTGGTGGTGGCCTACGCGCTGGCCGGGTCGGTGAAGGTCGATCTGGTCAACGAGCCGTTGGGCCAGGGCGCGGACGACAAGCCGGTGTATCTGCGCGACATTTGGCCGTCGCGCAAAGAGATCGACGGCACGCTCGCCAAGAGCCTGACGCCCGCGATGTTCCGCAAGCGTTATGGCGACGTGTTCAAAGGTCCGGTGGAATGGCAGAAGGTCGAGGTCGGCGGCGGCGTCACCTATACCTGGGACACCGGCTCGACCTACATCGCCGACCCACCCTATTTCACCGACATGCCGAAAGAGCCGGCGGCGTTGACCGATATCGTCGAGGCGCGGGAGCTGGCGATCCTCGGGGACAGCGTCACCACCGACCATATCTCGCCCGCCGGCAATATCGAGAGCGACAGTCCCGCCGGCACGTTCCTGCTCGAACACCAGGTGCGGCCGCTCGAGTTCAACTCCTACGGTTCCCGCCGCGGCAACCATCAGGTGATGATGCGCGGCACTTTCGCCAATATCCGCATCCGCAACGAGATGGTGCCCGGCATCGAGGGTGGCATCACCAAGCATCAGCCCGACGGCAAGATCATGCCGATCTACAACGCGGCAATGCTCTATCAGGCCGAGGGCGTGCCCCTGGTGATCGTCGGCGGCAAGGATTACGGCATGGGCTCGTCGCGCGATTGGGCGGCCAAGGGTACGCGGCTATTGGGCGTGCGCGCCGTGATCGCCGAAAGCATCGAGCGCATCCATCGCTCCAACCTGATCGGCATGGGCGTGCTGCCGCTGGAATTCACC
>JBARHV010000425.1:0-4490 GCA_049799415.1 Silvibacterium sp.
CATCATGATCGCGGCCATGAGCCCCATCGGCGGCTGGAAGGTCGGCGCGCTCGCGCCTGATGCCACACCGGTATTTTCGGCGATGCCTCTCTGGGGAGGCTACGCCGCATCGGGCAGCCGCATCTCCTCCCACTTCAAGCGCCTGCGAGGCGTCGAGGCCGAGATTGCGTTTCTGCTGGGAAAAGACCTGCCGCCCCGCGCCCACCCCTACACACGCGAGGAGGTAGCGGAGGCCATCGCCAGCGCCCATCCCGCCATCGAGCTGCTGGAGTCCGCCTACCTCGACCCCGACAAAGTCGACCGGTTCTCCATGATCGGCGATCTTCAAATGAACGGAGGCTTCGTCCACGGCGCCGCCGTGCCGGACTGGAAAAGCTACAACCTCACCCAGGAGAGCGTGACCGTCACCATCGACGGCATGGTCAGGTTTGAAGGCAAAGCCTCCAATCCGGCGGGAACCGATCTGCTGCGGCTCGTAACCTGGCTGGCGAATGAAGGCAGCTACCGCACAGGAGGTCTCCACGCTGGCCCGTGGATCACCACCGGAAGCTGGTCCGGAAAATCCCCGGCAAGTGCCGGCTCAACGGTCGAGGTACGGTTCTCCAGCTTTGGAGAAGTCAACCTCAGGTTCGATTAACTATTTTATATTCAATGACTTATGCGCGAGAAGCGGTCATCTCTTTGGCCCGCTTCTCAAAGTACGCCAGCGAAAGCTGCAGCCCCTTCCGCAGTGGCACTTTCGGCGACCACCCCAGCAGCTCTTTCGCCTTGGTGATGTCCGGCTTACGCCGCGTCGGATCATCCGTCGGCAGCGATTCATAGCGAATCACGCTCTTCGAGCCGGTTACCGCCAGGACCTCTTGCGCGCATTCCAGAATCGTCCACTCCTCCGGATTGCCAATGTTCACCGGCAGGTGCTCATCCGACTTCGACAGCCGGACAATTCCATCGATCAGGTCCGAGACGTAGCAAAAGCTCCTCGTCTGCGAGCCGTCGCCAAACACCGTAAGGTCCTCGCCTTGAAGAGCCTGCATCATCAGGTTGGAGATCACGCGCCCATCCGTCGGCTGCAACCGCGGCCCATACGTATTGAAGATGCGCACCATCCGCGTATCCACACCGTAGTACCGGTGGTACGCCATCACCGTGGCCTCTGAGAACCGCTTCGATTCGTCATACACCGATCGCGGCCCAATCGGATTGACCCGCCCCCAGTAACTCTCCGGCTGCGGATGAACCTCGGGGTCGCCATAACACTCTGAGGTCGAAGCATGAAGAAACTGCGCGCCGGAACTGCGCGCGATCTCCAAAAGGTTCATGGTCCCATAAGAACCAACCTTCAGCGTCTCCGGCCCCAGCCGCGCATAGTCGAACGGGCTCGCTGGCGACGCGAAGTTGAAAACATAATCCACCTCGTCAACATTCAGAGGCTCGCAGATATCGTGCTCAATAAAGCTGAACCGCGGCTCCCGTGTAAGCTCCGCCAGATTTGCCAAATTCCCGGTTGCGAAGTTGTCCACGCCAATCACGCGGTTGCCCTCAGCAATCAAAGCCTCGCAAAGATGCGAACCCAGGAAGCCCGCCGCACCGCTTACCAACACACGTTTTTCCGCCAATGGAGAACCACTCCCTTACTTATGAATTTCTGAGTGCCTTGACTCCGGCTGCAGGATGCGGCCGGCCAACGCTGAAATAGGTAAAGCCCTTCGCCAGCATCACATCCGGATCAAAGAGGTTCCTGCCGTCAATCACAATCGGGTGCCGCAGCGCACGGCGCAGGCGGTCAAGGTCAACTGCCGCAAACTCCTGCCAGTCACTCAGGATCAGGACCGCGTGAGCATCCTGCGCAGCTTCGTACATGTCGGAGACATACCGCACCTGCGGCCCAGGCGCGAGAACCGTCTTCGCCCGCTCCATCGCCGCCGGATCGAACAGTGTTACGCAGCAGCCCTCGCTCAGCAGCATCTGCACAATGTCGATCGCCGGGGATTCCCGAATATCATCCGTGCCGCCCTTGAACGCAAGTCCGAATACCGCCAGGTTTTTGCCACGAAGAGTCCACAATGCAGAACGAATCTTCCGGAAAAACAGTTTCTTTTGCTGGCTGTTGATCTTCTCAACCTCCGCCAGCAGATCGAACTGCTGCCCAAGCTGCTCCGCCACCCAGCGAAACGCGGCCACATCCTTCGGAAAGCAGGACCCGCCGTACCCAATTCCGGCGCGCAGAAACTTAGGCCCAATGCGCTCATCCATCCCCACGCCCTCGGCCACTTCCTCAACATTCACGCCGGCCGCATCGCAGATATTGGCTACAGCATTAATGAAGGAAATCTTCATCGCCAGAAAAGCGTTCGTCGCATGCTTGGTCAGCTCTGCGGCCTTTGTCGACATCTTCAGTAAAGGCGGAGGATTGCTCGAAGTACGGCCGCCCGGGACCGCATGGGGCAGGTTGTAATACTCGCCTGAAGTCAACGGCTCGTAGATGCGGCGCATGACCTTGGCCGCCCGCTCGCTCTCAACGCCAATCACAATCCGGTTCGGATGCAGGAAATCCGTAACTCCCGTGCCCTCGCGAAGAAACTCTGGATTCGACACCACATCGAAGCTGTCTCTGGAAGCGCCGTTGCGTTCAAGAATCCGCGTAATCCACTCATTCGTATAAACCGGCACCGTGCTCTTTTCCACGATCACCTTGTAGTCATCGATGGAGCGCGCAATTTCGCTGGCAACAGCGTCTACATACGAGAGGTCAGCATCACCCGCATCCGACTGCGGAGTACCCACGGCAACAAAGATCGCCTGCGCCTGCGTCGTCGCCGCATGCAGATCGGTCGTAAATTCAATGCTGCCCAGCCGGTGGCGGCCAAGCATCTCCGGCAGATACTCCTCGTGAATCGGCACTCCGCCTTCATTCAGAAGGCGCACCTTCTCTTCGTCGTTATCCACGCAAATCACGCGATGCCCGATTTCGGCAAAGCACGCCGCGGAAACAAGTCCAACATAGCCCGAACCGACAACTGCGATTACCGTTTGTTGCTTCATATCGTTACCTTTGATGCTGGTTGCGCGATTTCTTAAGTGTTGCGAGCGGTCGCAGATGGAAAAATCCGACTCAAGAAAGTCAAACCTGTCCCCTAAGAATGCCTGATTTTACAGCCTGTAGTCGAGCAACCGGTTGCAGATTTAACCTTGAATGGCTCGTTTCAGAGCATCGCAAATCTTGTCCTGATCCTCATTCTTCAAATAAGGATGCATGGGCAAACTAAGCACACGCCTCGCAGCTCTTTCAGCAATTGGAAAACTGCCTTCCCCATGTCCCAACCCGCGAAACGCCGGCTGCAGATGTGCCGGTATCGGATAGTGGACGGATGTGGGAATCCCTTCCCGCCGCAGCGCATCGGCAACCCGTTCCCGGTCATCGACCTCAATCGTGTATTGCGCGTAGACGCTGCGATTCCCCTCGGCAATCCAGGGTGTCTGCACAATTCCCTTGAGCCGCTCCCCATAACGCTCGGCAGCCTCCGAGCGTAGACGCAACTCCTCTTCGAAAATTTCCAGCTTGGCCAAAAGAACTGCGGCCTGAATCGTATCCAGCCGCCCATTCAGCCCCAGCCGAACATGATGGTATCGAGAAGCCTGCCCATGGTTCCGAACCTCAACCATGATTGCCGCCAGTCCATCGTCATTCGTAAAACAAGCTCCTCCATCTCCAAAACAGCCCAGCGGCTTCGACGGAAAAAAGCTCGTGCAGCCAATCGTGCTCAGATTGCCCGACTGGCGTCCCTTGTACGTAGCGCCAAAGCTCTGCGCCGCATCTTCGATCACAGGCAATCCACCAGATGCCTCGCAAATCGCATCGAAATCCGCGCATTGACCATAAAGCGAGACCGGCATAATCGCGCGGGTGCGTGAAGTGATCGCAGAAGCCAGCCGCGCTGGATCAAAATTCCATGTCCGCGGGTCAATATCGACGAATACCGGCGTCGCGCCCAGCAAAACAATCATCTCAACCGTTGCGATAAAGGTAAAAGGCGAGGTAATCACCTCATCGCCAGGCGAAATGCCCAGCGCCATTAGCGCCATCAAAAGCGCGTCCGTTCCGCTCGCGCAGGAAATACAGTGTTTGCTGCCCGTGCGCCGCGCCAGTTCAGCCTCCAGCGCTGGCACTTCCGGGCCAAGAATGTATTGCCCATGGTTCAGAACTGCCTGGATTCTTGCATCCACGCTGGGCTTGATCCTCTTGTATTGCGTCTTAAGATCGACAAATTCCATCACGAATGCTTCGACACCTCATACCGATCTGTGCTCGTCATTTGCTCACCGGCTCACGGCTCAGCAATGAACAATCTTCTCCGACTGGATTCCCTTCGTCGCGTTCCGCGTATCCACCACCAGCTTCGACTCGGCAACGATGCGCGCATAGTCGTAATCCGAATGGTCCGTCACAATCAGTAACGCGTCATACTGCCCCAGGTTCTCCAGCGGAGTGT
>JBARHV010000426.1:0-10601 GCA_049799415.1 Silvibacterium sp.
CACCAGCCGCATGGGAGTGGCGTTTGTGAAGGAGCTACAGGGCGATAATCCTCGCTATCTGAAGGCGGTGGCCACGCCCAAGCACTTCGACGTGCATAGCGGGCCGGAGCCGGACCGGCATCGCTTCAACGTCGACCCCACGCCCTACGACCTCGAGGACACCTACCTGCGCGCCTTCCGCGCCACCGTGGTCGAGGGCCATGCAGACTCGCTGATGTGCGCCTACAACGCCGTCGATGGCGTACCGGCGTGCGCGAGCAAGATGCTTTTGGAACAGACCCTGCGCAAGGACTGGGGATTCAAGGGCTACGTTACATCCGACTGCGGCGCCATCGACGATTTCTTTTCGCCGGACGGGCATCACTATTCACCTGATGCGGCGCATGCCTCGGCTGCGGCCATGCAGGCTGGGACTGACACCAACTGCGGCGACACCTATAAGTCTCTGGTGCAGGCTGTAAAGGACGGACTGCTTCCGGAAGGCGCACTCAACACTGCTGTCGAACGGCTGTTCACCGCTCGCTTCCGCCTGGGCATGTTCGACCCCGCGAGCATGAACCCCTATGCAAGCATTCCTATGAGCGAAGACGATTCGGCGGCGCATCGCGCCCTCGCGCTGCAGGCCGCGCGCGAGTCCATGGTATTGCTCAAGAATGATGGGATACTGCCGCTTAAGGAGGTGTCGCGGACGATTGCGACGACGCAGGGTTCAGGCTCGCGTGGCGAGTTTGTTGCTACAGATCCCATCCGGACGATTGCCGTCGTTGGCCCCAATGCCGCGTCGCTCGCTGCAATTGAAGGAAATTACAACGCAATTCCTTCGCATCCGGTGCTGCCGATTGATGGCATGCGCGCAGAGTTCCATGACGCGAAGATTCTCTACGCGCAGGGCTCAGCTTATGTCGCCGAGCTGCCTGTACCCATGCCGGAGACTGTGTTTCATCCGTCAGCCGGTTCGACCGCCGCGGGCCTGAAAGGCGAGTACTTCGCTTCCACTGCGATGACGGGCAGGCCGGTGCTCACGCGTACCGATCACCAGATCAACTTTGACTGGGATGCGGCCAGCCCCGCGCCGGGCGTGCCCGCAAAAGACTTCGGCGTGCGCTGGACGGGAACTATTTCTGCGCCCGCAGCCGGGGATTATCCGATCATGATCGACCTGACCGACTGCTATCCGTGCGGCGATGCTGAGACTTACAAAGTTTCTCTGGATGGCAAAGTGGTTGGGCAATTCTCGAGCAGCGAAGCCTCAGAGTCTCGCCCCAGAGGAACACCCAACTTCACTTTGCACTTTGATGACACGAAGCCGCACGCCTTCCGCGTCGACTATACCCATCACTCGAAACTCTTCGGCGCAGGCATCACGCTGGGCTGGCTGCCTCCTGCCGATGCGGAACGTGAACAGGCAGTCGCCATCGCCAAAAAGGCAGATGTTGTGGTGGCTTTCGTTGGACTGTCGCCGAATCTTGAAGGCGAAGAGATGCCCATTCATGTGAAAGGCTTTCTGGGCGGAGACCGCACCGACATTCAACTGCCCGACGCGCAGCAGCAATTGCTTGAGGCCCTCGGCGCAACCGGCAAGCCGCTGGTGGTGGTACTGCTGAATGGCAGCGCGCTCGCCGTAAACTGGGCCGAGCAGCATGCCAATGCCATTCTGGAAGCCTGGTATCCGGGCGAAGCTGGCGGGCTGGCGATTGCGGAGACGCTGGACGGCAAGAACGATCCGGCGGGACGGCTGCCTGTGACTTTCTACAAGTCCATCGATCAGATTCCGGCCTTTACCGACTACTCAATGAAGGACCGCACCTACCGTTACTTCCATGGCGACCCGCTCTATCCGTTTGGATACGGCCTGAGCTACACGCACTTCACCTTCAGCAATCTCAAGCTCTCCACAGCTACCGTGAAGGCTGGAGATGATCTCACTGTTGAAGCCGAGGTTCGCAACACCGGCAAGCGCGCTGGAGACGAAGTCGCCGAGTTGTATCTCACCCCCCCGCAGACTGCGGTTTCGCCCATTCACGAGTTGGAAGGCTTTACGCGCGTCCATCTGCAGCCGGGCGAGACCCAGCACGTCCACTTCACTCTGCGTCCCCGACAGCTCAGCGTGGTGGATGCCGAGGGAAATCGCAGTGTGCAGCCAGGCGACTACTCCGTCTTTGTCGGGGGCACGCAGCCTGCACCGGATGCGGGAGTCTCCAAGGCGTTTTCAATTGATGGAAGCAAACCTTTGCCGCGCTGAAGGGAAACTCGATGCGTTCGCTCAAACTCCTGCTGGTGGCCGGGTAGGCCACGATCTCAACCGCATCGAGGCGGAGTCGATGCAGCTAAGCGGCTATGCTCCCGTCGATGTCATGCCGTGGGAGACGGCCTCCGGAGGCAAGGCCATCGCATGCAAGGCACAAGACATGTGCTCGGCTGCGACGGTATTGAAGCGTCCGGCGGGAAGATATACTATCGCCGTACAGTACTTCGACTATCTGCACGGAGTTTCGACTTACAGGCTTTTCCTTAACAAAAAGTCATCGCAGCGTGGAAGGCAGACAATACGCTGCCCAGCGATAGCATGAGCGGCGATACCTCCACGCGCTACACGGTTTGCAATGTAGAACTTCATCCCGGAGATTTGCTGAAGATCGAGGGCCGTCCGAATGGCGGCGAGCCCGCGCCGATCGATTACCTGGAGATCACCCCAGATTCTTCAAGCAGCAGATAAGGAATGTATGAAGATCACCAATGCAACCGTGAATGTGTGTTCTCCGGGCAGAAACTTCGTCACACTGAAAATTGAAACCGATGAAGGCATCTATGGCCTGGGTGACGGAACCCTGAACGGCCGCGAGCTGGCCGTGGTCAGCTACCTTGTCGAATATGTGATTCCGTGCCTCATCGACCGCGACCCTTTCCAGACCGAAGATATCTGGCAGTACCTGTATCGCGGTGCCTACTGGCGGCGCGGGCCTGTGACCATGGCGGCCATCGCTGCCGTTGATGTGGCGCTGTGGGACATCAAGGGCAAGGCGCTCAACACGCCGGTCTACAACCTGCTGGGAGGCAAAAGCCGCGACGGGGTTCTGGTGTATGCGCACGCCAACGGAGTGGATATTGAGCAGACGGTTGAAGCCGTAGCGACGCAGATCGACCTCGGCTATCTCGCCGTGCGCGCGCAGAGCGGGATTCCGGGGCTCGCGTCAACCTATGGAGTGCCCAAAGGCAACCAACCCTACGAGCCAGCCGAGAAAGGGCTGCCGCAGGAGAGCGCGTGGTCCACGGAAAAATATCTGCGTCATGTCCCGCTCCTGTTCGCAAAGCTGCGTGACCGGTGCGGCTACGATGTGCATCTGCTGCACGACTGCCACCACCGGCTTACACCCATTGAAGCGGGGCGCCTCGGCAAGGATCTCGAACCGCATAGACTTTTCTGGATGGAAGACCCTGTGCCCGCCGAGCAGCAGGAGGGCTTTGCGCTCATCCGTCAGCACACCACCACGCCCATTGCCACAGGCGAGGTGCTGAATACCATCTGGGATGCGCAGGAACTGATTCGCAACCAGTGGATCGATTACATCCGCATGTCGATTGTTCACGCGGGCGGTTTTACGCACCTCAAAAAAGTGGCCGACTTCGCAGAGCTCCACCACGTCCGCACCGGCTGCCATGGTGCAACCGATCTCTCGCCGGTAACCATGGCCGCCGCGCTGCACTTCGGCATGGCGGTTCACAACTTCGGCATTCAGGAACACATGCCACACACTGCAGAGACCCATGCGGTCTTTCCGCATCAGTATTCGTTTGCCCGTGGCTACATGAACCCCGGCGACGCGCCCGGCCTGGGCGTCGATCTCGATGAAGCGCTGGCAGCGCAATATCCCTATCAACGCGCGTACCTGCCCATCAGCCGCAAGCTCGATGGAACGCTCTCCGACTGGTAAGCATCAAGCCGCCTGCTGCGCGAAAACTCCTGGTGAGGTACGATGAAAAGTTCGCCTGAAGGGAAGCGCAATGATCATTGGAGTTCCAAAAGAAGTTAAAGATCACGAAAGCCGCGTAGGCATTACGCCCGCCGGAGTGAAGGCTCTCACCGAGGCCGGCCACAAGGTCCTCGTTGAGACGCACGCCGGAGAGCTTTCCGCGCTTGCTGATGACGAGTATCAGGCCGCGGGTGCGGAGATTGTAGGCTCGGCCCACGATGTATGGACCAACGCCGGCATGATCGTCAAGGTCAAGGAACCGGTCGAAAAAGAATATGGATTCTTCCGCGAAGGTCTTGTTCTGTTCACCTATCTGCACCTTGCGCCGCTGCCTGTGCTCACGGAAAAACTGCTGGCGCAGAAGGTCACGGGTATTGCGTACGAAACCATTCGCGACCGCGCCGGAACACTGCCTTTGCTTACACCCATGTCTGAGGTTGCCGGGCGCATGTCGGTGCAGGTAGGCGCAGCCTATCTTGAAAAAGAGCGCGGAGGACGCGGCGTTTTACTCGGCGGAGTGCCCGGCGTGCCGCCCGCGAACGTCTGCATTATCGGCGGAGGCATTGTGGGCACCAACGCAGCGAAGATCGCCGTAGGTATGGGCGCGAGGGTCACCATTGTCGATCTCAATCTGAACCGCCTGCGCGAACTCGACGACATTTTTAACGGCAAGCTATTTACGCTCGCGTCGAACTCGTACAACGTAAGCCACGCCGTGCGCGAAGCCGACCTGGTGATCGGAGGCGTGCTGATTCCCGGCGCCGCCGCTCCCAAGATCGTGACCCGCGAGATGGTTTCCAGAATGAAGAAAGGCGCGGTGATCGTCGATGTGGCCATCGACCAGGGCGGCTGCATTGAAACGGCGCATCCGACCACGCACAGCGATCCTTCCTATGAGGTCAACGGAGTCGTCCACTATTGCGTGACGAATATGCCCGCGGCCGTGCCGAACACCTCCACCCTGGCTCTCACCAATGCCACATTTCCATATGTGTTGAAGCTCGCCCATCACGGCGCAAAAGATGCCATTCTGCGGGACGACGGGATTTGCGACGGCGTGAATACCTTTGATGGGACGCTCACCTGCAAACCGGTGGCGACTTCGCTGAAAAAACCGTGGAAACCGGTCCGCGAGCTCCTCGCATAAGAAGAGGGCGCGGCATACAGCCGCGCCCACTTTCCATTCCATTCAGGAAACTACTGGCTTACACGCACCGGCCGTTCTAACCGGAAGGTGAGCGTGGTTTCGGCCGGAATCACAATATTCTGCCTCCCAGTAAGTCCCGCGCCTGCCGTGCCTGCGCCGCCGCCAGCAAGGCCACCGACTAAAGCACCCGTGCCGCCACCAGCTAATCCACCGATGATTGCGCCCAGGCCGGCTCCGCCGCCGATGAACCCGGCGCTCCGCTTGCCTTTGCCTTTCTCGGCGCGCTCAAGCGAACTGGAGCGGATCTGGTAGGTGGCTCCATCGGCGCGCACGGTATCCAGACGAAGCTCAAGAAATGCTCCACCCTTGAAGCGTCCCAGCGGCTTGGCATCGATCACTGTGCCCGTTGCGCGCGCTCCCCTGCGAATCGCCCGTCTGCCATTGACGACGACCGGAACCGCTACGGTTGCAGTAAAGGTCTCACCCGGCCGGCTGATCTTAGAGCCAAGCGCTCGCTGGATCGTCACAGCAATATGCGAGCCTGCTGGAATGACCAGCGGAGGAGGTGGCGGCGGCGCAGCAGCCGGAGCAGCGGACGGAGAAGGCGTTGGGGATGGAGTCGCAGCGGAAGCGGATGAAGAGGCTGGCGCTGCAGGTGCAGCTCCCGGCTGATCTGGCGGAGGAGGCGGCACAGTCGCCTGCGATGCAGTGGGTGTCGTGGTGCTGTTGGGCTGCTGACTTTGCTTTTTGCATCCACCGGCAAACAGCAGACCTGCCAGCGCAAACGGGAGAAGGGATTTGAAAACGCGGGCTGACTTCATAGTGAAAACCATCATGCCATATTTAGATGCAGCCGAGGGAAAGCCTGCCTCGAATTTTCGCCACCGACGCAGCCTATAATCATCGGGCAGGAGCATTCTTTGGCTGAATCAAGGCATCGGCGCGCGACAGTCATCATCCTCGCATTGGCGACGCTGTTTCTTGTGCTGCTGCTCGTCGCGCTGAACGCCTTTAAGCTCAACTTCCTTGAACCCCGCTCTGTTGGACAAATTCAGCTCTTCACCGGGCTCTCTGTCCTGATTTTTCTGCTCTTTGTCGTTTTGCTTGTGTTGCTGCTGCGAAACATTCTCAAGCATCTTGCCGATCAGCGCAGCCGCGCTCTCGGCTCACGTCTGCGCTCTCGCATGCTGATTGGGGCAGTGCTGATTTCTTTTGCGCCGGCGCTGTTCATGTTTCTGTTCAGCTATTGGCTGCTCAATCGATCCATCGACCGCTGGTTTACGCAGCCGGTCTCTGAGTTGCGCGAGAACTCCACGCGCATTGCGCTCAACCTGGCGGATTACGTCAGCCTGAATGCCCGCGCTGAAGCTGAATCCATCGCCCGCTCTGAGACCTTCACGCAGAACTACCAGGAGTCGAACCTCTCCGCCATGCTGGACGAGATTCGCATGCACCGCATCACGCTTCAAGGCGGCTTTACAGTCATTTATCGCGATGGCGCGCCGGTAACGCAATATCAGCTGCCGAGCCCTTCGCAACCGGCGACCGTGCGTGCATGGCTCGATGATGACGCTCCCCCGCCCTCACTGCCTGAACCACTCACGGCGACGGTTCTGCGCGCTGCGCAGCGTAGCGACGAGCCGATTCTCACCATCAGTGATGCTCAATATGCCGTGGGCGATGCGGCTCTTCCCGGCGGCGGTCTCGTCGTCATCGGGCTTCCGCTGCCCGCCGGACTGAGTGCCTCAGCCAGGCAGATTCGTATCGGCGCCGATCAATACTGGGCGCTCTACCGCGAACGCCGCAGCATTCGCAACACCTACCTTTTTCTTCTGCTGTTGCTCTCTGTGCTGGTATTTTTCTCCAGCAGTTGGCTTGCGCTGTATCTATCCAAGCAAATTACGCGTCCGGTAGAAGCCCTGGCCGACGCCATGGACGAGATCGGCGAGGGTCAATACGGCACGCGTATTACTGTCAGCGCGACGGAAGAGCTGGGCGAGCTCATCCGCTCCTTCAATCACATGGCCGCCGACCTGGAGCAGAGTCGTGCGCTGGCTGAAACTTCCGCTGCTCAGCTCTCAGCCGCAAATCTCAGCCTGGAAGCGCGCCGCAAGGAGCTGGAGACGGTGCTTGAAACCATCCCCAGCAGTGTGGTCACACTCGATCCCGATCGCTCAATCCTTCAGGCCAATCGCGCCTTTCTGCGCCTGGCTGGAACGCCCCGCTCCGGCACACTGACCGGCGTACCGCTCGACTCCGTCTTTACGCCGGAGATCGCCGCTGAACTTGCTTTTCTCGAGCGCCGCGCACAGCGCATGGGCCTGGCAGCAGCGGAGTTCGAATTGCCAAGCGCTGCCGGCCTCCTGAACCTGACTGCAACCATCGCCCTGCTTGACCTCGGCAACAACCGGCGCGGCTCGATCCTGGTCATTGAAGATATTACCGAGTTTCTGCGTGCGCAGCGCCAGGTGGCGTGGAAACAGGTGGCGCAGCGCGTCGCGCACGAAATCAAGAATCCGCTCACGCCCATCTCTCTCTCCGCCGAGCGCATCCGGCGGCACATGGACCGCAATCTGCCCGACTCTCCCAGCGTCATCCGCCGCTGCGTCGATGTCATTCTCTCTTCGGTTGAATCCATGCGCGAACTCGTCGACCAATTTGCCGCGCTCGCGGAGTTTCCCGCCGCGCGGCCCACGCCGACCAGCCTGAATGATCTTGTTGAAGGCGCGATCATGCTCTTCCAGGGCCGGCTCGACGGTATCCGCATCGAGCAGCGCCTCGCGCCCGATCTTCCTCTCGTCATGGCCGACCCGCAGTCCATGCAGCGCGCTCTCGCCAACCTCATCGACAATGCGGCGGAGGCCATGCAGTCCAGCCTTTTGCGTGTTCTCTCCATCGAAACCGGCACGAGCGAAAATCACGGGATGGCCGAGCTTGTGCTCTCCGACACCGGCCACGGCCTTACCGATGACATGCGCGAGCGATTGTTTCTGCCCTACGTTTCCACCAAGCAGCGCGGCACCGGACTGGGACTTGCAATTGCCGCCAAAATTATTCAGGAGCATCACGGAGCGATCCGCGCGGAAAGCAATTCGCCCACGGGTGCGCGCTTCATTCTCGAGCTGCCCTTCGCGAACAACGGTCACAAGCCGGGTGAGCCGCCTGCCCTGCAAACAATGGAGCAGGCCCAATGAATCATGTCCTCGTGGTCGATGACGAGGCCGATATCCGCGAATCGCTCGAAGGCATTCTGCGCGAAGATGGCTATGCCGTTACCTGCATCGCCAGTGGGCAGGAGGCAATGGTGCTGCTGCGCGATGCGCCCTACGATGTGCTGCTGCTCGACATCTGGCTGCCGGACCGCGACGGGCTCGACGTGCTGAACGATATGAGATCGCTGGCTGCGGAAAACCGCCCTGAGGTCATCGTCGTCTCCGGGCACGCGACGATTGAAACGGCAGTGAAGGCGACCAAGCTCGGCGCTTTCGACTTTCTTGAAAAACCGTTGCTGCTGGAGCGCACGCTGATCGTGGTAAAAAATGCCATCGAAGCGCGACGGCTTCGCAATGAAAACCTCGAATACAAACGCCAGCTCGCGCAGGAGGCGACCGTCACCGGCGAAAGCGTCCCGGCCAAAGCCATCCGCCAGCAGATCAAGCTTATGGCGCCCACCAATGGCCGTGTTCTCATCTATGGCGAGTCCGGCTCAGGCAAGGAACTGATCGCGCGCGCCATCCATGCGGAAAGCCCTCGCCACGACCGCGTGTTTGTCGAGTTGAACTGTGCGGCGATTCCTGAAGACTTCATCGAGAGCGAGCTGTTCGGTTACCGCAACAGCGCCATCCCCGGCGGGCCGCCGGAAAAACGCGGGACCTTTGAACGCGCCAACGGAGGGACGCTCTTCCTTGACGAGGTAGGGGACATGAGCCTGAAGACACAGGCCAAGGTCCTGCGCGCGCTCGACGAGCAGAGCTTTGTCCCCGTCGGCGCAACTCAGCCCGTGAGTGTAGACGCGCGCGTCATCGCCGCAACCAATAAGAACCTTGAAGAAGAAACCGCGAAAGGCAACTTTCGCGAAGACCTTTTTTACCGCCTCAATGTCATGCCATTTTTTGTGCCGCCACTGCGCGAGCGTAAAGAGGACATTCGCCCGCTCACGCGCGAATTTCTGCGCGCCCTCGGCCGCGAGTATGGACGGCCTCGCATCGAGATCGGCGATGATGCGCTTGATCTGCTGAAGCAGTATCCCTGGCCGGGAAACGTGCGCGAACTCAGGAATGTCCTGGAACGCGTGCTGATCCTGAATCCGCAGGCCAACCGCATCGAGCGGCGCCATCTTCCCATGCTGGTCCACCGCAAGGGAGACAAGCGCAACGAAGATTTCAGCACGCTACAACAGGCGCGGGAGGCTTACGAGCGCGAATACATCTTGAGGAAAATCGACGAGTGCCACGGCAACATGAGCCGCGCCGCCGAGTCACTGGGCCTGGAACGCAGTCACCTGTACCGCAAAATGCGCGCCCTCAGCATTCATGTTCGCGAGTAGGATCGTCTTCGCTCGCAGCCATATCTTCTAATTGCCGCCGCCAATCCAGAGACTCCACAAATCCACGCGACTCGCGCCAGTTCTCCTTCACGATCACATGCAGTTCAAGAAAGACCCGGGTCCCGAGCAGCGATTCGATCTCTTTGCGCGCCGCGGTCCCGATCGCCTTCAGCTTGCTGCCGCCCTTGCCGATCAAAATTGCTTTCTGCCCGTCGCGCTCGCAATAAATCGCGGCGGCAATGCGCGTCAGAGGCGTCTTGTCTCCCGGCTTCGGCTTTCGACCCTTTGGCAACTCCCTTGGCTCCTCATACCGCTCAATGGCCACCGCCGAAGCATACGGAACCTCTTCGCCGGTCTCCATCAGAATGCGTTCACGAATCAGCTCGGCCACAAGAAAACGCTCCGGCTGGTCGGTAAATTGGTCCTTGGGAAAATACCGCTCACCCTTGGGCAGCACGTCGATGAGCTTTGTCAGCAGCCGGTCCAGCCCATCGCGCTTGCGCGCGGAAATGGGAATGACCTCGGTAAATTCGTGCAACGAAGAAAGCTGCTGAATCAACGGCAGCAATTTCGCGCGCTCGATCAGGTCGATCTTGTTGATGAGCAGAAATACAGGGCAATCCAGCTTGCGCAGCAGTTCGAAGACAAAAGCGTCTTCGCTCTCGTGGCGCGTTCTGGCTGCATCCGGCTTCGGCGAATCCTGCACATGCTCTGGCAAGTCCAGCCGTCGCGTCGCGTCCACAATCAGCAGCACCGCGTCGCGTGTTTCAAGCGCGTCGTAAACCTCCTGCATCATGCGCTTGTCGAGCGAGGTTCCGGGCTTGTGCACGCCCGGCGTATCGACGAAAACAATCTGCGCCGCCGGGTGCTTGCCCTTCACTGCCGCAACATCAAGAATGCCGTGAATGCGTGTGCGCGTGGTCTGCGGCTTGGCGGT
>JBARHV010000427.1:0-2557 GCA_049799415.1 Silvibacterium sp.
ATAAGCAATACGTGCGGGACTATCTGGAATCCATTCATTGGGACAAGCGTCCGCCGGCGCCGGCGTTGCCGCCTGAGGTGATGGAGCGGACCAGCGAAAAATACCGCGAGGCGTATCGCGTTTTGACGGGAAAATCGCTGTGAAGGCGCGGAGGTTGTTTTGAGCTGGATCGACTTGGTGTTGATCCTGGTGATCGCATGCTCGGTGCTGGCCGGCTTCGCGGCGGGATTTGCGCGCGTGGGCGTTGGGTTTGCGGCGCTGATTGTCGGGATGTTTTGCGGCTTCTGGTTTTATGGCATCGTGGCGAACTACTTCATCGATTACGTCAGCTCGCGCGCGATCGCCAACCTGATCGGATTCTTCGTGATCCTGGTGGGCGTTCTGGTGGCGGGCGCCATTGTGGGCCGCATCCTGGCGAAATTTTTCAAATGGGTGGGGCTGTCGTGGCTGGACCGGCTGCTGGGCGGAGCCTTCGGAGTGGTGCGGGGCTTCGTGATCGCTGCCGCGATGGTGACTGTCCTGCTGGCATTCGCGCCATCGCCCCCGCCGCCTTCGGTGGTGGATTCCAGGGTGCTGCCTTATGTGATCGATGTTTCCGATGTACTGGCGGCAGCTACGCCGCGCGAAGTGAAGGACCAATTTTATGCCACTAAAGACAAAGTGAAGGCTGTTTGGTCCGCGCACAACACGCATAAGCCGGAAGGGCTCCGGCACGAATGAACCTGCTGATTTTCGATCTGGATGGAACGCTGGTTGACTCCAAGCTCGATCTGGTGCACTCCGTCAACGCCGCCCGCGCGCTGATGAATCTGGGGCCGCTCTCCGAGGAACTGGTTTCATCCTACGTGGGCAACGGCGCGCCGGTACTGATGCGCCGCGCTCTGGGGCCGGAGGCGAGCGAAGCGGACGTCGCTCGCGCGCTCGAATATTTTCTGAAATATTACCGCGCGCACATGCTCGATAACACGCATCTGTATCCGGGCGTGCGGGAGGCGCTGGACCGGTTGCTCGCCGGTGGAGCGAAGCTGGCGGTGCTCACCAACAAGCCGGTGAAGTTCAGCCGCGCAATGGTGGAAGCGCTGGGCCTGGCGCAACATTTCTTTCAAGTTTACGGGGGCAACAGCTTCGAGCAGAAGAAGCCCGATCCAATCGGGATTGAAACGCTGCTGGGCGAGAGCGGCGCGGCGCGCCAGCGCACCATGATGGTGGGCGACAGCCAGGTGGACATTCGAACGGCGCGCAATGCGGGAGTGTCGGCTTGCGGCGTGTCGTATGGGTTTCAGCCGGAGACTTTTGCGGTGGAACCGCCGGACCTGTTAGTGGACAACATGCTGGAGCTGGCCGATTTCGTGCTCAAGCGCGAGTGAAGACGGCGAGTTGTTGAAGCTTGGTCCAGGCGGCGCCCGAATCGATGGATGCAGCGGCGCGCGCCATCGCGGCCAGCGGGCTATCGGCCAGCCCCGCGGCCAGCAATGCCGCCGCGCTGTTCACCAGCACGATGTCGCGCTGCGGGCCGGCTTGACCGTTCAAGACGGCCTTGGCAATTTCGGCATTGCGCGCGCGATCGCCGCCGCGCAGGTCTTCGATCCCGGCCTGCGGGACGCCGAAGTCGGCGGGCGTCCATTGGAACGACCGGACATCGCTGCCGGCGATCTCGAACACGAGTGTTGATCCGGTGGTGGTGACTTCGTCCAGGCCATCGCCATGGACCACGAACGCGCGCTGGGGTTCGAGCCCGGCCAGCGCATTAGCCATCAGCCCGGCGGTGTGGGCGGAAGGCGCGCCGATCAGTTGGCGCGCGGCGCCCGCGGGATTGGTGAGCGGGCCAAGCAGGTTGAACACCGTACGCATCTTCAGCTCCACGCGCGCGGGCTGGGCGTGCTTCATGGCGGGGTGAAGCGCGGGCGCGAAGAGGAATCCGATTCCGATTTCGCGGATGGCTTGCGCCACTCGCTCGGGCGTCTGCGACACTTCGACGCCTAATGGTTCCAGAATGTCGGCGCTGCCGCATTGCGTGGAGAATGACCGGTTGCCGTGCTTGGCCACGCGCGCGCCCGCGCCCGCCACCACGAAGGCGGCTATGGTCGAGATGTTAAACGTGGAACCCGCGCCGCCGCCCGTTCCGCAGGTATCGAGCAGCGGCTCCGGGTCTACGCACGCGTCGATTCGAATGGTCTTCTCGCGCAGGGCACGCGCGAAACCCAGCAGTTCGGCGTGAGTCTCGCCCTTCATTCGCAAGCCCATCAGGAACGCCGATATTTGCGGCGTACTCGCCGCGCCGCTCAAAATGGCGAGCATGGCGTCGTGGGCTTCGGCGGCCGACAGATCGTCGCAGGCGGCAATCTTGTGAAGATAAGGCAAAAGCATGGAGGGCTTTGGTTTCACGTTACCATGAGCACAAGGACGGATTTCATGAGGCTGGCCGCAATTGCAATCGCATTCACGATCTCGGCAATATATGCGCAAGAACGCCCCCGGCCCCCAGCCGCGGCGCATGAAGCTGGTGCTCCGCCGGCGGCGGCTCCCACCGCGCCTCCCGTTGAGACAACATCCAAGA
>JBARHV010000428.1:0-1878 GCA_049799415.1 Silvibacterium sp.
CCTCTCTGCCGCGCAGCAAAAGGCGACTCTCAACGCGAACGAACACTGGGTCGCCACCTGGGCGACCGCTCAGGCTGTTGCTCCCGTTCCACCGCTTGGCGCTCCTCTTCCGCGTCCCGAGGCAGCGCGTCCCGAGGCAGCGCGTCCCCAGGCAGCGCCGGCTCGGCCCTCGCCGATCGGGCCAATTCCGGAAACATTCAAAAAGCAAACGGTGCGAATGATTGTTCGGACCAGCATAGGCGGGCGGCGCGTTCGAGTGCAGCTTTCGAATGCGTACGGCAATCCAGCTCTTACTATTGGAGCGGCCCACATCGCTCTCCGCCAGAAAGACGCCGCTATCGTTCCCGCGTCGGATCGCGCTCTCACGTTTGCTGGAAGAGCGTCGTTCAGGGTTCCGCCGGGAGCTTTGGTTGTAAGCGATCCGGTGGATCTGGATGTTCCCAAGCTCACGGACTTGGCCATCTCGCTCTATCTTCCGGAAGATACCGGCCCTCCCACGGTGCACTCCTTGGGCCTCCACACGACTTATATTGCGAGCGGGGACGCCACCGCCGATGCGACGTTGAATCCGACTACAACCACAACCGCCTATTTCTGGCTCGCGGGCGTCGACGTCTTGGCGCCTTCCCGCGCTTCGGCGATCGTGGCTTTCGGGGACTCCATTACGGACGGCTTTGGGACCACGGCCAACAAAGATCAGGCTTGGCCCACCCTCCTGGCCGGCAGACTGGCGTCCAACAAGTCCACCGCCATGCTGAGCGTGCTGAACTTGGGAATCTCCGGCAATCGGGTGCTGCACGACGTCGCCGGAACGAATGCACTGGCCCGCTTCGACCGTGACGTACTCGCGCGCCCCGGGATTCATTGGATGATTCTGCTGGAAGGAATCAACGACATCACGTTTTCGGCAATACCGGGAATTCCGCCGGGCCAAGCTGTCACAGCCGAAGACTTGATTTGGGGATACCGGCAAATGATCGAGCGAGCGCACATGCACGGTATCAAGGTGGCAGGCGCTACGATCATGCCTGTCGAAGGCGTGGCTACCTACACCGAGAACGGGGAGGCGGTTCGCCAAGCAGTGAACCAATGGATCCGGACCAGCGGGGCATTTGATGCGGTCATCGATTTCGACGCCTTGACGCGCGATCCCGCAGACCCCAAGAGGCTGCGCTCGGATTTCGATGCCGGCGACCACGTGCATCCAAATGATGCGGGAAATCAGGCCATGGCGGACGTGATCGATCTGTCGACTTTCCTCAAATAGGAGCATGGAAATGTTACTGAGATGGAAACTCTGGTTGGGTTCGATGTTCCTTGGTTTGAGCCTGTTGCCGCTCGCGGCCCAGGAACCGGATGCCAAGAATACGGTGGTGATCGATGACGATGGCACGGTCCACGTCCCGGCTCAAGTTGTGCCGATGTCCGGCTTCCTCAGCCCGGAGGCCAAGGCCTACGTCACGCAGCACCTGAAGGACATGCAGAACCCTCAAGTGCTGGCGCAGGACAACGGTGTGCCGCGCTTCATGAAGGGGTATCTGGAGCGGCAGAAGGTTCTCTATCCAGTCGAGCGGGAGGAAACCAAAATTGCCGGCGTACACGCGTACGTTTACACGCCCAAGGCGGGGATCTCAGCCGTGAACCGTGATCGCGTCCTGATCGATCTGCATGGCGGCGGCTTCTCCGGATGCTGGCCTGGATGTGCGGAACTGGAGTCCATCCCGATCGCTGCCCTGGGCAAGATACGCGTGATTACCCTCGACTATCGTGAAGGACCCAAGTACAAGTTTCCCGCCGCGAGCGAAGATGTTGCTGCCGTGTATCGGCAACTCCTGAAAGATCACGCGCCGCAAAACATTGGCATTTACGGCTGCTCTG
>JBARHV010000429.1:0-2944 GCA_049799415.1 Silvibacterium sp.
CGTCTATTCCGAGCACTACGACCCCACGCGTCCCGAGCTGCAAACCGCTCCCGCCACCTCTGCCGGCGCGCAGGAGCGCACCATGGCCGACCTCATCAACCTTTGCCTCAAGGATGAAATGCGCCGCGACCCGCGCATCGTCGTCTTCGGCGAAGACGTGGCCGACTGCTCCCGCGAAGAGTATCTCGATGAAGGGTTGGTCAAAGGCAAGGGCGGAGTCTTCAAGCTCACCGCCGGCCTGCAAACCGAGTTCGGCTCCAACCGCGTCTTCAACTCCCCGCTTGCCGAGGCCAATATCGTTGGACGCGCCGTAGGCATGGCCCTGCGCGGCCTCAAACCGGTCGTTGAAATTCAGTTCTTCGACTACATCTGGCCCGCCATGCACCAGCTTCGCAACGAGCTTAGCCTTATGCGCTGGCGCTCCAACGGAACCTGGGCCTGCCCCGCCGTCGTCCGCGTTCCCATAGGCGGCTACCTCACCGGAGGCTCCATCTATCACTCGCAATCCGGTGAAAGCATCTTCACGCACACGCCGGGCGTGCGCATCGTTTTTCCTTCCAACGCGCTCGACGCGAATGGACTCCTGCGCACCGCCATCCGCTGCGACGATCCGGTCATGTTCTTCGAGCACAAGCATCTTTACCGCGGTTTCCACGGACGCGCCGCCTATCCCGGCCCGGATTACATGGTCCCCTTCGGCAAAGCCGCAACCGTGCGCGAAGGCTCTGATCTCACCATCGTCACCTATGGAGCCATCGTTCCCCGCGCCCTCCAGGCCGCGCAAAAGGCCCATCGCGAGCACGGCATCGAGACCGAGATACTCGACCTCCGCACGCTCAACCCCTATGACTTTGAAGCCATCGCCGAATCCATCCGCAAAACCAGTCGAGTAATCGTTGCGCACGAAGACATGCTAAGTTGGGGTTACGGAGCCGAGATAGCCGCCAGGATAGCCGACGAGTTATTCCACGACTTAGACGCGCCAGTAAAACGCATCGCCTCCATGGACACCTTCGTCGCCTACCAACCCATCCTCGAAGACGTCATCCTACCCCAGGCCGACAACATCTACGATGCCATTGTCGAAATGAAGCAGTTTTAAGCGATAGTCAGTAAAACGACGTCATCCTGAGCGAAGTTTGGCACGATCTCCGCGTGGCGAGATAGGAAGCAGTCGCCTGGACGGCCCGTCTTTACTGCAACGTAAGAAACGCCACCCCATACCCACCCAGCGTAACCTGCATCTGCCCCGCAGGGGCCACCGTCTGCGCAACCGGCCCCGCCGTCGGACTCGTGTTCTTATCAATCGTCACTTCCGTCGCCGACGTAAACGACCCCAGCGCGCTAACATCCACCAGCACTGTCCGCGGAACCCCCACACCATTGTTGTCATTCGCATTCGCCACGCCGTGGTCGCTCACCATCACCACTGTCTGTCCGTTCGTCTCCTTCACCGCCAGCACCTCGACATTGTTCGCGTCCGAATCCGTCACGCTCAGAATCGACCCGCCGCCCGCCGCCGCAAACGTGTGACTCAGCCAATAATCTACCCAGTAACTCAATTGCAACTGCCCGGTGCCTGAATTGAACTCCCCGTACTGCGCGTCGCCGTCAAACGACCACTGATACAGCGCATGCGCCCCCGCCTGCCCCAGTTGCGAATACTCATACGTCCGCCATCCCGCAAAAAACGCGCTCGACCCGCGCAGGTCATCAACAAACTTCTGCCCCGGATTGCAGGTGCTCATCCCATTCGCATCCGCGTAATCCGCATTCACGTTATTCTCCAAAATCCACACCGGAACATTCGCCAGCGCCGGATTCGTCTTGAGTTCCGAATACAGATACTCCACCCCGCTCACAAATGTGGGAATCGTCGCCATCACCTCAGCGTCCGTCGTCTGCTGATTGCACGTCGAGTAGAAATGCGTGCCCAGCACATCCACCTGTGCCGTCACCCCCTGCACAAACGTCGGAATAAAATCCTGCTCCTCAGTCCCAAAATCCGATAGTTCCACCGCTACAAACTTCAGCGAAGGATCAACCGCCTGCATCGCCGGAACCAGTGCGTTGTACATCGTCACATATTCCGCCGGAGTTACGCCGTTGATGTTCGGCTCGTTATAAATCCCCCACCATGTTATTGGATACGAGCTCGCCGACTGATACAGTGTCCCGCCCACTGTAAATCCACCCTTGTTGTAGTACCGCACCAGATTGGCTGCATAAGCCGCAAACTGCGCAAACGTGGGATCAGTAAACTGCTGCGTGCCGCTCACATACATAAACGCCGGAGCCGTCGCAATCTGGAACTCCGGGCTATGATCGCCCTCACCCAGAATCGGCTGCACCTGGTTGTCCGCCATCGTAAAGTCCCACGTATTCGCCGCCGTCTCCGGAATCGCCTGCGACAGAATCTGCATCCGCACGTGCTGCGGCTCCAGATTCCCCAGCAGCGTCGCCGCGCTCGGAGTTGACCCGCTCCCCGGATACTGCTGGAAGAATCCGTTCGTCCACTCCGCAATCTGGAATGAAGTCGACATCGCCTCATCCCATGTCCCGGCCGCGGTGCTGCTCACCACTGCTGTCACGCCGACCGTCAGCGTCAACGGCTGCGTGAATGTGTTCGTCCCATCCGTCACGCTCACCGTAAGCGAGTAGCTCCCCGCCGCCGCGCTCCCGCTCGCAAACGTTATGCTGCCTGAATCTCCTGTGCCCGGCGAAGTCACCGTAGCCGTCGCGCCTGCCGGAACACCCGACACGCTTGCCGTCAACGTAGCCGTCGAGGCCGTTCGCGTAATCGTAATCCCCACCTGCGCCGTTCCCTCATTAGGAAACACCGCCACCGTCGCACTCGCAAGCTGCAATGAGAACGGAGCGGGAACCGGGCCGCCACCGCCACTATTGCTCACGCCTCCACACCCGCATGCCATCCCCAGAAACC
>JBARHV010000430.1:0-26289 GCA_049799415.1 Silvibacterium sp.
GTCGATTGCAGCTTTGGAACGCGTATACGACGGCACTGGAAACACCGTCGATGTTTGTCTAGCTTCAAATATTCTCGAAGTCGGAATCGATATTGACCGGTTATCAATGATGACAGTTGTCGGTCAACCAAAGACTACCTCGCAGTACATCCAGGTGACCGGCCGCGTTGGTCGAAGATGGTGGGAGCGGCCGGGACTGATTGTTACTATCTACGGTGCATCGAAGCCCCGTGACAGGTCCCACTTCGAGAAATTTAGAAGCTACCACGAGCGCCTCTATGCTCAGGTTGAGCCCACAAGCGTGACACCATACTCGCCTCCGGCGCTCGACAGAGGATTGCATGCAGTCATGGCAGCTTACACGCGACAAACTGGAGACTCTCATTTGTCCAACAGCCCTTATCCGGTGCCCGAGGCCGTCTTGGCGACTCTGCGCGACATACTCGTCAATCGAGTCTCTATAGTTGACCCACAAGAGCAAGACGAGTTGACCAGAATGTTCGATCAGAGAATCAGCGAATGGCGGCGCTGGGAGCGCGTTAGATGGAGCGACTATGCAGCCAACGCTAATCTTCCATTGCTTCGTGTCGCAGGCTCATATTGCAGTCCTGAGCTCGCAAGAATCTCTTGGCCGACAGCCCAATCGATGAGAAATGTTGACGCCGAATGTCAGGTCGAAATCACCAACCTCTACATCGGACAGGATGAATCTAATGCCTAAAGGACCTATACGCCGTTCACAATTAATCGCACCATTTGGAGTTGGATCCTTGTCTGTCACTAGGGATGGTACCTCCGTTATCACCTGCGGGCTCGATCACTGGTATGAGCGTGAAGATCACAGCGCTGCAACCCAGTCGTTGAATGCAGATGAGTTCATTTTTGAAGAATGGAGACTTCAGAGTCTCCTCGGCGTTGACCACTTTCGTCTTCCGCCTGACTATAGATTCAAACGTGGCTTCGACGCGTCACCGAATCTTGGGCTCACGGTGCCTTTCCAACGCTTCCCGAAGTGGCATTTTTGTCCCAACTGTTCCCGCTTGAGGGAACTGCCGCTTTCCCATCGTCCGAAGGAATACTGCCCTAATTGCCTCGCGGAGAAGAAGTGGAGAATCGGTCTCGTCCAAGTTCCGTTCGTCGCCACATGCAGCACTGGACATCTCCAGGACTTTCCTTGGAGAGAGTGGGTTCATCAATCGGCAAATCCAACGTGCAGTTTGCCTATGCGCCTTTACGCTACTGGCGGAGCATCGCTCTCCGCGCAGACTGTAGAGTGCGAATGTAACGCTAAGAGGAATCTTGCAAATATAACGAGTGCTGCTGCTGATGATAGAAGTTCGTATCTAAGCTCGAATCTCTCGAACGATGGAACGCTTTACCTATGCCGAGGGAAAAAGCCGTGGCTTGGAGACGGTGCAGAAGAGCCGTGCGCGAGTCCACTCCGCGGTTCGCTGAGAAACGCGTCGAATCTTTATTTTGCCGATGTTAGAACCGCACTCTATCTGCCAAGAAAAACCGACGTAGCACCTTCAGCGTTGATTGCGATTCTTGAGCAGCCGCCTCTTTCAACCCTCATTCGTCTTCTGGTCGATCTCGGAGCAAAGGTAGAGCCGCTCAATCTCAGGAGCCAACACGGGCAGGTCCTCCTCCCTTATACAGACAGCCAGCTCTCAGAGGCAATCGCAGTCATTACTGGGACAAAACCCCCAACCAATCAAACCGATCGATTGGCAGAGGATGATGACGAGACAGCGTTTCGGCGTTCCGAGTTCCTAACATTGCGTAGCCCGCGTTCCGAATCACAGCTTTTAGTAAGACAGGCCGACCTCTCGGGTTATGAAGAGAATGTGAGACGAACATTCGGTAACGTAATGCTTGCTCATAAATTGCGGGAAACTCGAGTGTTCGGTGGATTCACTCGGATATTTGCCCTGAACGATCAAACGAGCGAGCAAAAGAGACGTTTTCTGCGACGCGAACCGGCGACTGCTAGTCATTGGTTGCCCGCCTACATCGTATTTGGAGAGGGCTTGTTTTTCGAGTTTGACGAAGTAAGACTCCGCGAATGGGAATCTCGGACCGCTGTCGTAGAGAGATTTGCAAGGTTAAATGCTCACTACGCTCAATTACAGAACCGGAGTGGCCGTTTAGTTCAGACAATCGAGCCACGTATGGTCTTCATCCATACGTTTGCTCATCTTTTGATGAATCGGCTGACGTTCGAATGTGGCTACAGTACGGCTGCTCTTCGAGAGCGGCTATACGTCTCTTCCTCTGCACGCGCTCCTATGGGCGCTGTGCTGATCTACACCGCAGCCGGAGATGCCGAAGGAACTTTAGGAGGCCTGGTGAGAATGGGAGAAGCGGGCTATTTGGAGCCGGTTGTCAGGAGAGCTTTGGAAACAGCTCATTGGTGCTCTTCTGATCCTGTGTGCATGGAAATGGGCAGGGGCACTGGGCAAGGCCCAGACTCGTGCAATCTTGCCGCATGTCATGGTTGTGCGCTAGTGCCAGAAACCGCTTGTGAACAATTCAATCGTTTTCTTGATAGAGCGACTGTTATAGGGGATCTCACCGATCCGAGTATAGGCTTCTTTGATCCTCATGATTGGAATTAGCATCTACTCACAGTGCGAGTCGACAGGCGATGTTCAACATGACGGATTCAATCACAACGGAGCGCCGCTCCGACAATATGAGGAAGATTAGGAGCAAAGACACCAAGCCCGAACTGCAGATACGTAAATTGTTATTCGGTCTGGGATACAGATTCACGCTTCACAGGAAAGACTTGCCCGGAGAACCCGATATCGTGTTCACTGGCCGTAAGAGAGTCATTTTTATCCACGGTTGCTTCTGGCATCAGCATCAAGACTGTCGAGAGGGTCGGGTACCAGGCAGTAGGCAAGAGTATTGGATTCCTAAACTCAAGAACAACATCAGTAGAGATCAGAAACACGTGGTAGAACTGCAAAAGCTCGGTTGGAAAGTTCTTGTGATTTGGGAGTGTCAGGTTACGAACATTGATCGCGCCGAAGATATGATGCTCAAATTCCTTGGTCCTCCGAGGTGACTACCCAAGTGCAAAGTTTGTCCGCTCAGAAGCGTTTGGTGTCACGGGCAGACTACAGGCTTTGCGTCGGCTGCTGACTCATCGACCGATCAAACACCAACGACTGAGGCACCTCTAAATTTGGCAAAACGTTCGGCGGTGGGCCAATCAGATGAGACAAACAGGGGCCGTGCAGCTAGGGGACTACCTTCGCGTACGACGAAATAAGAGAAGCTATCCCAATCTTCTCTAGCGCCTTCTTCTACACCCTGCCAGAGGTCTTCATCGGCAAATGGCATGTTCTCTGAGGAGAGCGCGCCATCGGCGATTAGCGATTGTGCAAGAATCTCTTTCGCGTGTTCGTCCATGTCTGTGAACGCTTCGCGAGCGAACTGGGAGTCGTAGGTCTTAACAACCTCTATCAGTTTGCCATTAGATTCCTGACTAAAGAAAAGCTCTTGGCTAGGCATAGATTGTTCTCCATCAAATATTCTAAGCGATTTGACGGGAGGAAGCTTCCTCCCCGTTTGCGGCCGCGTTGCGTCCTCCGCCACCCACCTCAGCGGGCCTGTTCCTGCCCGCAACGCCGACCCTGATTCTCTAAAAAACAAGAACAACAGCAAAAGCTGCTAAGGGGAGCTCCGCCCCTCGCGCCCGCAAGGGGTGTCCCCAGGCTTCCGCGCTGCGCTTGTGCAGCCCTCCGCTTCGCTACGCCCTTTCCACTCTCGCAATCGCTTCGTTTCAAGGGTGGGAGATCCCCCTCCCCTTGCAGTTGCTACCCCCCGCCTTCGCCAGGAGGCGTTCGGCATGTAGGTACATGCCACGCATGGCATGAAAAGCAACGGCCAAGGCCAAGGAGGAAACACCCATGGCCTAACGCGCAGTCCGTGACGTTGCGCGTCTTTCACCAGTACGGCGGGCATATAGAAGCCCATCGGCTGATTGTTCAAGATCGCGCAGGTAAACGCGGCGAGATATTTCACCTTCAGATAGGCCGACGCATACGCAATCAACGCGAAGCTGGCCGCGTGGGACTCAGGGAAGCCATACAGCGCGAACGAGCTGATGTTCTGAATGATGTTCTCTTGGGTCGCAGCATCAAGTCCGTTGCTAGTCATGCCCGCACGGAGCTTACCTTCGAGATTCTTCATCCGTTCCCAGGACCGGCGCATCCCTACGGCGCGGCGCAACTCTTCCGCCTCAGCACCGGAAAAGTTGGCAACTGTCATCGCTATGCGTAACAGTTGCTCTTGAAAGAGTGGAACGCCAAGCGTCCGCTTGAGTACGGGTTCCAGCGAGGGATGCGGATACGTCACGGCCTCTTTCTTCTGACGCCGCCGCATATAGGGGTGCATCATCTTTCCGACGATGGGGCCGGGCCGAATGATGGCGACTTGCACGACGAGATCATAGAAGCGTGTCGGACAGTTCCGAGGTAGGGACGCCATCTGTGCGCGGCTCTCAACTTGGAACATGCCTACGGTGTCGGCCTGCTGCAGGACCTTATAAACATCCTCATCCTCCGGCAGTTGTGCCAGGTCTACGGACTCGCCATAGTGCCGAGGTATCAGTTCGATGCAGTCCTTCAAGACAGCCATCATGCCGAGGCCGAGCAGGTCTACCTTGATGATGCCGAGATCAGCGCAGTCTTCCTTGTCCCACTGAACAACGGTGCGACCGGGCATGGACGCACGTTCGAGCGGCACGACGCAGTTCAACTGGCCCTGACAGATCACCATGCCGCCCGAGTGCTGTCCGAGATGACGTGGCAGGTCTTGAAGGCGCATACAGAGTTCGAGGTATTTTGCGATGCGTGGATGCTTGAGGTCGAAGCCCGCATTTTGGAACGAATGCGCCATCGTATCGGTCTTGCCGCGCCACTCCCACTGACTGACGAGACCAGACAATCGCCCCAGCGATTCTTGATCGAAGCCGAGGGCTTTACCAACCTCTCGCGCAGCCGATTTACCGCGATAGGTAATGACGTTCGCCGTCATAGCGGCTCCGAGTTCACCGTATCGCTGATAGACGTATTGAATCGCTTGCTCTCGCTTGTCTTCGGACGGGAGATCGAGGTCGATGTCCGGCCACTCGCCCCGGCTCTCGCTCAGGAACCGCTCAAAGAGCAGTTCCATCCCTACCGGGTCGATGGCCGTTATTTCGAGCGCATAGCAGACAGCAGAGTTCGCCGCGCTGCCGCGACCTTGAATCAGGATGTCGTTTTTCTTGCAGAAACAAACGATGTCCCAGACGATCAGGAAGTATCCGGCAAAGCCGAGCCGCGCAATCAATTCGAGTTCGTGATCGACTTGCTTCTTCGCTCGCTCCAGAAGGGCGGAGTCATTCTTCGGCCCGTAGCGGCGCATCACGCCTTCGGCGACTCGCTTTCTTAGAAAGCTGTCCATCGTCTCGCCGCCCGGCACCGGATAGCGCGGAAACTCATAGCCAAGATCATCGAGTTGGAAACGCAGACGAGACGAGAGTTCTAGCGTCTCTGCCACAGCTCCGGGTACATCGCGGAAGAGTGCCGCCATCTCTCGCGCAGAGCGCAGATGCCGCCGATTGTTGAGAGCCAGTAGACGACCGGTATGGTCGAGATCGGTGTGGTGACGCACCGCCGTAAAGACATCGAGTACCTCGCGGTCGTATGCCGTGGCGTAGCGGACTCCATTGGTGGCGAGGACCGGCAGCTTCAAAGACCCCGCGATTCGGATTGCCGCTTGATTGCGCCATTCCTCCTCACGTTCGCGGTGACGCTGGACTTCGATGTAAACGCTGTCTCTTCCGAAAATCCTTACCAGCCGTTCGACTGTCTCACGGCCTGCCTCCTCACCGCCGCTCACTAGCGCGGCTGCCAACGGGCCTTCGTCGCCACCCGTGAGGCAGACCAGGCCGGCAGCGTATCTCTGCAAGTCGTCAAAGGTAGCCGCACCTTCGCACTTGACCCTCCCCCGCATCTTGAAGCGGGTAATGAGCTGACAAAGACTTTGGTAGCCAACCCGCGACTCGCACAGCAGAGGGAGCCGGGCTGGCTCGGTGGGATGCAGATGCGGGAGCCATGCGGGAGGCGTAAGCCGGTTTCCGAAGCTCGACACGGTGATCTCGGCTCCGACATGAGCGTGAACATCATTCCGTTTCGCGCTTGTGTGGAACCGTGCCGCCCCATAGACACCGTTGCGGTCGAGCAATGCCATCGCAGGCATCTCCAGTTCGACGGCCCGCTTGATAAGCTCCTCTGGCTGCGAAGCGCCTTCAAGGAAGCTGAAGGCGCTTGAGGAGTGCAGTTCGATGTATCGCTCAGTCATAGAGCGTCACCACCTGCCATGACTGCTCTTTCAGATCGCGCACCAGACAGCAACAGAGCATCGCTCCGTCACTGGATCGACCAATCAGATCCCATTGCTCCAGCGCCCAGGTCTGACGGTTCCACCAATCTCCTTCGGCCAGCCACGGGCCGTAGGCATGTTTCACTTCATACCTGCAATCTCGAAAGACAAAGGATGCCGGTTGCCGATCGCGCAGCGTGATCGCCGCTCTCTCCGGTGGACGGAGTTGCCGCATCGCCGCCGAAGAGCTAATAGTCGTGGGCGAGGAGCTACGTGCTGACGGTACTTTGAATGGCTCGACACGAAAACCGTCCGGCTGGTTCGTGTCTCGGAGTACGGGACTGCCCACGCACTCATCTCCCACCAGAGCGCGGATGCGGGCAAGCGTTACATCCAGACGCATCGGCTCCGGCAGTTGGGGAGAGAACAAGCCGAGTTGCACCTTGCTGGTGCTACCGGGTTCAGCGGTGAGCATGACCGCAACAATCGCCGCCTGTGGCGGATGCGCCTCAAGATCAAGTTGCAACAGCTTGAGCCAGAGGGGGCGATCATTCGTCGGTAGAGCAGGCCGCACCGTCCGCGTGTGTACAGCATTTCCGTCCAGAGACAATGTGATCGTGACCGAAGCGAGTGCAAGCACACGAGCCGTCGCTCGGAATATGAGCTGTTCCAGCATCACGTTGACGACGAAAAGCAGACGTTCAAGCTCCTCAACCGGCGTGTCCAACTCCATTCGCTCTTCCAGTTCAAACTTCGCTTCATACGGCACGAAATGATGCGGCAGTTCACCGCGCGCCAACTGGCGAAGGCGTTTGCCTTCTTGCCCTATACGCGAAATCAGTTCCTTCTCTGGAAGTGCGGCCAAAGCCCCGAGTGTGCGAATACCCCATAGAGCGAATGTCTCCGCGTGCTGACTCGACACATCCAGAACCTTGAGGGACAACGGAGCGAGAGCTGGGCCTTCATTGCCGGGCGAAATGAAGGCGATGCGTGAAGATGAACCGCGAACATACGACAAGGCGGCGTAGAAGTTCCTGCTGATCGCCACAGACGCGCTCACCCCAAGAACTTGCACGCGACGTAGCAGCGTCCGCGCCAGCACTTCAGGCGGCCCAAGCAATTTCTCCGTCCCTGCAATATCAATCGCACAGAGAAAGGCGCCGCCCTCGCTACGATTTTCGACGCGCGGGGAGAAGGCGCCCGCGCACTCCAGCATTACCGCGTATGTCGAGTCCTCTTCCGGGCGTGATCGTGGAAGCACGATCAGCGAGGGGAAGGTGTCCAGCTCTACTCTCGTCATCCCACGAACTATGCCCAGATACCGAGCCTTCGCATTGAACGAGCAAACCGTTTGTAGTGGAGGGTCACCTTCAATGACGACGACGGGCTGCTCTCGCAGCTCTGGCCGCAATCGCAAGACCGCTTGCGCCGGAAACTCCTTCGCATACAGACACGCATATAGTTCGCCGACACGGTTCATCGAATACCTGCCCATGCTGTTTTACTTTGCCAATCGGCACCGCTTGCACGTTGCGGAGGTTTCCGAAAGGGAACGACCTTCACCGAGACTTCGGTGAATCGCTGGCGCGATACCTCGACATGGCGTTCGAGGCCGGCAAGCACTGTGCTCTGCCCGGAGAGGGGCGGCCCTGCTTGCAGACGGAGGACAAGACCCGCGCTGCTCTTCGAGCAAGCATGTTGCGTCAGCAGGAGGACACTCGTTCGGCTCCGCTCCGCAGCAGCGCCGTAGCGGAACCAAGTCGCCAGCGGTATACGCGAGACGTGTTCAGGCGCAATGCTTCCCAAATCCAACACGATTGCACTGAACCCACCGGCCTGTAGCAGCAGATCAGTGACACGCAATGCCTGCTCGATTCTCGACCAGGGCTTTGCCGTGCGAGTTGAGGGATTGTAGCGTTTGGAGGGCCGGAAGGTGTGCGGCTCAACGGTCTCTCGTTCGACCCGAATTCTTCGTTGCGGCTCGGCACAACGGGGAGCGACGGCATCGCGTCGCAACAAGTCGCTGACTCCATCGGACAGGCTCTTTGTTTCAGTCCGAGGATGCGGGCCGAAGCCGCCACTATGCAGCCCTCTCTTCGCTGCGGGCGGTGCAAGATACTTTTCAGGTAGCGCGAAGTCGTCTTGAGAACGGGACGCCGGTTGGCTGGCAGGCTGTACGCCGCAGCGAACCCAGAGAAGCCGTTTCAGATCTATGCCGGATGTAGCGGCAGACTCAGGGCTGAGCGCGTTCGACACGTCGATCCACGCACAGACTCTCTCCGCCTTCGTGAGCTGCGCTAAGAACGATAGGGCAAGAGCCGTTCTCCCGGAGCACTCCGCCCCAATCATCTCTGTTACCGCCCCTACGGGAAGTCCGCCGTGCAGGACGGCATCAATCGCTGCAATCCCCGTAGACACGACCTCGCGGATCGTCTTCGCCGCAGGCGTGAGGGCGGACGGGATGCGGTCTGCCAAGGCAGCTTCGATCTGGGTGCGGAGGGTGGCTGCGGAGTGCATGGTCTTCGCCTTATATTCGCCTACCGTGCCGTGATGTACAAATGGCAAATGCAATGAGAATTGTGCAATCGCCTTGCAAGTGGTTGAAGATAATCTATTTAGGGTGCGAAAATTTCATGCAAGGGTAGGCGCAAGAACCGGATTCGGAGGCGAATATGTGCGGCAGATATTTCCGTCGATCTGACAAGCAGCGAATCGCCGAGGCGTTCCACCTTGGAGTCTTCGAGGACCTGCCCTTGGAGGTGGCCCCTTCCTACAACATCGCGCCAACTACAATGCAGCCGGTCATCCGCAACAACCGCGACACCGGAGAGCGCGAGATGGTAGCGATGCGATGGGGCATGGTGCCGAACTTCGCCAAGTCGCTTGCCGACTTCAAGGGCTTCTCCACCATCAACGCAAAGGCTGAGACCCTGCTGTCAAAACCCCTATGGCGAACTCCGTTTCATCGTCGGCGCTGCCTCATTCCCGCCGATGGTTTTTACGAATGGAAGCGGTTGGATGAGAAGACCAAGCAGCCCTACGCCTTTGCTCTGCGAAGCGGAGAGCCGTTCGCCTTCGGCGGAGTATGGGACGCATGGAAAGACCCCGCGACCGAAGATTGGCTCCAGAGCTTCAGCATCATCACCACCGACCCAAACGAACTTACCGCGACTGTCCACGACCGAATGCCAGTGATCTTGAAGCCATCCGACTACGACCGATGGTTGGATCGAGAAGACGTTGAACGACCTCCGGTAGACCTGTTGAGGCCCTACGAAGCTGCCGAGATGGCCGCACATGAAGTAGACCCGCGCGTCGGAAATGTTCGTAACGATGAACCCCAATTATGCACCGCATGGGAATGTCCACCGAACTCGAAATAACCAAACCCTTCGATGCGGTTCGTCTGCGATTTACCTCCCCGGCAGGATAGAGTAATCAGTCGCGCGGCATTTTCCAGAGAGTGCGAGCGCGACATTTCGCTCGTATCATGTCTGAATGGCGAAGCAAAAGAGACAGCATCTTATTCCGAATTGCTATCTAAAGGCATGGTGCGATCCAAGCACGCCGCCTGGACAGTGCCCGTATATTTGGCACATCAGCAAGGATGGATCGGATAGCTATAAACGCGCCCCAGAAAAATCATTTACGTCAAATGACCGCTATACGATTACATTGCCAAATGGCGCTAAAGACCTCATCCTCGAAAACACATTGGGAGATTTAGAGAGCAAGTTCGTACGAGTCCGTGATCGCATCCGGCGGCGAGAGAAGCTGACTGACATTGACCGGGCGCAATTGTGCCTATTCACGGCAGCGATGCAATCTCGTACAAATCGAGCAGGAAACCATTGGAGAAAAACGCAACAAGAGCTGCACGACCATGTAGTGGCGATGGAGAAAGCACACGATGCGAAACCTGTAACGTCGCTTCAAACAGGCGTATTGCTCGAAAACGCGCATCAGCACATCCTCATAATGAGCCTCGAAATCCAAGCTCCTCTCTATTTCAATATGGAGATGACGATTCTTGTGACACGAGATCCGGTCGGCTTTATAACGTCCGATGCTCCGTGCGCGTGGTACAACCCCAAAGCTCATACGTTTCCACCTTTTTACCGAAGTCCGGGGCTTGCCCAGACGGATATTGAAGTAACTCTGCCCTTGACGCCGCAACATATGTTGATGTTTTCGCACAACAAGTTTGCACCATTTGTTGATGTCCCGGATCGGTTTGTCGAACATGCGAACCACCGAACACGCGCCTATTGTGAAAAGGAGTTTGTATCCTGGAAGGGCGAGACACGTCCAGAATGGTTCAAGAAATTGGAGATGCCCCCAGATGCCTGGGAACATACTGACGAGGGAAAAAAGGCAATGCAAGAGCAAGCCGAATGGGATCAGATGAGGAAGGATATTGAAACATCATGACCTGGGTCGTAGGGACACCTACCATGTGCGGATACGGTTTCGCTATCTCTGATATCCGGGTGACGCTCGGGGACGGAACAGAGGTGGATTGTCTGCAAAAAATCTATCCAGTCGGTCGCTATCTTGCTGCGGGTTTCGCGGGGTCCGTCGCTATTGGCTTCGCTATGATGTCAGAACTGCGGAGACTTACGAGCTACAACGATGATCGCATCGCTTGCGACCCGGATGCCGTAGCCGCGCAGTGGCCGGCATGTGCGCAAAGCGTTTTTGCCTCTTTCCCGAAGGAGGAACAGGAGAGTCAGAGTCACCTCATGCTCGTCTGCGCCCATCCGGTCGCCCACAATGGTAATCCTGCTTGGCCTCGTGCCTGCGTGATGATCTTCAAGTCACCCGAGTTCAGGGTTGAATGCGTGCCGATTCATCAACTCGGTTCGATTGGATGCGGCAGTTCGTACGAACCCTGTCAGGCGGTCGTTAACAGGTTCATGGATGACTACAAGTTTCGAGAGATTCTGATGCAAGGTGAATGTGGAACACAAGGCGGTATGGGCACAATGCTTGGCATCAATTTGACGACGACATTGAAGGAAGTTCAGCCGCGGGGCGTGAGCCCCTATCTCCATTACTGCTGGGTTTATCGGGGCAGGACAATCATTCAAGCTAACAATCACACGGAGAAGGGACGCTGGACGATAGTCCCGCTCGGTTCTGGAGTCAATCTGCCTCAGAGCAGTCCCGGAGGGATCAAGAGCGAATCGGCCATGCGGGATGGCTACGTGAGTTTTGCGATGCCAGAGATAGCAACGAATTGGGATGAACTGAGCGACATTTTGGGCAGGCAGGGTATGAACGCTGTTGGGTGTGTGGCATAGTGCGGTCGAGAGGCAAAACTTTTGCTCAATGACCGGGAAACGTAGACACCAAAACGGTCACTTCTGATAGACTTGATTTTGTCGTTGCGGTGTTGGTTTTGGTGTCTGTTTGGTGTCTATAGAAGCCCAAAATTGAGTCCACAGCAGCGACAAGGTAGAAACGAGCGAAAATAGCGAAAGCTGCGAAACGCTTGATTCTATGTGACATATTCCAAGTGTCTGAAAAGACTCGTGGGGACGTAGCTCAGTTGGTTAGAGCGCTGCCCTGTCACGGCAGAGGTCGCGGGTTCGAGCCCCGTCGTCCCCGCCATAAACCAATAGAAAACAAAGGGTTTGTGGCAAGTGACAAAATCAAGACGCACCTCCGAGGGTGCTGGAGAGGGTGCTAGAGGTCTTAGCGCCTTTTTTGTTGCCCGCTTTTCTTCCCTGCGAGGGTGCCGACGAGGGTGCTGAAAGCATCTTCTTTCCCGCCTCCAATACCATCGTCATTACCCGGTTGTTGGCCTCACGCTTGGTCGCAGAGATGGCTCGCGTATAGATTTCGAGCGTGATCCGTGAGTTGGCGTGGCGCAGAAGTTCTTGCGCCGTCTTGAGGTCCACGCCCGCAGCCCGAAGATTGGTCGCAAGAGAGTGGCGAAAGCTATGCCACCCGATTGCCTTGCCCTTGATTCCGGCCCGCACTACCGCGGGACGGATGACCTTCTTGAGCAACGTGTCCGGAGACAGCGGTTGTTTACCTTCAAGCCGTACAGACGGGAAGATGAAGTCGTCGTCTCCCGAATATGGCGATTCTTTCTGCCATGCCTGGAGGCACTTCACGACCGAAGGATGGAGGGGGACAGGTTTGCGGCTCGCTTCGGTCTTGGTATCTCCAAAGTGATTGCGCACGCAGGAACGACGGACATTGACCTGCATGAGTTCAAGATCCAAATCGCGCCAGGTGAGTGCGACCAACTCCGATCTCCGCAGGCCGGTACTCCCTGTCAGCATCACCATCGCTCGTTCCCGAAGATCCAATTCGGCCAAAAGCGCTGCAAGCTCCGCTGGCGAGAGTACATCTGGCTCCCGCAACCGCTTGGCCGACGTTCTAACCTTCGTAATCGGGTTGCGGTCCATCCACTCATGCCGAATCGCATGGTTGAAAACCGCCGACATGATGTTACGTATTTTGCTTCGAGTGCCAGGAGCAAAAGTCAGAGAGTGTAGCCACGATTCCACGTCTACGGTACGGACATCCTGCAAGTACATCGTTCCCCACTTGGGAACGATATGGTTCGTAAGGTAGTGAGTGTTTGCCTCGATGGTAGCGTAGGCTTTCTTCTCCTCCGTTAGCTCGTGGGCGCGGTAGTGGGTTACGAGTTCAGAGACGGTTTCCGGTACCGCGAACTCTGAGTTGATTGTGTTGCGAAGCGCATCGGCTGCTTTCTCCGCGTCCCGGAGATGCGGATAGCGAGCTACAGTTCCGAGGGTTCGTTTTCGGTACGTGCGTTTGCCGTTGGTTTCGTCATACCAACGAAACACCCACACATCGGGACCGGCTTTGCGCTTCAGTTTCAATAGGCTTCCTTGTTGCAAACGGCTCATGCTGATCTCCTTGCATGAGCACCGATGGCTACGTCTATAGTAGTCGCCGGCGGTCGTCTTCCGGTATTGGCGCCCTGCGCTGTGACCCATTCCAAAAGCTCGCGCTCTACGAAGCGCCATAGCTTTCGTTTGCCTTCGCCCATCGGGTGCGCCGGGATGTAGCCGCGCCGGGCCCAGTAAACGAGCGTCCGGCGGTCCATTTGCAGGACCTTGGCTGCCTGGTCAGGGTTCAGAAGTAGAGGTTTCATATCGCCTCATCGAATTAGGTGGGGACTTGCGGCTGGTCGTCATCCCCGGTCGCCGAGTTAGCAGTTCGGGGTTTCCTTGGAGGCGAATGGGTTGTCACCAGTGCCGTTCCTCGCTCTGTAAGGACGAGCGTCGCCCTGGAAGTCCCCGATGTCCAATGAAAACTGGGGAGAGCGTTATGCGCCGGAGGAATAACGCCGGGCCTCGCCAGCGCAATCGGGTGCAACCGGCCGGAAGGGGGAGGCATCGAAAACATCATGCCACCTTCAGCTTGGGGGAGGCAGTGTCATTCCTTTCGTTGCTTGATCTGTTCGCCATTTTGCCTCGTGTTCTTTCTGCGGAGGACCGTTATGGCGCTTCCAGAGATACGATTGCTTGAAACCGCGATTGTGCTCGCAGAGGAACTACACTTTTCGAGAGCCGCGGAGCGGCTGCACATCGAACAATCGACGGTCAGCAAGCGGATTGACGAACTCGAAGGTGGGCTTGGTTTCCGGCTCTTTGAGCGCAACCACCAGATCGTCGAGTTGACGGAGCCTGGAAGGAAGTTTGTCGAGGAGGCGCGCGAGGCCGTGCTGCATGTGGAGCGCGCGGTATTGTCGGCGACAGCGGCGTTTCGCGGCGCCGACGAGATTCTCAACGTTGGAAAATCCGCGTACACCGATCCCTATTTAGTCTCGATGCTTCTGGCGATTCGCTTACCGCTCTTTCCGGGGTTGAGGATTAAACTGTGGAGCAACTACTCCCACGAGCTTGCACGCGAGGTGATGACCGGATCTCTCGACCTTGCACTGACTACCGGCATTCCCGAAATGCCAAAACTAAGCTGCCTAAAACTGGTTGATAGGTCATTCTTCATAGCAATGTCATCGGACGATCCCCTCGCGACACAAAGACAGGTTCGGCTCAAGGACATGCAGAGTCGAAACTGGGTGCTCTTCTCGCGGCACGTAGGCCCGTATCTGTATGACATGATCCAGCGGGAGGCCTCGACAGCCGGTGTCAGCGCTGCGGATCTGCAGCACGTTTCAATTCCTGAAGAAGCTGTTTCATTGATCCTGGAGGACGAGGGTCTGGCGTTCTTCAACCGAACGGGTGCGTGGCGCATCGCGCAACACGGCATCACCATGCGTCCATTGGCAGAAGATCGCTTGCGTCTAGTCACGAATCTGGCCGTGCGTGCGGATAACAAATCGCACCTCGTAAAGGAATTCGTAAAAGCTATGGCCCGCAAGTTGGACAGCCTCCGAAAGCCGGTCCAGGAGACGTTGCCGTGGACAGCTTGAGCGCTGCAGGTGCTGCTCGTCAGGCAAGACGGCGATCACTGGGAAAGTCGCGAAATTCCAAGTTCAGCGGGCCATCCCGACCGCACTTTGGGCAACGCAAGATTCCCGATCCCACCTCTCGGCTATCGACTTCCTCGCGCCGCCGGGCATGACCGCAATGGACGCAGACATGGACGTGTGTGAGGACGGGTTGTCTTTTGTCTATTGAATCGTCCTCCGTCATCGACCTTCTCCCTTTCAAATACTGACCGCTGTTAAACGCGCTTCTCCAACAACACACGGAGATGACAATCTGCTACCGCCAAAGAAACAGCGCGAGACCGCTGAACAAGATCCAAAGCATGACGGCCACAGTTGCGGTCTTGTACGTCGCATCATCGACAGAACAGCCCTTATGCACATATGACCGGCTGATCATTGTGTCCCTGTCCCAAGTGCCTTCGAGGGACACACCCTCTTTAAATTCGTAGCTCACTTTTCGCTACCGGGGCATGACTGCTCTCGATCAACGCTCAATGTCGGCTTCTCACCGAATTTGCCGGCTCGATACGGTCTCGCTGTCGTGTCCCTGCGACGCCGGACGCGTCCACCGCCGTACTCTGGGCGGGGCGTACTCGCGTCGTTGGTGTTCTGATCCGAACCAGAAGCAGGGATGCGACAAGAGCGCTGATAAGCGCCGGCTTCCACACTCCGATGTTCGGAAGCAGACAGTAATGCACTATGCCGGCCACCGCGCTCATATATGCCAACGTATGTAACGCTCGCCACCGCTTTCCACCGAGCCACCGAACCCAGCTATCAGTGGACGTTATGGCTAACGGGATCATCAGGACGAACCCAACAAATCCGATTCGGAGGCTCCATATTATGAAGGACCCCATTTGCAGGGTGTGACCCAATTTCAACGCGCGCCAGGCCACGACATGGAGGCATCCATAAAAGAATGCAAATATCCCCAGCATTCTGCGGAAACGGATCAGCTCTGGCAAATTGAGGTATCTGCGCAAGGGTGTGATCGCCAGCGTGAGGATCAGGAAGTAAATTGCCCAATCGCCGGACTGGCGGATAGCGGTCTCGCGCGCGTGGGCGCCGAAACTCCTTTTGTCCGCCTCCACGGTGAATATCAGAGATGGAACCATACAGAGCACGAAAACGATAGTCTTCGCCCAACGGCTGCGGATGCCGCTGCTCACTGCGCGGTGGATTCCGCGGAATCCGGGGAAGGTAGTGATCGCGTTGACGCCGAGTTGGCGGAGCCGCTTCGTCATGAATCTCCCTCAGCCGACATCGCGGCGGACGATCTCTCCCCCGCTTCGCACGTTCTCATGGGTTTCCGCTCTCGGATGTGGGCTTCCCATTACTAGGCACGTGTTTCGTTATGTGCTTAAAGAGGAATTCGCGTATCATGTCCTGCCCAACGCGTCCGGCCAAACCGATAGCAGCATTGGCAAAAACTAAGCTCGCGCCCTGACTCGACGAAGGATAGTAAGCGTTGGATATTGCTCCTGAGCAGAGGTCGCCAAGAAAATACGAATAGTTCGGCATTAGATGTCCGCTATCGCTGCGGGCAACAAATGCATAAGCGACCGCATGTTTTGTCCGGGACCAGGTGGAGCCGGTTCCCTGATAGAAGTAGCGCGGGTCTTGGTGGAAGAGCGATGGAAATACAGCCCTGCTCAGGATGTCACTGGTACGTCCGTTGGCGAATAGCGCACCCCATCGTTTCGCGTATCCCTCAGCACCTTGCCCATATCCCGGAAATGCGTTTTTTGCTTGTTCAATCCCCGCTCCCATACTGACTCCCACAAGTGTCATCGGATCGAATGTATCGCGCAGAGCCATAGAATATTTCTGCTTTGTGTCGAGCGGAGCGGCATTCCAAACGTAGCTGGTGTAAAAGTCGGGGATAACGCCGAAGACTCGCTGCTTCTCTTCAGCCTTCATCTGCCGGGCCGCGATCACTTCGGTAGGTTGAACAACGACCTCTGTAGTCGCGGTCGCAATCGACAGGCTGACGCTGGGAACTTCATACGTCTGATCCGCTCCGACCATGAACTTCGCGGAAGCCGCTGACTGAAAGCCCTTGGCCTTAACGAGGATGGCATACGTACCGGAAGGAACATCGGTGAGCGTGAACCTTCCATCCGGCCCCGTCACAACAGTGCGCCCTTGCGACGCGCCAAGTTTCGTCACAGTGACCTCTGCACCTGATACGGCAGCGCCGCTCGGGTCCAGCACGGCTCCCGAGATGCTGGCCGATCCTTCTTCGGAGGCCGATGGCGCATCTGGTAAAGGCGCTTGTTTCGTTCCTCCCGATTGCGTCGAAGATGGCACTTCGGAAGGAGCTGGCGCTGGGGTGTTAGAACTCTGCGCCCATAACGGTACGGCTACCGTGAATACGGCGAAAAGCAAAAAGCATGTGACAGGCCCTTGCAAGTGGTCTCCTCTTGTGGTTTTGTCGAGCGTGCGCACACCATGTCCTTGTGGACGTTGACAAGCTAGATTGCTGTCATAGCTAGTAGACGATAAGGCTGTTGCAGCGTCCCGGCGAGTTTTGTGAAGAAGTGTGTCTGTGGGCGTTGCTTACAGCAGCCTGAATCGCGCTTCTCCCTCGCGATTTTCTATATGCGCTCGGTCCGACAGTTCCACATCGCAATTTGCTGCAACGCACGTGTTCGCCCTGTCCGAATTTCCTCACGGCGGCAGTCCAGCAGAGCCGCACAGTCGCGGTCGGGATATCGTTCGAGAACGGACATCACGAACACAAGTCGGTCGAAGTCTTCAAGCGCAAGAACCCCGTCGATTGTCGGATTCTCTTCGCATCGCCTGCGCTGCTCGTCATTGGTCCTCGTGGAGATTGAGAATGTCTTCCTGCTGGCGGAACGGAGGTTTGGCGCCATCAAGCGGATGGCGTTCTTAATCACGACCCGCTTTGCCCAAGAATGCGCCCATTCCTTGGCCACCGTGACTCCATTCAGACAGTCTTCAAGAGCGGTAACGAAACATCGCTCTGCCATTTCTGGACTTGTCGTCAAAAGCAAGGAGAGCAAATACAGACCTGTCATTTCTTCCGCAAAAAGGTGGCAGAACTCATTGCTTGTTACGCGCTCTTTTGGCTGAGCTGTAGCTTTGCGGATTTTGCGCAGCAGTTTCATGGCTGGGTTTGTCGAATCGGTAATCGGGACGCTATTCGTATCTCAGGGCTTCGATAGGATCGAGCAGCGATGCTTTTCGGGCCGGATAAAGGCCGAAGCCCACTCCTGCCAAGGCACTGAATGCCACCGCTATGACAATGACTGCCGGACGGACGGGAACGGGCCAGCCGAGCCGGTGGGCGATCAACTGTGTCGTCACCACTCCCAGGACGATGCCGATGATTCCACCCGCAACCGAGAGCACCAACGACTCGGCAAGGAACTGCGACAGGATGTTTGTCGTTTTTGCGCCGACGGCCATGCGTAGCCCTATTTCCCGTGTGCGCTCCGTCACGCTGACCAACATGATGTTCATTATGCCGATGCCGCCTACCAGCAGAGAGACGGCAGCAACTGCGGCCAGCAGCATAGTTAAGGCCGTTGTCGCGGCGGTTACGGTTTGTGCGATGTCGTTGAGATTACGGAGGGAAAAGTCGTCAGCCCTGCCACCCTGGATGTGATGCCGCTGACGCAGCAGTGCTGTCACCTGGCGCTCCGCCCGGTCAGTCGTGTCCTTTGAAGTCGCGCCAATAAAGATGGCTCCCTGGATGAATTCCTGCAGGCCGCCCTGAATGAACGATTGAAATGTCGATTCGGGGATGAATACCGCATCGTCGTTATCCTGCCCCCGGGCTGATTGTCCTTTAGGGACCAATACTCCGATGATCTGAAATGAGACATTGTTGATGCGGATGACCTGACCAACCGGGTTTACGCGCGGTCCATACAGCTTCTTAACCACCGTCTGCCCCAAAACGGCCACCTTGGCTCGCCCAGTGAGGTCCGACTGGGTAAAGCAAACGCCTTCCTCAATCGGCCAGTCTCGGATATCGAAGTATGCAGGAGAGGTGCCATTGATGCTGGTCGCCCAATTACGGCCATCGGCTTGAGTCTGGCCGTTCGTCTGCAGAAGTGCTGCTGCGTACCGAACGCTGGGCACGTCGTTCCGAATCGCCTTCAGGTCGTCCCAAGTGAGCGTTGCCTTGCTCCCGAATCCCTCAGTCACACCCCCCTGTACTGCTGCTCCCGGAAGGACCACCAGCATATTCGACCCCATCGACGCAAATAACTGCTGGACGCGCGCCTTTGCCCCATCGCCGGCCGCTACCATGGCAATGACCGCAAAGACGCCAATCATCACTCCCAACAGGGTGAGGAATGAACGCACTTTGTTGCGAAGCAACGTCTCTATAGCGACGTGAATAGTGTGCAGAGCATTCATGAAGAGATCCCATGTAGCGATGCGGCTGTACCGGCGGGGATGTCACGCGCCGGAGCCGCGCGCCGGATGTCCGAAAGGATTTGGCCGTCTTTGATCACAATTCTTCGCGAGGCAAACTCGGCGATGTCCGGCTCGTGAGTCACCAGCACGACGGTGATCCCCGATTCGCTCAGTCTCTGGATAAGGGCCATGATTTCAGAACTGCTCCTGGAATCGAGGTTCCCTGTCGGCTCATCGGCAAGGATGATCCTGGGGTTCATGACGATCGCGCGTGCGATGGCTACACGCTGCTGCTGACCGCCGGACAACTGGTTGGGCCGATGTTCCAGCCGGTTTCCCAGCCCAACCTGCGTCAATTTCTCCCGTGCCCGCCGTCTGCGCGCGCCCGATGGGACACCGGCATAGAGCATCGGTAATTCGACGTTCTCCAGGGCGCTCGCTCGCGGCAGCAAGTTGAAGCTCTGGAAGACGAATCCGATAAATCGATTGCGAATCTCCGCGAGGGCGTTACGGTCGAGACTTGAAACCGGCCGTCCGGCCAGTAGGTATCGACCGCTGGTGGGGCGGTCAAGACATCCGATCAGGTTCATCAGTGTGGACTTTCCCGAGCCGGACGCGCCCATGATCGCCAGAAGTTCCCCTTGTGCGATGGCAAGGGAAACGCCGCGCAGCGCGGGCACAACAACGTCACCCATGCGGTAGACCTTGCTGATCTGCTCCAACTTGATGAGATAACGGCTGCTCTCCATTGCCCCCTCGCTACAGCAGACTGCCCTTTGAGGCCGCAGTCATGTCGGTAATCAGGCCGTCTCCCGCTCTGATGTCTCCATGCAGCACCGCCGTCAGTGCTCCATCTGAGATACCTGTTCGTATGGAGATCGGTACAGGTTTTCCATCACGAAGTATCCAGACCGTGTGCAAGTCGGATTCGGGGTTCGATGTTGATTGGGGAGGCACGAAGTGGAGGCGCCGCAACAGATTCGGGTCCGGCCGGAAAAGAAGGGCCGTGTTCGGAACTCGTATCACGTCCGATTTTTCAGCGACGACGAATTCGACATTTGCGGTCATCCCGGGTCTGAGCTTTAGCTGGGGGTTGTTCACGTCGATCACGGCGTCATAGGTGACAACATTCTGTATCGTTTGTGCAGAGTTGCGAATTTCCCGCACTGTTCCGGTGAACTGCTCATCGGGAAATGCGTCAACCGTGAAAGTAGCCGGCATCCCCTTCCTCAGTTTGCCAACATCGGACTCGCCGACGCTGGTGTCCACCTGCATTTCCCGCAGGTCCTTGGCGATGTAGAACAGAACAGGCGCTTGAAACGCCGCCGCAACAGTCTGACCAACATCGATGTTGCGGGAGATGACGATTCCGCTGACAGGAGCTCGGATTTTCGTGTAGTTGAGATTGGTTTCTGCAGAGTCCAGAGCCGCTTGTTTTAACTGAACCTGCGCTTCCGCCTGCGTTACAGCAGCCTGCTCCGCGGAAACATCTGCGGCGGCTGTGCCCGCATTCGCTTTATCCTGATCGAATTGCTGTTGACTGATGACACGCGCTTCCAACAGAGCGACGGATCGACGAAAGTTAGCGGATTCCTGCACCTCAGTGGCCTTCGCCTTCTCCAGATTGGCCTGGGCAGCAAGGAGATTTGCCCTGGAATTGGCGAGGTCCGCCTTGCCTTGAAGCCAGGCCGCCTGAAACAAAGCCGGATCGACCTGCGCAATCACCTCTCCTTTCGTCACATGCGAGTTGTAATCGACGTACAGTTTCTGGATTGGTCCAGAGACCTGGCTGCCCACCTGAACGGTGACCAGGGCAGAAAGCGTGCCTGTGGCCGTAACCTTTTCGACGACTTCACCGCGGTCAGCTTCTACGGTCTCGTAATGGACTGCCGGAGGGGATTGCAGCCGATGACGGATAAACAGGACAACGGCCAGAAGGGTGACTAACGATACCGCGACCGTGACGGCCCACCGATGGCGCCTCTTTGGTTGCAGATCCTGAAACGAGTCCGAGAATGGCAATTGCGGGTCGGCATCGTCAATCGTTTCGTCCTTCGTCAGATTCATATCTACAGGCATAGTGTTTCCCGAATTTTGTTCCCAGCCAGAATGGCGTTTGCCCCTTGATCTTCCGAAATCGTCGACAGGACATGTCACCGGAGGCCAGCAAAGAACATCCGTGGAAGGGAGCGGGCAGCACATGCAAATGCTGAGTGCTCCTCCTGTTCAAACATTACGTTGCGGCATCGCAATTTGGCGCGTGAGTTTTGTGGAGAAGTGTGACGGGCCGGAGTGACGTGTTATCCGTGCCGCGGAAGTCGAATCTCAACCTTGAGGCCGGGCGCGGTATTCTCCGCTTTGACAGAACCGCGATGAAGAGCAACGACACGCTCGACGATTGCCAATCCTAATCCGCTACCGCCAGTGTCCCGGTCGCGGTCTGACTCCACCCGGTAGAACGGCTTGAATAATTCCTGAATGGCGGAATCGGGAACGCCCGGGCCTCTGTCTTGAATGGAGATAACAGCGAACTCTGCGTCTCCGTCGCCGGTCACTTCCACACACGACCCAGATGGGCTGTGGCGAATGGCATTTCGTAGAGGGTTTTCAATCGCACGCCGGAGAAGTTCCGGATCGCCTGACACGGAGCCAGCATTTTCCGCTCGGACCTCAAGCGAACAGGCATGTTCGCGCGCTTCAATGCTGCATTCGTCGATCACTTCAGTGAGAAGAGATTCAAGGTCGATGCTCTCTGGTCGTAAGGCTGTGGGGTCAACTTCCGCACGAGCCACGTCGAGCAACTGGTCGACGAGATCATTCAATCGGGACGCCTCCAGCTCAATCTGCTCGAAGGCCCCATGCGTTCCAGAGCGAGCCAATCCGATCGCAAGTTTCAACCGCGTCAGGGGCGATCGGAGTTCGTGGGACACATCAATGCACAGCCGTTTGTGAGCATCTACAAGCGATTCGACCTGGCCCGCCATTTCGTTGAATGCTTCTGAGAGGCGGCGGATTGGATCCCGAACGTCGGATGGCAACCGGATCTCCAATTTTCCGGTTCCAAAGGACCTGATCACCGCTTCAAGGCGACGCATTCGCAGAATTACATAACCAGCGATTCCGTAACAGAGAACGGCTAAGAAAGCTAAGAGGAGGACAGCGCGGCTTCCAAAAAATGCCCCATGCTCAACGTCATAAGTGACAACAACACATGAATAGGTCCCGCCTGGAACGGCGCGCGCGGCACCGATTGGCCGTCCTCGTAGTCGGGCAAGAGCGCGTAAATAAAACGGCTGGACAGTTAAGAGAGCGGAACGGTCCGGCCCCACGCTGAGATTGTGGCCGCCCTGGTCAAAGAGATAGGCACGCACGCCGGATTCCTTCTCATGCCGCAGCATGACTGACTCGAGCTTCTGCGGACCGCCAGTTTCGTAAGCAGATGCAGCGGCCTCGCATTCAAAGGACGTGAGCGCGTTGAATGTTGATCCCCATTGGGTTAGCCGATAAAAGAATATTGCCCCAACAAAGCACGATGCGAGAACAAGAAAGATTACGACCAGAGCCCACAGATTCAGAACCAGCCGCCTGCGGATGATTCGTCTGACGAGTCCTTTTTTCATTATGCTTTTGTTTCCGACGGATAACGCAGTTGATAGCCAGTCCCGCGTATGCTCAGAATCATGCCGCGTCCGTCACCCATCTTGCGCCGGATGCGACTGATATGAGTATCCACGGATCGATCGAAGGCTGTTGCGGGCCGGCTATACAAGTGCAGGCTCAACTGATCCCGGGAAACGACACGACCGCAAGAACGCATGAGATGTTCGAGCACTTCGCACTCCATAGCAGTCAGCTCCAGTCTCTCGCCCCGATAATAGGCATCTCGCGCTCCAGGCAACAATCGCAGTTCACCAACCTCCAACGCTTCCGAACCGTCAGAGGACGACTGTGACACACGCCGGAGAATGGCCCGCACTCGCGCAAGAAGTTCCTCGGGATCGAAGGGCTTGGGGAGATAATCGTCAGCTCCCAGTTCAAGTCCTTGAATCCGCTCTCCGCGTCCGCCTCGGGCTGTCAACATCAGGACCGGCAACTGTGACTGCGAGCGCAGAGCCTGAAGTGCCTGGAACCCGTCGACTCCGGGAAGCATCACATCGAGGATCAGCAGATCGAAAGATTCTGTCGTTGCACGGCTGAGCCCGCGGATTCCGTCCCGCTCGCATTCCACGTCGAATCCACGCTGGCGGAGGAACTCGCTGAGCATGGAACAGAGTTCCCTGTCGTCATCTACAACGAGAATCTTCATTCGCTCCCGATCCCAATCAACCTCGCACCGCCGACTGCCTTCTCAAGAATCTTAGACGCTGACCCCGAGGAACAGAGTAGCGAAACAAGAACGTCACACTTCTTCACAAATCCCCTTGTTGTGTCGCTATTTGCCTTCCCTACAATGGTCTTCGGGCGAATAGGAAGGTTGTTGTGGATAGAACAAGTCCAGATTTTCGTTTTAACGGCCTCGGCGTAATACGCGGTCCGTACCGAATTGAGCAGCATGCAATTTGTGGCAACATCCACGGTTTGACGCAGAGCGATCTCAGGCGGGTCGATTGAAAGATAAAGTTCGACTCCATGGAGTAAAACCACTTGAAAACCCTTACGGCGAGCGCAGGCTCCCGTCGAAAGCCGACGTGCCGCGAATGGAGACATCACCTTCTCCGGAAACGATAGGACCGGCAGAATCCACAGAACGGACGGGATCGGCACCGCCTTCCTGCGTGGCGCAATATGTGCGCATGTCCACTGAGCATCAGCAGTATTCGACTGAGAATCAGTCGGACATCATCCGCCAGTATGCCGAAAGCCGCAACATGGAAATCGTTGAGGCCTTTATCGAAACGGGAACATTCCAGCAAGCCACAAGTGGCCCTCGGTGAAAGCAGGTACGTGAGAAATGGAGAAAGGCCCTCCCCCGGAACCGGAAATACCGGCGGAATCAACCGACAGGACCGATGCGACTCCGCGCTCGCGCGTGGCGCAATACGTGCGCATGTCTACTGAGCACCAACAGTATTCCACTGAAAACCAGTCGGACATCATTCGCCAATATGCCGAATGTCGCAACATGGAGATTATCGAGACCTATGCGGATCATGGAAGAAGCGGCCTTAAAATCACTGGGCGCGACGGGCTGAGCCAGTTAGTCGCGGATGTCGAGAAGGGTGAGGCCAACTTTTCCGACGTGCTCGTTTACGATGTAAGCCGCTGGGGACGCTTCCAGGATGTCGATGAAAGCGCCTATTACGAGTATGTCTTGAAACGGGCGGGGGTTCGCGTCCATTACTGCGCCGAGCAATTTGAGAACGATGGCAGCATGTATGCCGCCGTGGTCAAGGCCGTCAAACGATCAATGGCCGGGGAGTACAGCCGGGAGTTGTCGGTCAAGGTCTTTGCCGGCCAGTGCCGACTCATCGAACTTGGATTCCGCCAGGGTGGGCCGCCGGGCTACGGTTTGCGCCGCCAGCTCATTGACAGGAACGGAAACTCCAAGGGATTGCTCAACCGCGGCGAGCAGAAGAGCCTGCAGACGGACCGGGTAATTCTGGTGCCCGGTCCGGAAAGGGAGGTGGAAGTTGTCCGCGAAATCTACGATCGATTCGTCACACATGGAAACACGGAACGCCAAATCATGGAGGAGCTGAATGGCGGCGGAATTATTGGCGAGTATGGCCGCCCCTGGACGCGCGCCACAGTTCACCAGATCCTGACCAACCCGAAGTACATCGGAGCCAATATCTTCAACCGGCGCTCCTTCAAGCTGAAGCACAAGCGGGTGAAGAACCCTGTGAAGATGTGGATTTGGCGCAATGATGCCTTCCAGCCGATTGTCAGCCTGTGTCAATTCCACGACGCAAGGGACATCATCGAAGCGCGCCACCAGCATCTATCTGACGAAGAACTCCTCGACCGGCTGCGAATACTTTTGAATCACTGCGGGCGTCTCTCCGGCATCCTGATTGATGAAAGCGAGGACATACCTTCGAGTTCCTGCTACTCTACCCGCTTCGGCAGCTTGGTCCGCGCCTACGAACTGATCGGATGGACCCCCAAGCAGGATTATGCGTATATCGAGATCAATCGCAAGCTGCGGCAGAGATATCCGGAAGTGGTCAGCGCGATCATTGACGACCTCCAATCATTGGGCGCGACGGTGGCAGTCAATCCCAAAAACAGCGTGCTGACGATCAATGCGGAATACACAGCTTCCCTGGTTCTTGCGCGATGCCGGGAAACGCGCGCGGGGAGTCATCGCTGGCACATCCGATTAGACCGCTCTTTCAGTACCGACGTGACGATTGTCGCCCGGCTGGCTCCAAGTAACCAAGAGGTGTTCGATTATTATCTGTTTCCCTGTCTTGATGAATTGGAGGCCCGTATTCGACTGGGGCCCAAGAACGGCCTACTTCTCGATGTCTACCGGCGCGACAATCTAGACCTCTTCTTTCAATTGGCACGCCGCACAACAATTAAGGAGCTTGAATGACAGCCGATGAAGTTATCGAAATCCTAATCGCCGAGATCAACATCGCCAATCCGCGCCATCGCGACAAGTTGGTATTCGACAAGATTGTCAACAACATCGACCAGGTGGGACTCAAGAGACCAATTACGGTATCGAAACGGGCGGATCATTCCAATGGTCCGCGATACGATCTTGTGTGCGGCCAAGGACGCATCGAAGCATTGCTCGCTCTGGGGGAAACCACCGTGCCCGCAATCATTGTCGACGCACCGCGGGAAGAGCAATTTCTCATGAGCCTGGTAGAGAACATCGCCAGGCGTCCGCCGGGCGAGCACGACATCGTCCGCGAGATTCGCGCACTGCGCGACCGCAAATACAACTCCAGAGAAATTGCCGCGAAGCTGGGTCTTCATTTCACCTATATCAGTGAAATCATCCATCTCCTGGAGCATGACGAAATTGACTTGATCCGCGCCGTCGAGGCCGGGCGTATCCCCCTCTCAGTCGCAGCGACAATAGCGAAAGGCGACGACAAAGAGATCCAGCGGGTCCTCGC
>JBARHV010000431.1:0-24040 GCA_049799415.1 Silvibacterium sp.
ACTCGGCGCTGCGCACGTCAGAGACGGTCACCTGTGCGCCCTGGCGGCGCAGAAACAGCGCAGCGGCCAGGCCCGACTTGCCCAGGCCGACGACTAATACTTTTTTCCCTTTAAGTTCCATTTTTCCAAGTGTAAAAGGTCAGCGCTGCGCGAATGCCCTGCGCACTGCGCCGGACAAGGTCATTGTTTCACGTTCTGCCCTGTGGTTATCGCAGCTTGAGCGTGGTGAGTGCAAAGAGTGCAAACACCAGCGCCCCGATCCAGAAGCGGGTGATCACCTTCGATTCCGACCAGCCCATCAGCTCAAAATGATGGTGCAGCGGAGCCATTTTGAAGATACGTTTTTTCCTCAGCTTGTAGCTGCCCACCTGCAGAATGACCGAAAGTGCCTCGATCACAAAGATTCCGCCGATAAAGGGCAACAAAAGCTCCTGCCGGATGACCACGGCGACCGTGCCAATGGCTCCGCCCAGCGCCAGCGAGCCTACGTCTCCCATAAAGACCTCGGCCGGATGCGCGTTGTACCAGAGGAAACCGATGCTGGCCCCGACCATCGACCCGCAGAAGATGGTGACCTCGCCCACCATGGGCATACGCTGCAGTTCGAGATAGTCGGCAAACACTGCATGTCCGCTGACGTAAGTAAGCACGGTGAGCGCTCCAGCAGCGATGATGGTGCAGCCGATGGCCAGCCCGTCAAGGCCGTCCGTCAGGTTCACCGCGTTGCTCGATCCCACAATGACCAGCACGACAAAAGCGACGAACGGAATAAATGCAATCAACCCGAAGTGCGGAATGTGCGTCAGGAATCCCAGCGACAGGTGCGGATGGAGCCGCTTGAGGAACGGCACGCTGAGCTGCGTGGAGTAATTGCCTTGCGTCTGCATGGCGATCAGCGCCACGGCGATGGCCGCCGACACCAGGAACTGTGCGCCCAGCTTGGCCTTCGCGGTCAGCCCCAGGTTCCTGCGATGTACCACCTTGATGTAGTCGTCCGTGAAGCCGATGGCTCCAAAGGCCAGCGTCGAGCCCATGACCAGCCATACAAAAGGGTTCGACAGATCGGACCACAACAGCGTGGGCAGCAGAATGGCGATACAGATGAGCACACCGCCCATCGTGGGCGTTCCAGCCTTCTTCTGGTGGTCCTTGGGGCCATCTTCACGGATGTACTGGCCGATCTGGAATTCGCGCAGCTTCTGGATCACATACGGGCCGACGAACAGCGCGATCATGAGCGCGGTGAGCGTGGCAAAGGCGGTGCGAAACGTCAGATACCGGAAGATGCGGAAGGGTCTGAAGTAGGGGAACAGCTTTTGGTAAAGGAGCCAGTAGAGCAAACTTCCTCCGCTTTGGGGGTGGTCTTTTGATCATCATACGGCCATCCGGCAGGCCAAACGCAGGATTCACACGGCTGTAATCTTCTTTCACAATCCTCTGGATACACTGCTTTCGTGATGCAGAATGAACCATTTTCGTTTGAGGTGTTTCCCGGCAAGAGTGCGTCCACGCGCATTGTGCGCCTTACAGGCCCTCTGGTGCTTCAAGGCATTTTCGGCCTGCAGGCCGAGCTGGCAAAGGAACATCCTCCGCTGACCATCTTCGACCTCGCCGGGGTTCCTTATATGGACTCCGCCGGAATGGGCGTCATCACCAACTGCTATGTCTCAGCCACAAACCGAGGCAACAAGGTGATTGTCGCCGGGACAACCAAGAGGGTTCTCGACCTCTTCAATATCACCCGAGTGGACACCATCCTTCCCATGGCCGCCACGGTGGAAGAAGCCGAAGCGCGATCGTGAATTAAGCCACTCAGTTCAAGCCTCCCTCCCCCCGGCACCACAACGCCGGGGATTTTTTTGCGCGGAAACAGGAAAAGCGCCCGCACGCGGCAGGCGCTTTTGTTTACGAATCGGGTTACGCCTTCGCCGGATCGCCCTTTTCAGCATTGATACCAAGTTCAACAATGGCCTTCTGCGCCTTCGCCGCGTCGAACTTGCCGTCGCGGGCCAGCTTTGACAGCGTGGCCACAACCATCGACTCGGCATTTACCTCAAAGTGGCGGCGCAGATGTTCGCGGTTGTCGCTCCGTCCAAAGCCGTCGGTTCCCAGCGAAACCAGGCGGTTCAGCAGCCACGGAGCAAGCTGGTCGGGCACCGACTTCATGTAATCGCTGGCGGCGATGATCGGCCCCTTGCTGCCGTTCAGCGCGGTTACGATGTACGGAGTCTTCTCGGTCTCCGCCGGGTGCAGGCGGTTCCATCGCTCGACGGCCAGCGCGTCGCGGCGCAATTCGTTGTAGCTGGTCACACTCCACACATCGGCCTGCACGCCGTACTTGTCCGCCAGAATCTCCTGCGCCTTCAGCGCTTCATTCAAGATGGGGCCGCTGCCAAAGAGCAGCGCCGTCGCTTTGCCTTTAGGCGCGGCTTTCAGCTTGTAGATGCCGCGCACAATGCCCTCCTGCGCACCCTCCGGCATCGCTGGCATGGCATAGTCTTCGTTGTACATGGTGATGTAGTAGAAGACCGGCTCGTTCTCCTGGTACATGCGCCGGATGCCGTCCTGCAGGATCGCCGCCAGTTCGTAAACATAGGCCGGGTCATAGGTCAGGCAGGTCGGCACGGTCGAAGCCAGCACCGGGCTATGGCCGTCCTGGTGCTGTAATCCTTCGCCGAGCATGGTGGTACGGCCCGCCGTGCCGCCCATCAGAAAGCCCTTGCCGCGCGCGTCGGCAAAGGCCCAGATCATGTCGCCGACGCGCTGGAATCCGAACATGGAGTAGTACATGTAGAACGGAATCGTCGGCACATGATAGTTGGAGTAGGCGGTTCCGGCGGCGGTGAACGAAGCCATGGAACCGGCTTCGGTAATTCCCTCCTCCAGAATCTGCCCATCTTTTTCTTCGCGGTAGTAGAGCATCATGTCCACGTCGTGCGGCTTGTACTTCTGTCCCTCACTCGCGTAGATGCCGACCTGCCGGATCGCCGACTCCAGCCCAAACGTGCGGCCTTCATCAGGTACTATGGGCACGATCAGCTTGCCGATCTTCGGGTCTTTCAGCAGATGCCGCAGAATGCTGACGAAGCCCATCGTGGTTGAGACTTCGCGGCCCTTCGAGCCTCCCGTCCACTCGTTGAAGTAGTCGAGCGCGGGCGCGGTAAAGTTCGCCGCGGGCACGTCGCGATGCGGTATGTAACCACCCAGCTCCGCGCGGCGCTGCTGAAGATACTTGATCTCCGGGGAATCCGGGCCAGGCTTCCAGGGCTTGCCCTGCTTCGCCAGTTCTTCCGGAACAGGAATATCAAAGGTATGCACGAATGCGGCAATCGAGTCGTCTGTGAGCTTCTTCTCCTGGTGTGACGCATTGCGGGCCTGCGTGCTGCCCAGCCCGTAGCCCTTCACCGTCTTGGCAAGAATCACAGTCGGCCCGCTGGTGTGCTCTGTAGCGCGCTTGTAGGCGTTGAAGACCTTCGCCCGGTCATGGCCGCCGCGATGCAGCTTGATCAACTGCTCGTCGGTGTAATCTTTCACCAGTTCGAGCAGCTCGGGATATTTGCCGAAAAACTCCCGCCGCAGGTACGCGCCGTCCTTGGCCTTGTACGTCTGGAAGTCGCCATCCACGCACTCTTCCATGCGCTTCAGCAGCAGGCCGGTATGGTCGCGCTCAAAGAGCTTGTCCCAGTCGCCGCCCCAGATCACCTTGATGACGTTCCAGCCCGCGCCGCGGAAAAGGCCCTCCAATTCGTCGATGATGCGCTTGTTGCCGCGCACCGGGCCGTCCAGCCGCTGCAGGTTGCAGTTGACCACAAAGATCAGGTTGTCGAGTTTCTCGCGAGTCGCCAGGGTAAGTGCGCCCAGCGTATCCACTTCATCCGTCTCACCGTCGCCGACGAAGGCCCATACCTTGCGCGGCGTCGTCTCAATCAGGCCGCGGTTCTCAAGGTAGCGCATAAAGCGCGCCTGGTAGATGGCGTTGAGCGGCCCAATACCCATGGAAACTGTGGGAAAGCGCCAGAAGTCCGGCATCAGCCACGGGTGCGGATACGACGAAAGCCCCGGTGTGTCCCTCAGTTCGTGGCGGAAGTTCAGCAGGCGCTGGTCGTCGAAGCGGCCCTCAAGGTAGGCGCGCGCATACACACCGGGCGAGGCATGGCCCTGGAAATAAATGAAGTCTCCGGGCTGGTCTTCCCCTGTTTTTCCTGGATAGGTCGCGTGGAAGAAGTGGTTGAAGCCCACTTCCAGCAGCGTGGCCAGCGACGAGTAGGTCGAGATGTGCCCGCCAATGCCGGCGTCCTTCTTGTTCTGGCCATGCACCATCGCCATCGCATTCCAGCGGATCAGCGACTCGATACGGCGCTCCAGCGCGCGATCGCCGGGATACGGCTCCTCTTCATGCCTGGGAATCGTGTTCTGGTAAGGGGTGGTCAACTCGCCGGGAGGGTTCACCCCGGCTTCGCGTGCGCGTTTGCGAAGAGCATGGAGCAGCTCCGCGCCTTGTTCTGGGCCCTCGGCAACAATCACGTCGTCAAAGGCTTCGATCCACTCCTGGACCTCGGCTGAAAACTCTGTCTGGACAGGAATTTCTGCTTTTGTACTCATAAAATCTCGTGTTTAGTGTGAACTTCTTAGTATACAGCGACAAAGCAATGAGCTTGGAGTGGCCCACTCTCACCTGACTCACCTTTTCAGATGCGACAGCGCGCTGTTCCGGTTCACGCCTGGCTACTGTGAAGCTCGACCAGGTTTTCGTAGTGTTCGACCACCGGAAACGGATCGTAGAAGTGATGCAGCAGCGCCTTCCACTCCAAAAAATTTGCCGCCTGCCGGAACCCGATCGTGTGCGACTCCAGCGTCTCCCATTGCACGAGGAGCAGATAGCGCCCCTTCGTCTCAAGGCAGCGTTGCAGCTGGTGCCCCAGGTAGCCCGGCGCAGCCGCAATCAGCGGAGAGGCAGTACGAAAGGCTTGTTCAAAGGCATGCTCTTCTCCAGAGCGGACATTGAGGACGGCGGCTTCAAGGATCATGCTGCGATTCTAAATTCTTGCCGGCACGCTCCGGCCACATGCGTCGCTCATAACTGGTATACTCCTGTGTTTATGCGGGTATTTGTCATTCTTCCGGCGGCGGGACTGGGCACGCGCATGACGGCTGGCCATTCGTCCTCATCGGCGCCCAAACAGTTTCTTGAGCTTGGCGGCGTTCCCGTGCTCATCCACACGCTGCGCGCCTTTGCCGCGACGCCCCAGGTTACGGAGATGGTTGTCGCCGTGCGCGCCAGTGAAATGGAGCGCATGACCGCACAGGTCCACGAGTATGGATTTGCCGACAAGGTGCGCATGGTTGAAGGCGGCGACCACCGCCAGGAGAGCGTAGCCAACGCGCTCAACGCCATCGACTGCTCACCCGACGACATCGTGCTGGTCCATGACGCCGTGCGCCCCCTGATTGACGCAGCCACCATCGCGCGCACCATTCAAGCGGTCGAAAAACATGACGCGGCGATCGTAGGACTTCCGGCCGTCGACACCATCAAGCAGGTGGAGCGCACCGCGGACGGCGCCATCATCACCGCCACCATTCCGCGCGAGTACATCGTGCAGGCGCAGACGCCGCAGGGCTTTCGCTGCGGGCTGCTCAAGCGGGCCTTTGCCGAAGCCGTCGCCGACGAGTTCATCGGCACGGACGAAGCCAGCCTTGTGGAGCGCGCCGGAGTCCAGGTGGCCGTGGTGCAGGGCTCGGCGGCGAACTTCAAAATTACGCAGCCCGGCGATCTGGAGCTGGCCGAGTTCTATCTCCAGCACCAGCCCGCGCTTCGCTGAGAATGAACACGCGCAGAACCTTTGAGTCGGAGACGGACGAGAACGACATGAACATACGCATTGGATACGGCTGGGATTCCCACGCATTCAAACCCGGAGTGCCGCTGAAGATCGGAGGACTCGCCATCGACCATCCCGAGGGCCTGGCCGGACATTCTGACGGCGACGTGCTGCTGCACGCCATTACCGACGCCCTGCTGGGCGCGGTCTCTGCCGGAGACATCGGCAGCTTCTTCCCTCCCGGCGATCCCCGCTGGAAGAACGCCGACTCATCCATCTTTCTGAACCTTGCGCTCGAAGAAATTCAGAACGCCGGCTACCGCATCATCAACGTGGACACCACGCTGGTGCTGGCCGCCCCCAAAATCGTCCCCATCGCGTCCGACTTGCGCGACCGCGTCGCCGACCTATTGAACCTCAAGCCATCGGATGTCGGCATCAAGGCCAAGACCCCCGAAGGTCTGAACGCCGATCACGTAGCCCAGGCCCACGCCGTGGTGCTGCTTGAAAAGGTCGAAGACCCGTTGAAGCTGCGCAGCATGACCGACGTGATCGAGAGCCAGAAGCAGCTGGAGGACGTGGTCCAGGACCTCGTCAGCCAGGTCCATGGCGTCGAGCCGCGCAGAATTCCGCTGCACCGCCCGCCCTTCGATACCGAAGACATCACCTAACTCAACTTTTCGCTTCCCTGTTGCGGCAGCCTCGGCTACTCTGATTGCGCTTTTCATTTCTCAAGCGAGGCCGTCCCATGAATCAACTGGAACCGAATCAGCTGCACGCACTGCAATCGATGATGATGATCATGCCCTTCGTCGTTCTGATCGTCACTGCCATCGTCATCATCCCCTATTGGTTCATCTGGAAGAAAGCAGGCTTTTCGCCGTGGCTTAGCCTGCTCATGCTGGTTCCACTGGTGAACATCATCATGCCCTACGTGCTGGCATTCTCCGAGTGGAAGGTCGTACCGGCAAGTCAGGCGATAACAAACTTCACGTATCAGTACCCGTCATCGCCGCCGCCGCCACCGCCGCAGGTTTAACAAAATGCGCACCCGCACGGGCGATGTGCGCTGGCTGAACGGACGACGGATGCCGATATGCTGAATAAAAAGTTCACGGCGAAATTGCAAAAGAGTCCCAGCAAGGGCGGCTGGACGTATGTCGTCTGGCCTGCTTCCGTCGAGTTCTTCGGAACGCGCGGCCTGGTGAAGGTCCGCGGCAAAATCGACGGCCATCCGTTCGCCAGCTCCTTCATGGCGTTGGGAGACGGCACGCACAAGCTGCCCGTAAAAGCTGACCTGCGGCAAGCCATAGGCAAAAATGTCGGCGACACGGTGACCGTACTGCTGGAAGAGCGTCTGACGTAGAGCCTCGACTGGCTCGCTAAATCATCTCGTCTTAACTTGACTCCCCGCCGCACCCTCCCTAAGGCATTTCCCCGACTTCTGTGGTCCTTGCCTGCACTGTTCAGGGTGGCCTTTTCTTGAGAAAAAGGCCACTTTAGGATCGCTGCTTCGATGTGCGCCCATCGGGAAAATGCTTTAGCATCAAAGATTGACCCCACCCATTCCAATGACCTCTGCCACCACTCCCCGCGTCCGATTTGCGCCTTCCCCCACCGGCTACCTCCACGTGGGCGGAGCGCGCACTGCCCTCTTCAACTGGCTCTTCGCCCGCCACTTCGGTGGAACCCTCATCCTCCGCATTGAAGACACCGACTTTGAGCGTTCGTCCGAAGCCATGGTCGAGGGCATCCTCGAAGGCATGCGCTGGCTCGGCCTCAACTGGGATGAAGGCCCGTTTTTCCAATCGCAACGGCTCGATCTCTATCGCGCTACAGCCGACAAGCTGCTCGCCAGCGGCCACGCCTACTATTGCTTCTGCACCAGGGCGGAGCTGGAGCAGCGCCGCGCCGAGGCCACCGCCGCGGGCCGTCCGCCCATGTACGACCGCCGCTGCCGCATCATTGAGCGCGAGGTCGCTGCGGCGCGCAAAGCTGCCGGAGAGGCCTGCGCCGTGCGTTTCGCCGTCCCCGAAGGCGGAGCCACCAGCTTCGACGATGCTGTCTTTGGTCGCGTCGAATTCTCTCACGCCGAGATTGAAGATTTCGTGTTGCTGCGCTCTGACGGCATCCCCACCTACCACCTGAGCGTGGTAGCGGACGACCTCGACATGCGCCTGACGCACATCATTCGCGGAGCCGACCACATCTCGAATACGCCGAAACAAGTTTTGCAATATCAGGCACTCGGAGCCGCGCTGCCCATCTTCGCGCATGTTCCGCTCATTCTGGGCCCGGACAAGACGCGCCTCTCCAAACGCCACGGCGCAACCTCCGTCATCGCCTACAAGGACATGGGCATTGTGCCCGAGGCCTTCCGCAACTTCCTCGCGCTGCTCGGCTGGACGCCCGGCTCCGAACATAAGGATCGCGAAATCTTTTCCTCCGACGATCTCATCCAGCTCTTCTCGCTCGACGGCATCTCGAAGTCCAACGCCGTCTTCAATAATGACAAGCTGGCCTGGTTCAACACCGAATACATCCGCGCCTACGACGCAAAAAAATTGCTCCCGCTGATTCAGGAAGAGTGGGCCAGCGCCGGATTCACGCCCAACAGGTCGCCGGAGGACGTCCTCGCCGCCATCGATCTGCTCAAGCCCCGCGCGCGCAACCTGAAGGATTTCGCCACAGCCTTCCGCGCCTACTTCAGCGATGCGTTTGAGTACGACCCCGCAGCCGTCGCCAAGTTTTTGAAGGATGGAGCCACGCGGGCCTTCCTCGTACAGCTTGCCCAGCGCTATGCCGAGACGCCGGAGTTCACCGAAGCCTCTACGGAGCAGACACTGCGCGCCTTCGCCGACGAAAACCAGATCAAGGCCGGCATGCTCATTAACGGAGCCCGCGTCGCGCTCACCGGGCAAGCAGTAGCACCCAGCCTGTTTGCGGTGATGGCAGCGCTTGGTAAGGATCGCGTCGTGGCTCGGCTGGCAGCTGCGGAAGCGATTCCGCGCACAGATTGAGCCTCAGTGCGCGATCACATCCACCGCGATGGGAGCCTCGCGCGGTGGGTAGCAGGAATTCGTGTCGCAGGCCTGGTAGCGCAGCGCGCCCTCGAACATATGCTGTCCGGCTGTGGCATGGATCGTTGCGCGCAGCACAAACTCGCCGGTATACACGCTCAGCTTATCGTTGGGCATCGCTGCCAGCGTGTAGTCGGAGCCGGCTGGAAACTCCACCGGGCCAATCTTCATGCCGGGCATCTCAGCCACAATCAACCGCGTCGCAATCAGGCTTTTTTCGCGCGGCGTGTGCGAGTTGATGTGCATTCCCGGGTTGACCTTGAAATGCAGATCCACTACCGCGTCTTTGCCTGCCGCCACCGAAATCTGCTCCGGAAAGAGATACTGAACATCCTGCGGACGTTTGCTCACAAAGCTGGAGCCGGACTCGCTCCCTTGCCATGGCAGCTTCTGTGCTGGAGCCACGCTTGCGGCCAGCAATAACGCCGCGCACCACAATAACCTCACGACTGTCCTCCGCTGCCCAGCGCCTTCTTAATGTCCGCTTCGATCTCGTCGCGCGGCGCAAGGCCCACCGTCGATGCCACAACCTTGCCGCTGCGGTCGATGAAGAACGTTGTCGGCAGCCCGTCGATACCGCCGTAGGGTGTCGAAACTTCCGCATCGTCGATCAACACGGGATAGTTGATCTTCATCTGCGCGGCCTTATCGGTGATCGCCTGTTTTTCCTTGGCCAGCTCCGTCTTGTTGTCGAGGTCCAGGTTGTCCTCTGAGATGCCGAGAATCTGCAGCCCCTGGCCCGCGTACTCGTTGTGGAACTGCTCCAGCCAGGGAATCTCCACCTTGCACGGCTCGCACCATGTTGCCCAAAAGTCGACGACGACTGCGTTGCCCTTGAAGTCAGAGAGCGAAACCTTACGCCCGCTCGTGTCTTTCAACGTGAAAGATGGCGCCATCTGCCCCTGCAGCGGATTCATCGGAATGTCATCCTCGTCCGCATCACTTGCATTCGCGGGCGGCGCCGATTCGGCAATCATGGCCTGCAGGCGTTTCAGCTTGGCCTGTTCCTGCTGGCGGCGCTGGTAGTTTGCCACGCCCGCCCATATCATCACGCCCAGAACCACCAGCACTGCGACAACGACCAGAATGTTCCGCTTCACCCGCTCTTGACCTCTACCAACAATTTTACTCGTCTCTCTGTTCTGATAGCATCGACCTGTTTGACGGCTCACACTCCATCGCGGTTAGTGCGCATTGAAGCCGAGGCCTTGCTGGCGCTTGCCGAGCGACTCGAAGGGCCTATGGCCGCCGCCTTTGACCGCGCCGTTGCCTGCATTCTGCAATGCGGTGAAGGGCGCGGCCGCGTCGTCGTCACCGGCATGGGCAAGAGCGGCATCATCGCGCAAAAGATCGCCGCCACCCTCAGCTCCACCGGCAGTCCCGCGCTGTTTCTCCATCCGGCGGAGGCCGTCCATGGCGACCTGGGCATGCTGGCCAGGGGTGATGTGGTCATCGCGCTCTCCGCCAGCGGCGAAACGGAAGAGATTCTGCGCCTGCTCGCCAACATCAAGCGTATCGGCGACGCGCTCATCAGCCTGTGCTGCAACACGCAGTCCACGCTCGCCCTCGCCAGCGATGTCGCACTCGACTGCAGCGTCCCCGCAGAAGCCTGCGGCATGGGCCTTGCGCCCACCGCCTCCACTACCGCCATGCTGGCACTGGGAGACGCGCTGGCCATCGCCGTCTCGCTCAAGAAAGGCTTTCGCGCCGAGGACTTCGCGGAGCTGCATCCGGGCGGCAAGCTGGGCAAGCGCCTGGCGCGCGTGAGTCAGCTTATGCACACCGGCGATGCCGTCCCGCGTGTTACCCCTGGCACTCCCATGAAAGACGTGATCTACGAGATGTCGCGCAAAAAGCTGGGCATGACCACGGTGGAAGAAAACGGGCGGCTGCTCGGCATCATCAGCGATGGCGATTTGCGCCGCCTGCTCGAACGCGATGGACCGAACAGCCTGAAAAAAAATGCCGGCGACGCCATGAATCCGCACCCCAGCACCATTGCCGCCGGAGAACTCGCCGTGCGCGCGCTCAGTCTGATGGAAGAGAAAAAAATTACCTCCCTGCCCGTCGTGGACGCGAAAGGCGCGCTCGAAGGCGTGCTGCATCTGCACGATCTGTGGGGAACAGAGTTGATCTGAAAAAATGGCCGACCTTCGTCACTAGCAACACCAAAAGAGAACCCTGACCGTTTTCGCGATCAGGGCAGGAGGTATTGAAGTACGAAAGACATATTCAGAGTATGACGGCCCGGGCTCCGCGTCTTGAGCCAAACGACTGGTTTTACCCTCCATCTTTCGGTGGAGTCACAATTCTCGGACGCGATCCTTTTAGCAGGAGAAAAAATGGCGGAAAAATCTCAAAGCTTTCAGAACCATGCGCGGCGGCAGCCGGTATTTCACTTCATGCTGATTCCCGTTTTCCTTATTAATATCGCTGTGGCCATCGTTCTCGTGGTGCGCGCGCCCGGCTGGCTCACGGCCTGGGGAGTGGTGATGTCCCTGGCGCTACTGACTCTGGCCCTTCTCGTTCGCGGGAATCCCATTAAAGTGCAGGACCGCATCATTCGCCTGGAGGAGCGGCTGCGCCTGGCCACGCTGCTGCCCGATTCGCTGCGCACGCGCATTCCCGAGCTGTCTGAAAGTCAACTCATCGCGCTGCGCTTCGCCTCCGACAAGGAGATTCCCGCGCTCGTGCAGACGACATTGACCGAAAGGCTGAAGCGCGCGGAGATCAAGAAGGCCATCGCGGAGTGGCGGCCCGACACCTGGCGCGTATGACCGGATTCAACACGGCTACGGCTTCAGCGTCAGCGTGATTTTTCGTGAATCTCCTCCGGTCGAGACCATTACAATTTCGCCGTTGCTGCGCTTCGCTACGCTGGGAAACTTGTCGCCCCACTCCACCAGCACAAGGCTGTCCGGCCCGCACAGGTCATCCAGCCCCAGCGTGTCCAGTTGCCGCTCACTCTCAATTCTGTAGAGATCGAGGTGGTAGAGCCGCACCGGCGCACCGTCACGCGTGCCCTCGTACTCGTGGATCAGCGTAAAGGTCGGGCTGGTCACCTCGTCCGCATCGGCGGCGTCGAGCGCCTCGGCAACTCCCTTCACCAGCGTTGTTTTGCCAGCGCCCAGGTCTCCGCGCAGAATCAAAAACTGTGGCGGAGCCAGCAGCTCTGCTATCGACCGGCCCACGCGGATGGTCTCTTCCGCGCTCGACGTCACAAATTCATGGACCTTCATCTCTGCCGGCTCGCTCATCTCACCTCCATCGTATTCGGTCGAGGCTGTCCCTGCAGCCACACATATCCTGCCGCATCCTGCGCGCGGAAACGAAACGCGCGCCACAGATGCGCTATCGTGTCGGTGGCCAGCAGCGTGTGCTCGTCCTGCTCGCGCACCGCGAAGTCTGCCGCCAGCCCGTGCAGATACACCGCAGCGTTCACAGCATCCCCCAGCCGGTTTGGATATTGCGCTACCATCGCCGCCACAATTCCGGTAAGAATATCGCCGCTGCCGCCTTTGGCCATGCCCGGATTGCCCGTCGTGTTCACTGCGATCGTTCCGTCAGGATGCGCGACGAGCGTGCGCCATCCCTTCAGCACCAGCGTCAGCTTATGCTTCACGGCAAACTCGCGCGCCAATAGCTCGCGATTGGCCTGTACCTCTTTCGTGCTCATGCCCGCCAGCCGCGCCATCTCGCCTGGATGCGGTGTAAGCACCAGCGTTTTCCCGCTGCCGTCGATCCTCTTCGGATGTTTCGCCAGAATGTTCAGCGCATCTGCATCGAGCACCATCGGGACGCTGGCCCTTTCGAGCAACTCCAGCAGAAATTTTTCGGCGGCTGGTTTCTGCCCCAGCCCCGGCCCTATGGCCAGCACGGTCTTCTTCTCCAGCAACTCGGCAAAATCGATCACTGCCGCGTCAATCTCGCCTGAAGGGTCTTCCTTCAACGGGATCGTCATCAGCTCCGGCGTAACCCGCGCCACAATCGGCAAAATTGATTCGGAAACAGCCGCCGTCACCAGGCCTGCGCCCGCCCGCAGCGCGGCCAGCGAGCTCATCGACGGCGCACCCGACTTCCCCTTCGCGCCTCCAACCACCAGCACGTGGCCATACATGCCCTTGTTGCTGTCGGCGCTGCGCGCCTTCTGCGCAACAGCCATCGACGCGCCCGCCCAGGTCAGCTTCAGGTTCGATTGCACCGCCTCGTCGGGAGAGCCAATCGGCGCCACTACAATCGGCCCATAGACGCTGCCCGTCAGGTTTCCGTACGCATGCGCGAGTTTAGGAGCAGTAAACGTCACGACCGCATCTGCGCGATATGCCCCTTCGACAGAGAACTCCCGCGAGTCCGCATCCCATCCCGACGGCAGATCGACCGCAACCACCGGCATCGCAAGCGCATTCACCCGGTCGCGCAGGGCCGTGGCAACTCCGCGCAAAGGAGGCTGAAAGCCTGTTCCCACAACCGCATCCAGCAGCAGATCTGCATTTTCCAGCAGCGCTCTCGCCTCGGACGAGTCCAGCGCCGCCTCGTCCGAAGCGATCACCGGCGCAATCCTCATCTCCTCAAACGCCGCCTTCGCATCGCCCTTTAATTCGCCAGGCGAACCAAGTAGCAGCACGCCGACCTCTTTGCCCATGCCCGCAAGTGCGCGCGCCGCCACAAAGCCATCGCCGCCATTGTTTCCCTTACCGCAAAGCACGGTAATGCGCTGGCACTGCGAGAATTCACGCCCAACAAAGCGCGCCACCGTCTCACCCGCATGGCGCATCAGATCCATCGAAGCAGTGCCAAAACGCTCCGTTGTCGCACGGTCCGCAGCGCGCATCTCTTCCGCCGTTAGAATCAGCATCGGGTCTGCATCCTGAAAGTGTTGTATCACCATCTTCCTTTTGAGAGGGGCCAGTTCGCTCTTCCGCACATGAAAACCTGGAGATTTTTTCGCCGCAAAAGCCTCCGGCAAAGCAGCGGGCCCAAAAGAAAAACCCGGAAGCATGCGCCTCCGGGCTTTTTCATAGGAATTGTTTGCGTTACTGGCTCACGCCCTCGGCCGTATTTGCCGGCGAGCCTGTATCCGTGGGCTGCTTGGCCGCAAAGTAGCGGTCGTCCCACAGATTGCGATAGAAGTGTCCCGCCAGCTCCGCGGCCTTCGGTCCGAAGGTCGGGCGTCCGCCTTCGAGGAAGAAGACCACCACAATCCGGCCATACTGCGTGTCTGCGTAGGAGGCAAACCAGCCGAAGCGCGTACCGTCGTTCGAGCATGTTCCGGTTTTGCCGAGCACCGGAATCTCATTGAAGCTCGTCCGCAGCGCGCGTGCCGTGCCGTAATCGACCGCGCCCAGCATGCCGGCCTGGACCTCAGGAAGGATCGGCTTGATGTTGAGCAGGCGCTTGATGCGCGGCTGGAAGTCCAGAACCTGATTCGGAGTGGTCGGATGCTGCAGGTAGTAGAGCGTTCCGCCGTTGGCAACAGCCGAGACCAGCGCGCCCAGTTGCAGCGGCGTCATCGAAATGCTCTCGCCAAAGGAGCACATGCGGCCCACGCCGCCGCGATCTGCCGGAAGTGGCTGATCGGGATACACTCCAAGCTGCTCGCCTGGGATGTCATAGCCGGCCAGCTCGCCCAGTCCGAACTCATTCGCGTAATGCTTGACGCGGTCAAAGCCAAGCTCGCGGCCCAGGACCTCAAAGTAGGCGTTGACCGAGTGGGCCAGCGCATCGGTCATGTTAAGGCGATACGAACCGCCAAGATCGACCGGTGTGTCTTTGGTGACAATTCCCTCTTCGAGCGCGGCCAGCGCCACGGAGATCTTGATCGTCGAGCAGGGCTCGGCGCCGCTTGAGAGCGCGAGCTTCTGGTTCACCATGGCCAGAATGCGTCCATCGCTCGGGTCGATCGCCACAACGGTTCCATTCATGTCGCCGAGCGCGTCGATCGCTGCCTGGCGTACCACCGGGTCTTCGCCGCCGGTGACATCTCCCTGCGTCAGATCAACAGGATTCGCCACAAAGGAGCTTGCATCGAAATGCTCATAGTACCTATGTCTGCGCACCCGATACCGCGTGCGGCGCAAATGCGCAGAGCCGTAACGACTCCGGCTCCGGCTGCGCGTGTAGACTACGCGGCGGCTATGCTGCAAGCGGCGTATGTGCGTTCGCGCAACCGAGGACTCGTGGACGTGGGCGCGATGATGCACGCGATGGTGCGTCGTCGTCGTGGTGGTGTCCAGGGCGGACAGGGACAGCGGCAGCGCCAGCAGCCCAAACAGTACGAAATAAAAAATACGTCTCATCAATTCATCAACCCTGTGGCCAGACACTCTGATAAATCTTACGCACAGAAACAGCCTGAAAGCCCGGTAAACCGTTCGATAATATGGCTCAGGTTCCTGATTCGGAAACAGATATCCCAAAACCGGAAACCAACGTCACGTCCTTATGCAAATATCAACACGAATCCAGGCGCTAAGTTCTTACAAAACAACAGCTCAGCAAAATTTCCGCCGTGTATAGTCTGTTACTTATTTTAGTCTATTTTTGTTGCTCATATCTTAACCTTGATCTTCCTCTGGCGAAACATAAAAATTCTCTTTTTTTTACAGGCCGCCCCGCCGCATAAACGCCGGAATATCCAGGTTTTCCCCATGCTCATCCTCATGAGGAGCATCAAAAACCGCCTGTTGCGGAGCCGCTTCAGCCACGGCAACCGCCGTTGGCCCAGCTGCAATCGCTGCTTTGGCAAAGCTCTCGGGCGGCGCTGCCATAACCGGCTCCTCCACCCCAACCTCGTGTCGGACCACGGAGACAACGACCGGCTCCTCGTCCATCTCCTCTTCGCTCGCGAACTTTGGAGTCGCTGGCCGTGTCTCCACATGCGGCATGGCCGGCTCCCGGAGCGCGGCGTTCAGCATGCGATCGCGACGCTCCGGCATCTCCTGCCGGAAGCCAGTGGCGATGACCGTGATCTTCACCTCGTCGCCCATCGTCTCGTCGAGCACCGCGCCAAAGATGATGTTTGCGTCCTCGTGCGCCGAATTCTGGATCAGCGTGGAGGCCTCGTTCACCTCGCTCAGCTTCAGCGAACTCGATCCGCTGATGTTGATCAAGATGCCGCGCGCTCCGTCTATGGCTCCAGCTTCGAGCAGCGGAGAAGCCATGGCCGCCTGCGCCGCCTCCACCGCGCGGCTTTCCCCCCCGCGCACCGCTGTGCCCATCACCGCATAGCCCATTCCGGCCATGGTGGTTTTTACATCGGCAAAATCGCGGTTGATGATTCCGGAGATCGTAATAATGTCGGAGATCCCCTGCACGCCCTGCCGCAGCACGTCGTCCGCAATGCGGAAGGACTCGAAGAATCCCGCGTCCTTGGCCACAGCCAGCAACTTTTCGTTCGGAATCACGATCATCGTGTCCACACTGTCGAGCAGTTCCTGCATGCCGCGCTCGGCCTGCGCCATGCGCCGCTTGCCCTCGAAACTGAAGGGCCGCGTAACCACGGCAACCGTAAGCGCGCCCATTTCGCTCGCCAGCGACGCAATCACCGGAGCTGCTCCCGTACCTGTTCCACCGCCCAGTCCCGCGGTCACAAACACCATGTCCGCGCCTTCGAGCGCTTCAATGATCTTTTCCGAATCCTCCAGCGCCGCCTTGCGGCCAATGTCCGGATTCGCGCCAGCGCCCAGGCCGCTCGTCAGCCGCGTGCCTAGTTGCAGCTTGATCGGAGCCTGCGACAATTGCAGCGCCTGGCGGTCGGTATTCGCCGCGATGAACTCCACGCCTTCCACGCGAGCCGCGATCATGCGGTTCACCGCGTTGCCGCCGCCGCCGCCCACACCGATTACCTTGATCCGGGCCCCGCGCGGAACCTCGTCCTGATACTGAATGCGAATTTCGTCTGGCTGATGCATCGGCTTCTACTCCTATAGGCTTCCGGCAAAGATGGCGCGCAGCTTCGCGCGCAGGCTATGGTCTTCCGCCGCACGGATCACGCTGGTGCGGTGGCTGTAAAGCAAGGTTCCGATCAACGCGGCGCATTCGGGTTGCGCCAGTTCTTCAGGCATGCGCGACAAGGGTACAGGTGTGCCGATCCGGGCAGGCACGCGCAACAGGCTTTCGGCCACGTCCAGCAGACCGGGCAGCTTGGCTCCGCCGCCGGTCAACACGCAGCCCGCGCCCAGCGCCTCAAGCACGCCCCCCTGGCGCAGATTGTCCCGCAGCATGTGGAAGAGCTCGCGCGCGCGCGGCTCCAGAATCTCGCTCACCAGCCGCTGGCGCACCATGCGCGGCTCAAAGCCCGGCATGCCGCGCAGCTCAATCTCGCTCACCTGCGGCACCGACGTCACAACGGCATGGCCATACTCACACTTGATCCAGTCCGCCTCCGGAGGCGTAACGTGCAGGCCCACGGCAAGATCGTTAGTAAAGTGGTCGCCGCCAATCGGAATCACCGATGTATGTGCCACCGAGCCTTCAAAGAAGACGATCAGTTCCGTCGAGCTGGCGCCCACGTCGATCAGGCACACGCCCAGCTCGCGCTCGTCCGCGGAGATAGTGGATTCGGCCGCGGCAATCGCCTCGAAGACCGACTCCGTAACTTCCAGCCCGGCCTTGTTGGCGCAGGTCACAATGCTCTGGATGGCGCTCGCCGAGCAGGTGCCGATATGCAGATTCACCTCAAGGCGGCTGCCTACCATGCCCACCGGATCATGGATGCCCGGCTGGTCGTCAAGAATGAACTGCTGAGGCAGCAGGTGCATCACCTCGCGGTCGTTGGGCAACGCGACCGAACGCGCGCGGTCCACAGCAGCGCGCACATCCTCGCGCGTAATCTCGCGCATCCGCGCTCCCAGACTGATGCCTCCCCGGCTGTTCACGCCGCGCACATGCGAGCCGCCAACAGCGATCACGCAGCGCTCGATCACCGCATCGGCACGCTTTTCAGCCAGCGTCGCAGCCTTGTTGATGGCCTCCACTGCGGGCGTCAGCTCCGCAATCAGGCCCTTGCGCATGCCGCCCGCATCCACAATACCGTGGCCGCGATAGCGCAACGCTCCATCGTTCAACTCCGCAACCAGCACACGCGTCTTCGAGCTGCCGATTTCGAGCACGGCGATCAGGTTTTCCGCCTGCTGACTCATCGACTCTTCCTTCCGGCGTGCTTTTTCGCGTGGTGCTCATGCCTCTTCGCAGCAGCGTGTTTCGCCGGTGCAGATTTTGCTGCGTGCCCTGCGTGCGGAGCTGTGTGTGAAACCGCTGCCACGTGCCCTGCGTGTGGAACTGCGTGCGTCGCCGTCGCCGTATGCGGAGCCGCCGGCCTCGACGCATTCACGTTTGTTCCCGCAGCACCGGCCATCTTCAGCACCACTTCGCTGTCGTAGCGCAGGTCCACTGCCGCCAGCTGCGGATACTGCTGCTCCCACTCGCTCAAATGCGACTGGTAGATGCGATACCGCGCCAGAAAATTCGTGTTGCCGAAGTGCAGCAGGAGATCGCTCGACTTCGCGGGCACCGTCACGCGCACATCTTCCGGATCCGACAGGTTCACTTCGCTCAAATTCGCCGAAAGATGCTCCCCGCTCGAGTCAAGCGCGGTAACAAATTTCTGATAGAGCTGCATGCGCGCTGCGCGCTGCGACAGCGGATCGTCCGCGTTGATGCCCGTCACCACCGGAAACGAAAAATGTCGCGCCGCCATCATCGCCGGAGGCATATCCAGGATCACGCCCGCCGCATCCACCAGCTTGATCTGGTCGCCATTTCTGTTTTCGACGCGGACAAAGGCCACCGGAGTGCGCTCATGCACGGCCACACGCAGTTGATTCGGCAGAATCCGCATCACCGTCGCGTGCTCCACCCAGGGAATCTGCTCCAGCTCCGCGCGCCGCTCGGCCAGCGGAATATAAAAGATGTTGCGCCCAAGGTCTGCCCCGAAGACCGACAGCAGTTCGTCGCGCGTCAACTGGCTGTTGCCCATCGTCTGAATAGAGTCGGCCGTATCGATGCGGAAGCGGGAATCATGATCGAAGAAATTCCGCACGGCGAGAATTCCGGTTACGACCGCGGCGATCGCCACCAGCAGAATGGTAAGCGCGGCAATGCGTCCCCAGCGCGTTCGCGTCCACAGCGGCAGAATGCCTTTGCGCAGGGGAACGCGGCGCCGGACGCGCACATCGTTTGTAATCTCGTTGGAGCGTTTTGTCGGGAATCGGTCCGCGAAGCTGTCGGGCAGGAACTCTTTCTCTACGCGAGAACGGGAAGAAGCGGCCGGACGCAAAAGATCGGGCTCGTCGTCGACGAGCGCCGTGCCACGGCTTTTGTATCCGTTAGTTTTTGCCACGGCCGAGCCAGGTCGTGAGAGTCGCCACACTCGACTATAGCGTGCCAAACCCTGTGGATTGCAGGACGAATTGCAAGGGGGGAATCAAGTGAGTAGCTAAGTTGCGGCCAGCTAAAGTCCGGTCGGCTAAGATGCGGCCAGCGATGAAACGGTCAGCTAGAGAGCGATCAGCGGTATCGTTGTTTTATGCGCCAGAGGCTTTGCACGAATCTTTGACCGAACCCTGGTTGGTAGAACGCAAGTCTTCCGTCAGGCAAAAAAACGCTGACCGGTTCTTAGCCGACCGGGCTTTAGCTGGCCGCTCCTCAGCTATCCCGCCGTGCCAGCGCCCGGCGCAGCACCTGCTCCAGTGCCGCCTTTTGTTCGGCGTACTCCGGCTCAGACAACTTCCCTTCCAGCCGTTCCGTTTCCAGCGCAAACAGTTCGTCCTTGAGAGCGCCCAGCAGCGATCCGGAATTGTTAGCTGGCGACGGCATAGGTGTTGGAACCAATGGTGATGGCATAGGCGGTCCCGCAGCCACCATCTCCGCTGGTTTCGCGCGCAGGAAAAACGCTGCGACGATCGCCAGCAGCACCACAAGTCCGGTCAGAATAAAGCCCTTGTATTTCTGGAGCGGATCCGGCGTGTCGATGGGGTTGCCTAATCCGCCGCCAGGGCGGTCGTCGCTCGACGCCGATGCAGCCTGCCCGCCACCGCCGTTATCGCCGGGCGCACTGGCTCCCGGCTGTGCAGAGCCTCCCTGTCCGGAATCGTTCTGTCTCGAGTCGTTCTGTCCCGAGTCGCGCGGCATTGCGCCCGTGCCCGATACGGTAAAGGCCAGCGGTTGCGACGGCTGCACGTTCTTCGCCAGATACGTCTGTACGTTGTCTTCCACATCGGCGGCCTGAAACGGCGCGCCGCCCTGAAAGCTCATGCTCTTGGGCAGCATCACCGCCAGGTTGGCGGTAGGCAGCGCCACGCGTGGGGCGAACTTGTAGCTGCCGTTATAGGGCAGCGTGTAACTCAGCTGGAAGCGCGTCTCGCCGGGGCGAATCGGAAACACGAAAGCATAGTGGCCCTTATCGGCCTGCGGCATGGGCGAAGACGAGACCGGCATCCCCTGCGGCCCCATTGCGGCGGAAGCCTCAATCTTCGCGTCCGGCGGCAGATAGATCTGATATGCAGCGATGCTGAACTGTGTGCGCGGTGGATTCGACGCGTTCTTCACAAAATAATTCTGAATCACATGCAGGCCCTGCGGTCCGGCCTCGACGCGCATCACGTCGGCCTCGGTCGAAACGCCGGCGAGCTTGGCCGCAACATCGTACACGGTAATGTTTACGTGCGTCGTGCCCGGCGGCAGCGGCTCAAAGTACGCAGCCTTCTGATGGTCCACGCGGATCAGGTGCATGTTGTTGTCGGGCAATTCAATCGAGAAGTGCCCGCGCGCGTCCGTCGTGGTGCGCGCCGCCTCCTGCATTCCCTGCGCCAGTGCGATCAGGACCACATTGTCTCCGGCGTCGGGTTTGTTGGTGGTTTTGTTGACAACGTCGCCGGTAACGGTCGCGGCCTGCGCAACCAGCGAGGCCGCCAGCAGTGCCGCCACGCTGAAAGTTGAGACGAGCTTCATGTTCTTCCTTGCCATTAAAAATTAGCGGGCCGGCTGACGGCCCTGGGATTCCAGCAGGTCGATCTCGGCCAGCACGCCAGCCGCTTCGTTTTCAAGAATGGTTTGTTGCGCGCGGTAGTCCTCATCGACGTACTTCCCGGCACGGTACTCAAAGTTCAGATCGCGCAGGTTGTCGTACAGCACTTCCTTGCGCTCGAGCAGATACTCCAGGCGCGTCTTCTGCGTCTGCGCCTCTACGTGGCGCTCAGGATAGAAGACATAAAACAAAACCCCCAGCAGCAGCAGGCCGCACCCAAACACAATCACAGTTGCGTCTCCTTCCGGATCTTTTCCCTTATGGCGAGAAATTCTGGGCCGCGCTCAACCGGGGGCATCGCGGCGGCGCGCAAACGCCAGCGGCGCACCAGCACCACCGTTCCCAGAATCCCCAGCGCCAGCAGCAGCGGAGGCATGATCCAGGCAATCATGTTGAACTTGGTGAACATGGGCGCGGCCAGCACCGTCGGCCCGTATTCGTTCTGGAACGCAATCAGAATCGCATTGTCGCTTTGTCCCTTTTCAAGGCCGGCACGCAGTTCATCGCTTTCCTTCGCCAGCGAAGGGCATCCCAGATGGTTGCATTGCAGCAGAACCTGGCCGCAGCCACAGGTGCACATCAGCTTGTGGCCGATATCGTCATAGCGCGCGCCATTATCCGCTGCGCCCATCCCCAGCACAGCCACCAGGCCCAGTGCCAAAGCCATGGCCAGAACGCGCCCCGTGCGCCTAACCCCTCGCATTAATCACCACCCTGCGCGGTTACGGCTTCCGGCTCGACGCGGGCGCGCACCCGGCTGGCTGCCACCGCCGCCGACATGTTCGGAATCAGCGCCACAATCGTGCCGAATACAATGATGGCCACGCCAATCCATATCCACGCCACCAGCGGATTCAGGAAGACTCGGATAATCGGCTGTCCGGTATCCGGGTTCTTGCCTGCATAAATAATGTAAAGGTCCCAGGCCAGCGTCGAATGGTTCGCAACCACGGTCAGGGGCTGCTGGCTGGCGTTATAAAACCGCCGTTCCGGAGCCATCTTCGTCACCAGCTTGCCGTCGCGGTAGATATTGAGCAACGCAAACTCCGTGTCGTAGTTCGCATTTGTATCCTGCGAGTAGCTCTCGCACTCCACTTTGTATGGCCCAATATTCACGCTCTGGTGGAAGCCCATCTCCTGTTCCTGGGTCTGGTTGAAGGCCTGTCCGGAGATGCCGATAAAAATGACCACGACGCCGAAGTGAACAATGTATCCGCCGTAGCGTCGCGTGTTGCGCCGCGTGAGCTGGATCACAGACGCGAGAAGATTCTTGCCCGTGTTGCGCGAAATCACCGCCGCACCGCGCAGGAACTCCGAACCGATTGCGGTTACCACCAGCGCCGCCAGGCAATACGCGACAAAGGCATAAAACGATCCCTGATGCGTGGTTGTAAAGATCTCCCATGGACGCACGCCGCACGCAATCACCACAATGCCCATGACCACGGCGGCAATCACCGGCAGCACAAAATTCTTGCGTATGCTTTTGAACGAAGAACTGCGCCACGCCAGCAGCGGGCCAATCGCTGTAAGGAACAGCAGGAACATCCCAATCGGCACAGCTACACGGTTGTAAAACGGAGCGCTCACTGTGACCTTATTGCCCACCACATATTCCGACAGGATCGGAAACAGCGTCCCCCACAGGATGGTGAAGCAGGCCGCCAGCAGCACCAGGTTGTTGAACAGGAAGCTCGATTCGCGCGAAACCAGCGACTCCAGCTTATTGTCGGCCTTCAGATGATCGCGCTGCAGGATATAGGTAAACAGGCAGACCGAAAGCACGATAATCAGAAACGCCCAGAACCAGGTTCCAATCGGCGACTGCGCAAAAGCGTGGACCGAGCTCACCAGTCCCGAGCGCGTGAGCAGCGTTCCGAAGATGGCCAGCATGAAGGTGGCGAAGATCAGCCACACATTCCAGCTCTTCATCATGCCGCGCTTCTCCTGCATCATCACCGAGTGCAGAAAGGCCGTGCCGGTAAGCCACGGCATCAGTGAAGCGTTCTCCACCGGGTCCCATCCCCAGTAGCCGCCCCATCCCAGCACCGCGTAGGCCCAGTGCGCGCCAAGAAATATGCCACAGGTCAGGAAGAGCCACGTCACCATCGTCCAGCGCCGCGTAATGTGGATCCACTTCTCGCCCGGATACCGCATCATCAGTGCGCCCAGCGCAAACGCGAACGGCACCGCGAAGCCCACATAGCCCAGGTACAGCATCGGCGGATGAATCACCATCTCCGGATACTGCAGCAAGGGATTCAGCCCGAAGCCGTCCGCCGGAACCGGCCCGCTCACCAGCGAAAACGGCGTGGCGGGAAAGTTCAGCAGCAACAGAAAGAACACCTGCACTCCGGCCAGGATGGTCGAGGCATACGCCGTCAGCTTTACATCGACTTTGTGCCGCACCCGCAGCACAAATCCGTAAGCCGCCAGCAGCCACGCCCACAGCAGCAGCGAACCCTCCTGCCCCGACCACAGCGCAGCAAATTTGTACTTCCAGTCCAGCGCGCGGTTGGAGTGGTGCAGGATGTACGCAACCTGAAAATTATTGGTAAAGGCGCACCACACCAGCGCAACCGCCGCGGCCGTGGTGACTACAAACGTGCCAATACCGGCCCGCCGGGCCGTCTCCGCAAGGCGTTCGGGAGCCACGCGGCTGCGCGCTCCAATGGCAATCTGGCGAAGAGCAATTCCCCCAGCCAGAAGTGTGTACGCACTGAGAGCGAGGGCGAGCAGGAGAGCGAAACTGCCAAATGTGGGCATGGATTGAACCAGACCATTGTCGCAGACTGCACCCGCAACAGCAAAGTGACTCAGGTCACAGAAGTAGAGGTTTTGAGTTACGCGGATTTTGTAAGCGGAGAATGAAGCAGCGATTCAGCCAGCGCAATCAACTGGTCTGGAGGTACAGGCTTGAGGCGGAACAGAATGTTCATGCCTTCATATTCCTGTTCCACGTCAGGAAATCCGCTGAGCACAATCACCGGAACGGCAGGCATCCGCTCCCGCAACCGGGTAACAAATTCCGGACCGTTCATGCCCGGCATACTGTGGTCGGTGATGACCAGACCGATGGATTTGAGCAGGCTGGCATCGTCCATCATGGACAG
>JBARHV010000432.1:0-1924 GCA_049799415.1 Silvibacterium sp.
ATGTGGGGGCTCGGCCGCGCGGGTCGCATCACGGGCCAGTTCGGGCGCGGGTTACTTATGGATCGAGAGACGACGCGCGGGGATCCCTTAAGCCGTAAGGCGGGGCACGCGCTCCAACGCGGGGTCATGGGTGGGGCACGCCGCGTGACGGCGCCCTGGCGCGAGAATTCCATCGGGGGTGGGCGATCATGAGCGTTCTTAAGGACGCTCAACTCCTCGCGCTCCTGGCGGTACTTACCGCTCTCGCCGGCTGCGCAACGAATCGCGTCGCACGGTGCGAGGGACACTTGGTGGCGATCAACCCGCCGCCGCCGAAGCCGGCCATGGCAGCGCCCGCACCGACGCAGAAGTCCACACCCCGCAGCACCGAGAAAAAGCCATGAGGCGCGACGCTGCGCTGGAAACCTATTTCGAGGAGGCGGCGGCCTGGGATGCTGATCGGGCCGCGAGAGCGCGCCGCGGCGAGCGCACGGCTTGGTGGGTCGCAGGAGCGGGCTGGGCCGGTGTCGTGCTGCTCGCCCTCGCTCTGATCTTGCTCATGCCTTTAAAGCGCGTCGAGCCCTTTGTCATCCGCGTCGATCGCAGCTCGGGGATTGTCAATGTGGTGCCGGTCTATGCGGGTACGGACAAGTTCCCCGATACCGTGACCCGGTATTTCCTCGATCATTATATGACGGTGTGCGAGCGCTTCGATTTTGCAACCGCCGAGAGCGATTACGAGGAGTGCGGCGCCTTCAACACGCCCAGGCTCAACCAAGCCTGGTACGCCGAGTGGGTGAAGACCAATCCAGACTCACCCCTCAACCGCTACAAGGACGGAACGAGCGTAAGTGCTGAGGTAATCTCGATCAGCTTCTTCACCGGGGGCAGTGGCGTACGAGACCTCGCTCAGGTGCGCTACGCCAAAGTGATCCACGCCGCAGGCGGCAGCGCTGCACAGCGCAGTTACTGGATTGCAACGATCCAATATGCCTACACGAAGCCCTCACCCGACCCGAGGACGCGGGAGTGGAATCCACTCGGCTTTAGAGTCGTCGACTTTCACACGGACCCTGAAATACACCCCGACGCCGGATCGCAGGGCTCGTCCACCGCGGCTGCGCCTGGCCATGGAGGAGCGTCTTGAGGGATGTCTCGCGACAGAGTCGCTGGTGGGTTGTTGCTGCGCTCGCGCTTTTCGTGGTGGCGAGGGCGAGTGCCGAGTCCTTCCCCATTCCCGGCAAGCTCGATACGCGCATTCGCGCCGTCCATTACGAGCCAGATCAGGTGTACCGGCTCTCCGGGTTCGCGGGCTTTGAGCTCGACCTCGTCTTCGGGACCGATGAGAAGTTCGTCGGACTCTCGGCCGGTGATCCCGAGGCACTGATCTACAGCGCTCACGGCAACGTACTGACGCTGCGTCCGAAAACCGCCTCCATTCACACCAACATCACCGTCACGACGAGCCTGCACAGGTACTACTTCGAGTACTCGGCAACGGACCGGCGGCCCCAAGGCGCGGATGACATCATGTATGCCGTTCGCTTCACTTATCCGCCGGTGCCCGCGAGGGTGCGAGGTCCGACAGCTGCCGAGATCACGAACGCGGAGCTCGAGCGCGCTCAGCATTCCCCGCCAGAAAACGTCGATTATTGGTACTGCGGGAGTCCCGAGCTCAAACCCATGGCGGCTTCGGACAACGGTATCGAGACCCGCCTGACCTTCGGCGCCCGAAGCGAGTTGCCGGCGATCTTCGTGCTGAACGACGATGGCACCGAATCGCTCATCAATTTCAGCATCGATCAGGGTGACGTGATCGTTCAGCGCATCGCCCGGCGGTTCATTCTGCGTCGGGGTAAGCTCATCGGATGCATCGTCAATGAAGGATTCTTGGGCGCTGGCGAGCGCCTGAAGTCCGGCACGATCAGTCCGGCCGTTACGCGGG
>JBARHV010000433.1:0-21366 GCA_049799415.1 Silvibacterium sp.
ACGTCCGGCTTCATGCCAGGCATCTCCGAACTCTCCACCACCACGAATGTGAGGCAAAGCGAGGATGGCGCCGAGATCGAGCATGATGGAGACCATGACGGAAAACTGGGGCGTCGAAGGCACACCAAATCCGCCATAACTCGTCATGATGCACGCAGGCGAGGGTCGCCTATCACCCCGACGCACAAGCGTGATGGGAATGTGTGCGCCATCCTTCGATTCGTAGGTGCGGTGCTGAATGGAGAGCGGATGCCTCTTCGGCTCTGCCAATCCGCGGGGCCAGAGCTTGGAACGAGTTGCCTCAGGATCAAACTCGAAGAGCGCAGGACGTTCCTCAAACGACTCGTAACTGTAGAAGATCACCCGCTCGTCGGTGACCCGGCTCGGCAGCAGCTGAACCGTTCCGTAAGCTGGAACTGGAATGCCCGGCTCCTCGCGACCGGTGGCGCTCCAGCAGCGGATAGAGCAGCCGGAATCTCCCTGGTAGCTGGCAAACGCTCTGTCCCCGACGATCGCGAGTTGGCGAATCACCTGGCTTTGTTCCGGAATCACCGTCCGTAATTCGTCCCAATCTTCCGTTAGTTCCACAATCTTCCCGTTCGCAGCATTCTCATATGTGAGAGCAAGGATGCGGCCGCCGCGCAGAAATGGATGTATGGATGTCGCTTTCCCGACAATAAGCCGCCAGTTTTCAGGCTCGTCGTATTTCGCGATCCAGAAATCCATTTCAAATGTGTGGTCGTTCCAAGAGGTTCGGATTGCGCCGAGTCGCGCATGATCGGCAGTTAGGACCAGGCGGCTTTCGCGGGAGCGCGCCGCGCGAAAGACCACCCGGTCCGCCACCGACTCGTGGAAGAGATGCAGGCGAATTGTATGCTCGCTCTCTGTCAGAGATCGGTCATGGCAATAATAGAAACCGCCTCCACCGGGGACGAACGCAAAACCTCTGATATATCCGGATGGGAGATGGTCAACGAAGGTTTTACCGCTGTCGACGTCAACGATGTGAACGGAAACCCTGTCTGCTCCCCCGCGCCTGAGCTCGTATGCGAGCAAAGCACCATCGTCCGAAATTCGAAGGATTCCGGCGGAAACAAAATGTCCATACTTTGAAGGGTCGACCAGCAGGCGAGCTTTTCCAGTTGATAGTTCTTCAGTCTCGATACATCCTTGTTCCCGGCCGCAGCGTCTGAGGCGGTAGAAATACCTGCCGGCTACCTTCGCTGGCTGATCGACCACATCCACGTCGAGGTACTGATGCAGCCGCGAGCGGATCGCCATGAGATCTCCGCACTGAACAAAATACCGATCGCAAATCTGCTTCTCGGCCTGAAGCCACTCTTGAGTTTCGGGCCGGTCTCGATGCTCCAACCATCGATAAGGATCACGTACCGTAACTCCGTGAATGACCTCTTCGACGATCTGCGGACCATTTCCCCTCAGCGGCATAACGCCTCCAAGAACTCCGGAGTATGTACAGCCCGGTCCAGGCGACGTGCGACCGTCCGGGCATAGGCCTGAATACCGGGGTCCTCCCGGCGCTCCGACTTTAACCAGTCCCCTCGGCCATGGAGGCGCGACGCGATGGCCAAAGGCGGCGTCAAAGCAAACGCCCTGTCGACGTTCAAACCGCTGAGTTGCCGCGCCCACTGTCGACGGTACAGGCATTTCAGCTTGCCGCGCAGAGCCTCCGCTCGTTGAAACGTCACCGGAATAAGCGACGTGAGATGTTCGAATGTCAGGAACGGGCAGCCGATACCCGTCTCACACCAGTCGATAAACACGCACTGGTCATTCCGGATCAGGATGTTGCCGCGGTTAAGGTCGTTATGAATTACCGTGTCGGGAATTCGCAATGTCGCCATTACCGCGCAGGCATCCACCAGTAGTCCTTGGATCTCACGAAGCCGTCTTGAGTCGATGCGGGGCACTCTGGTGGAAATCTGATTCTCCATCGCCTTCTCAAGATAGTGAATGAGAGATTCGATCTGGCCAGCAGACTTCTCTGCGCGATGGTCAGCGACCCCCGCAACCAGGAGTTCTTGTGCATGGCGCGACGCTGTTATCTGCAATCCCGCCATGGTTTTAACAGCGAGCACGAAGGATGCGGCACGTGCGTCTGGGTCCAATGGAGATCCGCCATCTCTCATCACCCACGCATGCCAATCGCTTCGCGCAGCAACTACTTGTGGCAGATATTTCGGGCAAACTTCCGCAAGTGCGCCGGTGATCCGGTATTCATGCAGATTTGGCTCACCAACAGCTTTCAGCCAGTACGAATTCCCATCGCAGAGCGGGAAACGCACCAATGCAAACGTGCCACCGGCATTGTGTTGTTCGATCTCGCCGGTGAATCGATCTGCATGCTTGGCCTCTTTTTCTATCCAGGCAAACGCCTCTGGGTGCCACCCAACCCGCGAGAACGGGCCCCGGGCTCCCATGTCTCCTGCGTTGATTTCGAGAATAATGTGTCGCTCCGATTTCGTGAGATCTCTTTCACCAACGCGACCGAGTGGGGCCCTTATGAGGGTTGACGGCTTGGGAGATAGTGATTCCGCGATGCAGAGAGGATTCTCAAGAGACCCGAATATATAATCGATGATCACGACTGAAAGCATCCAACGAATCCATATAGCCCTCTGGATTTCTCTTGCTGAACGCGCCCATCTCGAGACGCGAACACGCGGGAGCGAATGTTCCGTGCCGTTGCGCTCCAGCAGCACAAGTAGCGACCCCGGCACCAGGATCGCTACCCGATAAACCGCTGAGTCCGAGATGGAATGCGTATCACTCATGACTGTCTATGTCTCATCGCGTTAGAAGTTCCTTCGATCTCAGGTCCTCGATAAAAGCGAGCACATCGCAACCCACCACGTCTGGGTCCGTCCCGGTCTCATCAGCGAGATCGCGCGCAATCTCGGCAATCGCGTCGCCGCTCTGAATGCGCTTCCACACATAGCCGCCCGTTTCATTCAGAGCCACGATTGCGCCGTGCTCGATGTCGAGAATAACCGCTCCGTCTCGATCAACAACTGAGGGTCGATGTGGCAATGGGAAAACCAATTCTTTCTCTCCGGGAGCGGGAATCGCGCACCAACCTGCAATGACCTGGAGCGTAATCTTAACTTCCGGTTCTGGAGCAGAAAAAATCTAAAATGGCCAGAACTTCCAGCTCGATATTGTCCATCAATCAAATACGGGGGTGTCGCAGAGACGGAATACAGTTTGCAATGGCCAGGGATTCAGCAGAAAGCGGGAAACGGTGATTTAAGGGGTGGCATGATTGCCGGATCGAAGCGGCGAGGCAACGCCTATCCACTTGCCCACCATGCTGACTTGATGGCGTAGGAAAGACACTCGCCGCATCTGGCTGAGGTGGTGAGGTATCAGCGTGAAGTGGCGGCCATCGTTATAGATGTAGCCGCATAGAATTCTCCCGTTGACGCGGATGGCATAAACTGACCTTTCCCACTCGGGCGCACCCATGTCCGACTGAGGTTCCGGGAACTTATCGGTCTCTTCGAGCAAGATGATGGCGCCAGACTTGATAAGCGGAGACAATCCATCAAAGACGTTAGTCTTTTGGACGCGAAGAAGTCTGTGCTTTAGCTGGTTTAGACTAGGAAACGACAGCGAGAGAAGCTCTGGCCACCCGCCCCACTCCTTGAGCATTCGATCCCATCGATCATGAGGCTTGGGCACCACCGCTTCACTCAAAAGTGCATGCGCTTCGCTGACTGATCTCGCGCTCGTCCACCTTGCGAGAGACGAGCGATTGGCGTCGTTCTCCCAAAGACCAAGCTGGTGAAACACTTCTCTAAAGCGCGTTGCGTGAAACAGTGTCAACGCTATCAATACATCCGTGTGCGGTATCATTTGCGCCTCCTGTCGGTAGCGCCGTAACGTACGACTGCTCAAGTGGATGCCAAGGTAAAGGGCAAAAATTTCGTTGGCGCGTTCTAAAGTTAGCCCGTTCAGCTGAGATCTCTCGCTCTCTGTTCGCCAAAGCGAGGCCAGATTCGGTTGCTCCCACGGCAAGATCAACGGCGCTCTGTCCAACCCTCTCGATATTTTGGGGTTTACCACCGGCACAGGAGGCAGGGCCGTCGCAAACCAGGTGACTCTTCCTACGATCCGCGCTTGCTCCGGATAGAAGAATATGTGCGGCCCAGCGTAGCTATTGTCGCAAGGGATCAAAATCAATTGGCCTCGATCGACAGCGCATCCGGAACATCGATATCCATCGCCAAATTGCAGACAGTACATAACGTTCGGGTCAGGGCGAAGTCTCTCTTCGATCCCAATGGGTTCGACAGAAACGATCGCTCCTTGCGGCAGCCCGGAAAGCCCATAGCCATCCTCGCACCCAATCTGCATACAAAAGCTCTCGCGTTGTCGCCAGGTGCTACTCGATAACGAACTGATTGGAATTCCGACCTGCCAATCCAGGACCAATTCTGAAATGAGAGCAGTCCGTTCGCATGCGTCCCCTGCTGAAAGCGTGCGAGGCAGGTCAACTTTGCGGTCGCGATCAAATAAAAACGACTCGATGATGCGCGTCCGGTGGCCATTCAGTAGGTACTCAACTCGTCGCAATTGATCTAGTGAATATCCGACGAGGTTGAACGACCCTCCGATAGAAAGCCCCGTGTGCCTGGACAACTCGCCGAGTGTCCAAGGCGACAAGCTCGACTTCCGATGTCTGAGGTTGTCCATCAATCGCTGCAGGAATCGCAGGCGCGCCTCATCTGCAGGCTGGCGATCCCTCCCGGCACCGCCTTCGGATCGATACAGTCTATACATGTGCTGTACCTTGCTTAGTACTTGCTCGGCGGAAACGCTTTCGTACACGCGGGCCCTACCCCTTTCCTTTGCCAAGACAAGACAGGATGGAGCAGACGTTGGGAAATGGGAAGCAGCTGCGACGCAAAGATTTAAGAAGCTAATCCGTGGGGCGGCCCCTTGGCCAGTCCAGAAGAGCACGCGCAGACCCAGGATTCCTCCTTTTCGAGAGCAGCGTTGCTATTAGGCAACAGTCAATATCATGCGCAATCAAAGCTACGAATCCTTGGTTACTTTTTCTCAGCGCTGCGCTCATTTCGATTAGTAGCGACGAGCCGGCTTGGGCGCGCACTGGCCAGGCCCGGCGCTCAATCCCTTAATGAAGGCAAAACCTATGCGCACTGATCGGAAGGTAGATGTTCCATTCAGAACTCAGCAGTTTGTCATCCTCGCAGCTCAAGCAGGAAGCTTCCATAAGGCAGCACGTGCTCTGGGGGTCGACCCATCAAGCATCGTCCGAAGTATCAATCGTCTCGAGAGAGACCTCGGAGTAAAGATCTTCGAGAGAACCCGACAGCGATTCACGGTGACGAATGCCGGAGCTTCATTTGTCCGCGAAATCATTGAGGCGGTCGCTCACGTCGAGCGAGCGTGCGATCTTAGCCGCTATCGCGCCCAGATCGATCAAGGGCCGCTCCGCATTGGTTACTCGACATACGCACATAGTCGGCTAATTCCGATTCTTGAGACTCTTGAGGTCGGATCCGAGAGGTTGTCGCCCGGTTCCAACAGCGCCGGGTGGGCTGCAGCCCCTGGAGCATCCGTCGCGGATTCGAAGTTGGCACTTGAAAGTGGTACCACCGTCGAGCTGGCAGAACGCGTGCAGCGTGGCAGCCTGCACGCTTCCTTTGGAGTAACGCCGATACCCGGAGACCGGCTCTCAATTCACCCCATCACGCGGGAGCCGTTCTCGCTGAGTGTTTCAAAGAATCATCGTCTGGCGAAACAACCCTCCGTGTTAGCGAGGGACCTCGATGGCGAAACCGTGTTCCTCTTCCCCAGGCCCGCTCATCCGCTGTTGTACGACCGCACGTTGGAGTACATCGCGAGCACCGGGGCGAATCCGCGTATCCGAGAGGTGCTGTCTCTTACCCACACAATGGAGATCGTGGCTCACAATTTCGGCGTTGCACTCCTGCCGCGGGCAGCTTCACGATTCTCATGTATGGGCGTGCTGTTCAAGCCGATTGCTGACAAACTTCTCTGGATCGAAACTGCATTGTTCTATTGCGTCGATCAGCAAGACACCAGGCTGCCCTTGTTCCTCGACGAGCTTCTGTCGCAAACCAGGCGTCAGGCCTGGGGCATCTAGATGACCGCTGGGCGGCGCACGTTCTACGCGCCGCCCTCTCGATCTCGTAGCAGGCATGATCATGGTCAAGTCTCGCATGCCCTGTTCTTCTCTTGGCGTCTAGAAATAGGACACATTTGTTGCTCATCCGCAAGACACTGAGTACTTTTCCTGCCGATTCTGCTGGCACGCTCCGAACAGCTAAATGCCATTAACTTGCCGACTTCCGGACGTTGCCTGACACCCTTGTTTCGGTTCCTCAACTTGGGCGAGCAATAGGTCTCTTTTGACCACGAATATTCCTAGTCTCCGCGCAGCGCACCTCGCGCTGCAAAGGAGATAAAGAAATGTTTAGCCGCAAATTAAGGACATACGCCTTCGTCCTCTTGTTCGCAGTACTCGCATCCCCAGTGGGCATTGCGAGAGCCGCGGAAGCCGCCTCATCGTACCCTCCATTAACGGCAAGCTCTGGTTCAACCTCTACACCTACGATCGTGTCAGGGACTGATCCTGAACCTGCTTCACCGAATATCATTCAGATAATCCTCACGATCCTCACCGTGAGTTAATTCCCGCACACAGGAGCCATCAACGGCCATCTGGTAGGAGACTTCAAAGATGCACCTAACTGACATCGATCTCTTCTATTGGGTGGCCGGCTTCATTGGCCATCTTGCTCTTCTCCTAGTGCTCTGGCGCCGTCATCGGTCAAGGGAATTCCCGATCTTCACGGCTTGGGTCGCGTCGAACCTCGCAAGGACGATCACCCTCGCATTGGTTGCGCATACCGAGAATAAGGAGTTCTACTACTATGCATATTGGTCGCTCGCCATCATTGATACAACGCTGCAGTTGGGGATTGTCTACGAAATGTATTCCCTCACTTTCCGCCCTCTCGGCCAATGGGCCGCAGACGTACGAAGTACCCTTGTGGGTCTTCTTCTGGGAAGCGTCGCGATTGCGGCCGTCCTGACCGGCATATCCCATCCCCAGACTCGCCTGTTCGTCGAAATGTTGACGATTCGAGGTAACCTGTTTTCCTCGGTCTGGATGAGCGAGCTCTTTGTCGCAATGATTACGCTAGCCGTGAAGGTGGGTCTTCCGTGGAAGACCCACGTCGCAAATATTGCCCAGGGACTCGGCGTGTATTCTCTATTCGGTGTGATGATTGAAACAGCGAACAGCTATTTCGGCCTAGGGGGGACCGTCCAAATTTATAACCTCTTATCACACTGCCGCATGACTCTCTATTTAGGCTGCCTTGTCTATTGGATTGTGATGCTTTGGAAGGATGCACCTGACACCTCGGAGATGTCCCGGGAATTGCGCCTTCAGTTAATCGGACTAAGAGCCAGAGTTGAGCGCGATCTCGAAACGATTCGCCCGCGGAGGCATCGGTGATGACTCATTCCTTTGTCTTTCTTATCGCTGCGGCTGCTTTTGTGGCGACTCTCGTGACGATTGCCGCGCGATCCCTCACCCGCGCGCGCAGAAAGTCGCGAGGAAGTTGGGAAGAGATCCTTGCCCGGCTAGTCCCGATCGACCGGCAGCGCCTCGAAGAAGTTGCGTTCGACATCATAGATCCGTCCGGGGAGCGACGAAAGGATGTTAGCAGCGCGGCGTTAGAAGCTACAGAGATTTGGACACTCATAGGAGGTTGGAAGGGAATCGAGGCTCTGGAAAATAACTGCGCCGTATTGATCGACTTGGCGTTTTATGTCCAGCAATCGTTTCCAGAGGCGCTCCGAGTATCGGAGGAGCTTCGTCTCCACGCGCGCGAAATCGAATGGCAAATCAGCCGCTTGAAAGTAGCACAAACAACCGGCAAATTGGAAAGCACGATTCCGACGTATGCGCAGCAAGCAGTCGCCACATACTATCTCATGACCCGCCGCGTCCTTGAGCTCTATGGGCAGGGAAACCTCTCAATGCTCGAGGAATTGCAACGCGCTCTCTAGCCATGGACTTGAGGCTTCCTGCAGTCCCCATGCATTTCGATCACGCAACTGAACCCTGTTCGAAGCGTTGTAACATGGCGGCAACTCTCCCAATAACTTCGACTTCCACGCGATATTTCCAGCGTCGACTCGGTGTATAGGATGCGTAATGGGGTACCAGCGTGAGCCAGTCCGTATTTCGATCGAGGTCACACCATCCGCAGACATACCCTGCGTGTGTATAAAGGAAATAGATTGGGCGGTTGTATTCGCTCGACCATTCCCTGCGGTGAGCAATCGCGCGTCGTTTGGTATCTATGAGAACAAAAGTGCCTGCTCGAACCATGGGTTCAAGAGTTTGGTCATTCATCCCAATAACACCCCGGCGATATTGCGCCGGCAGGTAGTCTTCCGGCGGAAGCAACATTGTCTCCTCAGGAATAGGATCGTTCAGGACAGATTCCGGTAAGCGATGATGAGCATATTCTGCAAGTGGACCCCTGGTGAGAAGCAAAGTATTATTCGGCTTTGTTAACTGAGTGATTGCGATAGAGTTAGCTTCATCGCGGGTATAGAGAGCAAGCAGCTCTTCCGATGAAAGACTGTAGATCGCACCAAGGACAATCAGCTTCGTTCCTGAAAGAGTGCGGTTCTCACGTTCTACGCGATCCAGCCAGCTCGCGGAAACCCGATAAGAAGGATCGCCCCAATGTTCAGAAATTCTCAAACTACGATTTTCGACCTCTCGCAGGGTGAAACCGCACTTTTGCCGAATGGCGCGTAACTTGATTCCGATTCTGTCCATCGTCGAACCCTAGCCAGCCGAGAGAATCAAGATCTAGACCGATTGCTCTCAAGCGTAGTGTCTCATACGGACCGTGGAGATTGAGCTTGAAGTTCGAATATGCGAGCGACTCCCAAATCGAAGCGCGTTCCTAACGCGCTGACGACGATGGAGCTCTGAGCGCTCGTTGCTGCATTTCCAATCCACCGATCCAGGCCCTTCAATTTTGCCGAAAACTAACATTTCATCTGGCTCGAAATTCCCGGAGCCGATCATCCCCAGCGAGGTGTAATCCACTTCGCGATGTAGCCCTCGTACGTCTTCTTTGTCGCGTTGCTTTTCCACCAGCCTGAGGTTCCGAGTTCGCGCTGACGGTAATGCGTCACAAGTTCAGAAAATGTGACTGGTCGGAACTTCAGGCGCGGCTGCAAGGCATTGATCTCCTGCTGAAGGGTGGAGACTGCCCGCATCGCTTCATCCCTGCTCGCATACTGCTCAACGGAGCAGACCAGCATGCGGCGGTGTATGCGTTTTCCGTTCGGACCCGGTTCTCGCCACCTGTATTCCCAGACGGGGCATCCCCGCTGCCGTTCCGCCTGCGTAAGGCTTCCCATTTGCATCGCTCCCTCCTATCCGGTCTATGCCGTCAGAAAGGAAGGTAGCCCTGCCGGGCAGGCACAATCTAGGTACAGATAGAGAGCCCAAGGCTTCGGAGTACCGGCAGGATCAGCAGCTACGTTCAATATTGTCGCTTTCCTGCGGCGAGATCAGAGACCTGGCGATTTGCGCGATGCCGCTGGCGTGGCGCCGGCTGCTTCGGCACGAGTACAAGTGGATTCAAATGAGTCCGAAGCACCCGTTTCAAGCCTGAACGGTCACTGATGCGCTCAACGAATCAATAGCTTGATTCGTAGCCAGGTTAAATCCGCTTTACACGCTTCGTTAGGCGGCCAAGATTTACTAATCCAAATAAATGGTCATCTCTCCACAGTGATTTCGTACCATGTGGTTGCCGCCTGCCCCAGCGGAATCGTCCAGCTATCGCCTTTCTTGGCCGCATAGATGGCGGGGCCCTTTGGCTGCCCGGCACCATCGATTGGTTGCAAAAGCACCGCGTGGGCGCCGTCAATATGACGCAATGTAAGGATTCCTTTTACCTGGTCGATGAGCGTTGGAGATCCTCCCCAACTGGTTACATCTGTACCGGCGGTATTCCATCGTTGTCCTGTATTTTCGACGCGCCCACCGGCGATCAGGAGCAATTTGGAAGCCTTGACGATAGGATTTAGGTCCAGAGAACTGATCAGGATGGTGCAAAAAGTATTATCTACATGGGCGGCCAGATCGCTGACGGATCTTCCATTTGCGCGGACAAAACCAATCAGCGCCTGCGTTCGGGCAGTATCAATCGTTACGAGCCCAGGCTGCAGCGCAGAACTGTACCATGCAAGTTGCCGCGTATCAGAGAGGATCGGATCAGGTGCGGGGCCTTTGGGGAAATCCTGTGTAGGAGAGCCATTGAGCGATGAGATGCGCACCTCGTGTTCGAGTGGCAAATAGAGCGGGAAGCCGAGCGTAAAGTAAGGTCGGTCGGCAGAGGGAAGAATCATACTATCGAAGACCTGTTTTTCAGTGTAGGAGCGTTCCACAACGCTGCGTGCTTTTTCCACATCCCCGCGGAGGAACATCAAGGCCCCCTCCGCAAGTTCGGGCATCTTAACCGGATCGAGTGAGATGTCGAATGGATCTCCAACGTAAGGTTTCCACGCGGGATCGGCCTTCGGTTCAAAGGTGTACCAGAAGATGCCGTCCCAGTCCTGCAGCGCGCCATAGGCGGCGAGGATCGGGATGCCTTCACCGTCATAATCATTGGGAAACGGCTCATTGACTTCGCTCACTGTATAAGGCTTGCCCACGATAGCCGAACGCGAGAGCTCGACCACCATTGAGTTGAGCGGATCGTTAATTATGGGAGACTTGCGCACGTACATCTCCGGATGCTCCCAATAGGTGTGCCCGTCAATCACATCCATCGACGAAGTGGCCACCAGCACGGGATAGCCGCTGTTCGCATGGCTGTGGTCGGCAGTTGCGATCACCAGTGACTTCGATCCTAGCGTGTACTTCAGGTAATTCTCCATGTCCATAAAATAATCGTGCTGTACGTCGTTGTAGAACTCAGCCTCCGCGTAAAAACGCTCCGGCGGGGCCGTCGCCGCCTGACCTCTCCACCCCAGCAGCGGAACCGGCGCATCGTTGCCCATCACGCCGGCAATGCTGCGCAGCTTGACGATCTCCTCCTGAGTCTCATGATTCTCCAGCCACTGGTTGTACATCCCTGTCAGCTCTTTCAGATAGAAGGGCGATGGAGCGCGATAGCCAATGTCCAGCGCGTTCTCATTATTAATTTCTACGAGCGCCACTGCCGGATCATCGGTGTACTTCAACTTCGTATACGGATTCTCATGCCCCAAAAGTTCTCGAGCGTATTCTTTCTGCAACTCAATCATGCGCTGGTCGAAGAGTGAAGTGCCCTTCGTACCCTGCCGCAGAAGATTCACATCCTGTACACCATCCGCGGCTTTGAAGCGCCGCCCCACCAGGAGGTTGAAATCGATGTAAATACCGCGCTTTTCTAGCTGGTAGATGAAGAAATCTTCACGGTCAAACTGTTCCGCGTTTAGACTGCGTGAGTCCTGCCGCCGAGCGTCGATGAGTCCGCGAGGCGTTTCAAGATCGAGGAACTGAAAACGTACGCAGTTCACGCCAAAGCGCGCCAGAGTTGCTGCCCAGGATGGTGCATCTTCTTTGGACGGGATCTGTCGCGAACCCTTGCTCCAATCTGTAATATTCACCCCCCAGAAGCGAATGCGCTGCCCGTCGCCGGTTGCCAGGTGGCCGTCCTTGATCTGGACAAATCCATGTTTGCCGGCCGGGGCATCCAGCAGAAAAGACACATCCACCGGAGAGTGGAGCAGCGCGGCGCGGCGATGATCCATGCTGAAGGGCACCATGCCATCTGTCGTTTGTGCCCGAATCAGGAAGCCACTCCCCGCAATGGCGAATGCGAAGGCGATGGCTGTGGAACGAATCCTCATTGATTTCCTCCATGCCAGAGCATGCCGATCTAATAGGCACCATTGCAGCTTCTTTCAAAAATCGAAAGTACTAACTGCGATCCTAGAGATGAACCAGTCCTCGTTGAAGGGCGATCAGGACGGCCTGTGTCCGGTCTGCGGCATTGAGACGCGTCAGGATTACGCTCACATGGCATTTGACAGTTGCTTCAGTAATGCCCAGATCGTTTGCAATTTCTTTATTGCTCTTGCCTCCGGCGAGTAAAGCCAGAACCTCGCGCTCTCTTGAACTGAGGTCTGAATTAGGAGTCCGGGAAGCCAACGCGATTTTCACTGGCCCGGGAAGAAATCGTCCGCCGGCATGAACCCGCCGTAGGGCATCAATTAGAGCTTCGTGAGGCATACCCTTGATCATGTATCCCTGAGCTCCAGCTGCGAGCGCCTGGTGAATATCCTCGTCGCCATCGTAGGTGGTGAGCACTACAAAACGGGCTTGCGCATGCTTGCTGCGAATTGCCCGAATGGTACTCACACCACCCATGCCGGGCAGACGCAGGTCAATAAGCGTAACATCTGGCGAATGCTGCTCGAAGAGTTCCACAGCCTCCTCACCAGTCCCTGCCTGGGCCACCGTGATCATATCCGAGCGAGCGTTAACGATAGCAGCTATGCCTACTCGCATCAACGGATGGTCATCGACGATAAGTATCTTAATTTGCTCCGCATTTTCCATCGCTTCGCATATCCTGCCCTCGAAGATTATGCAGTAAAGTAATCCGGTCGCGCCGGGAAGTCAGCCGTGGGTTCGTCATTCAAACTATGGATGCGCCGCTGTGCGTCTTCACGCTTTGGCGTGTTCAGCCGAACGGTTGAAAATCGCTCACCAGCTTTGTATCATAGTCATCTTTCACGGAAATCCGACTAAGGTTGGATTCAAATTCTCCATCAACTGTGCTCTGATGCAAGAGATCGACTACCGAGCCGGCCTGATCAAGATCACTGCCTCAGCGCCAGTTTTCCACCCGGGTGCCTTGGGAATTATGGCGAAAACATGAGGTGGACTCTCATAAATTGATTATGAAGAATTCAGACATAACAAAAGGTGATCCCCATCCGATAATAGAGGATGTTGCTAAATTGGCGGGTGTTTCCACTGCCACTGTGTCGCGCGTAGTTAATAACGTTGCGAAAGTTTCTCTCGAGACGAGAACGATTGTTCTGACTGCTATTTCCCGCTTAAAATATCGCCCAAATGAACATGCGATCAAGCTGGGACGGATAAACGCTGGCATATCAAGAAATAGAAGCAGAGCTCTTCCATCACCTTTACGAAAGAAGAATTCAGGCTGAATGGTACACTCCACACACCTGAAGATCAGGCGTGTTCCGAATGACTTCTCCAGGCGGTCCATGTTTTAAATTTCGTGGAGATAATGGCAAATTCAGTGTGCTTTCGAAGGCTGCGGACAAGAGTATTTGTCGGCTGCGCGGCTGCGATCGCTGCATTGCTAATGCCGCCAGGGGCCCGGGCAAAGCCAAAAGTGCAGACGCAATACGCGCGACAAGTCTGGCACATCCAGGATGAGCTGCCGGAAGAAACCGTGCAGGCCATTCGGCAGACTCGCGATGGCTATCTTTGGGTCGGCACAACTGGCGGTCTGGTGCGTTTCGACGGCTCTCGGTTTGCTCATTCCCTGCAACCCTGGTATCGCACAATCCTCCCAGATGACAGCACGTTCTGCATTCTGGCTGCTCGTGACGGCAGTTTGTGGTTTGGCACGGAGGGCGAAGGACTGCTGCATTTGAAGAACGGTGTCTTCCGCGCTTACACCGCAGCTGACGGCCTCACCGACAGCTTTGTCCGCAGCGTGATTGAAGATAGCCAGGGACGCATTTGGGTCGGCACCGATAACGGCCTCTTTCGCATCGTGCATGACAAGATCAAAGCAGTGAACACTTCGCCGTATGCACCACTGGCCGTCCATGCAATTTTCGAGGATCGTGAACACCGGGTGTGGGTCGGCGGTTCCCAGCTTCTCGTCTTTAGCGGCGATGAGATAAGACGGTACAAATTGCCCGGTGCTTTCAGCCAGAACCGGGTCAAGTCCATCTATCAGACAGCAGATGGAACCGTCTGGGTGGGCACGGTTGGGGGACTGAATCGCCTTATTAAAGGCCGGTTTCATCCTTATCCAGGGATTATCGGTACTGTACGCACTCTTATGCAAACTACAGACGATACGCTTTGGATCGGTACGATCGGCCATGGGCTGTTTACCTATAAGAATGGGGTGCTCGCTCGGATGAATGGGAAGGGTTTGCTGCCCAGTAAAACCGCATTGAGCCTCTTTGAAGATGCCGAACGGCAAATTTGGATCGGAACACAGGATGGATTAGTGCGGTTAAGCAGGACGCCGGTCAGTGTGACGCCACTTCCTGGCGGTTCCGATCCGGATTATGAGACCATCTCGTATGACCCAGACGGGACAATCTGGGCGGTGGCTTCCCGTGTTTATGCAATCCGTAATGGCGTTGCGCGTCCACATAGATTCCCTGGGATGCCGAACGTACCGATAAGAACTGTCTTTCGTGATCGCTCCGGGACGCTTTGGATCGGCACCGATGGCAGCGGTGCTTACCATCTGACGCCTTCCGGAGTAGTTCAATATTTTGCTCCGCGGCGCCTAGTAAACAATTTCATCCGTGCCTTTCTGCAGGCCCATGACGGGACAATGTGGATTGCGACCGATGAGGGCGTCAGTCGCGTCAGCGGAGATCATGTCCAGAATATTCGAGTCAAGGACGGCTTAGCATATTTCAGCACGCGCGCATTGATGGAAGATCGCGACAATGGCATCTGGATTGGCACCGATCATGGTCTGAGTCACTGGCGCGCGGGCCGATTTGTCCATGACGTGGCGACAGAAACTCTCAGAAGCGAGAAGGTCTGGTCGATTCTTCAGGACAGCAACGGCAACATCTGGTTCGGCACGCGAGGTCATGGTCTCTATCGTTATAGCGATGGGAAAATGACACGATACACCATTGCGGAGGGTCTCGCGAGTAACAGCATTTATCAAATGCTCGAAGACAGCAAAGGAAATATATGGCTAAGTGGACCGAACACAATTTCATCTTTCCATCTATCTAGGCTCCACGCAGAATCCTTTCAGAAAACCTCTTTCTTGGATGTCACGGTCTACGATATGCCATATCAGGCGGATGGAGCTCAAATGTATGGCGGGCGTCAGCCTTCCGGGTGCCTCGGCCCTGATGGCGGCGTGTGGTTTCCGAGTAACAAAGGTGCAGTGCATGTCGTCTTCGAGCATCAGGGAACATATGCTACTCCGCCGGTTTTAATCACCAGCGCCATATCGGACGGGCAAGAACTTTCCATGAAATCTCCCCTCCGGCTTCCCGCAGACACTTCGCGCCTGGAGCTGACTTTTGCCCCGCTGATGCTTCGTGCTCAGGAAGGGGTTCGTTTCCGTTACCGGTTGGAGAATTTTGATTCGCGCTGGATCTACACGAGATCGACTCGCGAGGTTACCTATACGAACCTTCCTGCCGGCAAATACAGATTTGATGTGATCGCCTTTGAGGTGAGCCACCCGGAGCGCGAGTCAACAGCTTCGCTCATCATCATTAAACGGCCGTTCTTCTATCGCACATGGTGGTTTGTCTGCTTATGCCTGTTGATGCTTTTGCTTCTGATTTGGGCTGTTTATCGATCGCGAATTCACAGTGTGCGGTTGCGTTTCAAGGCAGTTCTCGAAGAACGCAACCGCTTGGCGCGCGAGATGCACGACACAGTCATTCAGGGATGTACCAGCATCTCTGCGTTGCTTGAAGCGATCTCCAGTGTTCAGCCCGAAGACCAATCTCCAGAGAAGACCTTGTTGGACTATGCCCGAATTCAGATCCGCGCCACGATCGACGAAGCGCGCGAAGCAGTGTGGAACCTGCGCCATGATGATGAGTTGTGGAATGACCTCACCGATCCCATCGCAGCTATAGCCGAGAATATACGCAAAGAGTTCGGTCAGCACATAGAGTGCAACACAACCGGAAAATCGTTTCCAGTTCAAGGGACGATCGCACGCGAATTGCTGATGGTTGTGCGAGAGGCCGTCTATAACGCAGCGTTGCACGGTCATCCCGATTGCATTGCGATTACGCTCGCGTACTACCGCGATCAAATTCTTATCACGATCGCGGATAACGGGACAGGGTTCAACCTTCAGGAGTCTATCAACAACGGCAAGCCGCACTATGGGATTGCGGGCATGCGCGAGCGCATGGAACGCATCCACGGAGATCTGGATTTGAGCGCAACACAGGGTAAAGGGACCACAGTCACAGCAAGGCTTGGGCATTCTTACTTGGGATCTGCCTCTTCAAAGGCTCTCATGAAACTGTAAGCAAACAGGAGTACGAAGTCGAAATTGCCCAAAAAGAGAACCAGTCCAACTTTTGTCGGATTTGCCTTTGCGGCGAACCACATATAGTGGCGATTGGCCAACAAACTGCCTGATCTAGCGGGCTGGATTGATGATCTCGATTTCGATGAGGTAACCGTTTTGTCTCGCTGCCATGGCTTGTCTTCACGTCCGTAAACTGCTTATGGTCTTAAGGCTGGAGGTCAGCGAGCCTTGGCGGAATCGTCACAGTATACGATTGGAGCCGATATTTCCATTCTGCTGTAGTGGCCAGGCATTCATCCCGTTCACTTGCAATTGAGGAAGAAGGATTATCGATGGCCATTTCGCGTAGAGAGTTTCTCGAATCCGGTGCCCTTACGGCGGGAGGGCTTTATTTTGGGAACCTGCTCGCTGCCGATTGCGCCATCGGAGAAGGAACCACTCGGGAGACAGGAGAGCGTCAATACGGATGGCCGCTCAATCCGGAATCGCGAGTGCTACTGAATCTTAATCAGGACTGGCGCTTCTTCAGACCAGAAGGTGCATCGGCGGAATCTCTCGGTAGGCCTTCTTCGGCACGTGGGAGCATGTATATTGCCGTATGGAACGATGCGAACTGGGAGCCGGTCAATCTTCCCCATACAGTACGGCTCGAACCTGTGAATGCGAGCGGCGGTCGCAATTACCGTGGAATTTGCTGGTATCAAAAACACTTCGCCGCGCCTCAGGAGTGGAATGAACGCACTGTTTATTTGGTTTTTCAGGGCGCAATGCAGGTTGCTGATGTTTGGCTAAACGGCAAACATCTGACGACGCATTATGGCGGTTATCTTCCCTTTACACTGGATCTGTCAAACTATCTATCGTTCGGCGAAAATCCGACCAATGTGCTGACTGTGCGTCTGGATAATTCCGACAACCCGGAGGTGCCGCCGGGAAAGCCGCAGGATCAGCTCGACTTCGTCTACTTTGGCGGCTTGTATCGAAGCGTTGAGCTTCAGGTCTTGAACTTCCTGCACATCAGCGATCCAATCCTTGCGGATAAACCGGCAGGCGGTGGAATTTTCGTTACGTCTTCCGTCGTCTCATCGGACGTTGCTGTTGTTCAGATTCAAACAGACGTAGTCAATACATCAGCCTCACCGCGGCATGCGAAGATCCGGCAGGAACTATTTGCCCCGGATGGCGGCATTGCTGCCACATCCGATATTGTGGCTGAAATCAATGCGGTTTCATCGAAGGCAATCACGCAGCGGGTGCAGGTGCGCACGCCGCTCCTATGGCATCCGGAGCATCCGCATCTGTACCTCCTGCACACAAGCATCTTTGATGAAGGCGGGGACAGCAGCAAGCCAATCGACGATCAGTTTGCGCGCATCGGAATCAGGACATTTCATATTGACAAAGAAGCGGGGCTGACGATCAATGGAGAAGAATTCTTTTCTCTCGGCGCCAACCGCCATCAGGACCATCCTTATGTGGGCTATGCGTTGCCGGCATCAGCGCATTTCTGCGATGCGAAGAAACTACGCGAGGCCGGATTTACGTCTTACCGGAGTCACTATCCACAGGATCCGACGTTTATGGATGCATGCGACGAGCTCGGCATTCTGGCAATTGTTTCGAATCCTGGATGGCAGTTCATGGGCGACGATGTATTTCGGAGGCGCGTTTATCAGAACGCGCGAGAGATGATTCGCCGTGACCGCAATCGCCCTTGCGTGCTGTTGTGGGAAGCACAACTGAATGAGACGGACAACAGCCTGGTGGCGGCCGAGCTTTACCGTATTGTGCATGAAGAATTTCCGGTGGAAAGCTGCTATGCGGCAGGCGACCATCTTAGACGGCCGGTAGAGGGCTTTCACGGGTGGGACGTGGAGTATTCGCGCAACGATGGCACGAAGCCCTTGTGGATCCGCGAATGGGGCGACCAGGTAGATAACTGGACCGATCAGCAGGGAAGCGTGCGTGTTGCCAGACAATGGGGCGAGACGCCGATGCTGACGCAGATGGCTCGGCACCTTGAGGTGCTCGACAGCATCTATGCCAGGCTGAGCGGGACGTTGGCTCCGGGAACGTCGCGCGCAGCCGGAGCCGATCTATGGGCCGGGATCGATTACTACCGTGGCTATCATCATCAGCCGTTTTATGGTTCTCCCCTGGAGGTATTTCGGCTCCCTAAATTCGACTATTACATGTTTCAAAGCCAGCGACCTCTGAAAAATACGATTCTGGGGATAGGCAGCGGACCAATGGTCTTCATTGCCAACTTCGCAACATTTCAGTCGCCGACGACGGTTATGATCTTCAGTAACTGCGAGGAAGTGCGTCTCTCCCAAAATGGCAAAGAGATCGCGACGCAGAAACCTGATTCGGGCTACCACCTGCCGCATCCCCCGTTTACTTTCCGGCTGGCGCAGTTTAGTGAACTGCATTCCATGCTCTTTGCCACTGGCGTGGCCAAACCTGGAACTGCGATTGGGAATGTAAAGGCCGAAGGATTGGTTGGAGGCGCAGTTGTCGCGAGCTATGAACTACAGGCTCCGGGAGTACCCACACAAATCGCGCTGGTTCTGGATGACTGCAGGCGGGAGATGATTGCCGATGGATCGGACTGGATGCGTGTCTATGCACATATCTGCGATGCCCGGGGCGTAACTTATCCTTATGGCGACGACGAAGTAACTTTTGCCGTGAGCGGCGAAGGAGCGGTGATCGGAGGCGCGAGTCTCTTTGCTAATCCAGTGCGCGCGGAAGCGGGCATTGCCACGGTATTGATTCGCCCGACCACTCGGGCTGGTTCGATTACGGTCGAGGCTTCTGCATTTGGATTGAAAACGGCGACACTCGAATTTGTATCGCGGATGTTCTGTGTTTGAGTTTACAAAGTATGAGGAAATGAGCGGGTTGTGTACTTATGCTGGGGTTTATGAATCGTCGTGAGTTTAGCCAACTTGCCGCTGGAGCGACTCTTGCGCAAACATTTTTGCGCAGGGCTACCGCTCAGGCGGTAACTCCTTCTGACGTATTCAGGTTCTCAGTGATGTTGTGGACGCTGGAAAAACAAGCGCCGTTTGAACGCTGCATTGAAATCGTTGGAGCTGCGGGATACAGCGGCGTCGAGCTCGTAGGCGAGTTTCAAAAGTGGTCGGCGGAAGATACCCGCCGAATCATGGCACGTATGCGTTCGCTTGGCCTGGTGTTCGATTCTATGAGCGGAGTACAGGCAGGCTTTTCCAATCCTGCCGATACCTCGCAGTTTATGACGGAGTTGAAGGCGCAGATCGAGGCAGCGAAGCGGCTTCAATGTCCACAGATTATTCTCTTGTCCGGCAAGCGGGTGGATGAATTAAATCCAGAGGCTCAACAAAATGCGTCAGTAGAAAATCTCAAACGTGCGGCTGATCTTGTCTCCAAGGAAAATATTCAGATCGTTATCGAACCGATTGACACCTTGGAGAATCCGACGATTTATATGGCTTCAGTTACGCAGGGGTTCGAGATCGTTCGGAAGGTTGGAAGTCCGAATGTCAAAGTATTGTATGACTTTTATCATGAGCAACGCGGCTTCGGAAATCTGATCGAGAAACTGGAAAATAACTTCAACTGGGTTGGTCTGGTTCACATAGCGGATGTTCCCGGACGTCATGAGCCTGGGACTGGCGAGATCGATTATCGAAATATCTACCGCAAACTTGCGGAGCTAAAATACAGCAAGTTCATCGCGATGGAATACTATCCGATCGGGGATCCAGCTGCTTCGTTCGCAAAGGCCAGGTCGGATGCGACGCAAGCCGCACATATGCCGGAGTCATTTACTGATGAGTCAGAAGACAAGTGATCTGGCGGTATACTGAACCACCGATGACGTTTGGCGGCAAATCGATGGCAAGGTCTTTGACCGGAGTTTCCGCGTTATTCCTCCGGAACCTGTTTTTTCGTGGGCTGTATCAATCTCAATTGAGAATCCAGGCGGGCCGATTCTTCCTGAGGAAAAACCGCGGCACCCTAATTCTGCTGATCGTTGTGCTGAGCGGGGCTTACAGGGCATGGTCTGCTTGCACACCGCCAGACCCAATCGCTGTTCAATTGAAGACGCGACACGACGCGGCAATCTATGCAGAATTGGGAATATGGTTTGCACAGCAGCATCAGTACGCCTGCGCCACTGAATCTTTCAAGACTGCCGTCGCAGCGGATCCGGCTTCCGCACGCTACACCTACTTACTCGGCCTGAGCTTGTACTCCGCCGGACTGCCTGGAGAGGCGGTCGAGCCATTGCAAAAATCCATCGGGCTCGATCCCAAATATGTCGATGCATATCTGACCCTGGGTGCAGCGTTCGATCAGATGGGGGACAGGGCAAAAGCGGAAGCTCAATGGAGGCTGGCGCTAACGATCCTTCCCCAATCCGCCCTCGCGCTCGATAACCTGAGCAGGGATTTGCTCGCTGACGGAAACTACAGCTCTGTCATCGCGCTGCTGAAGCCGATGGCTGACAGAGGATCTTTGACGACTCCGTTATTGGTGAAATTATCCGTCGCCTACAGCAAATCAGGCTTGCTGGAAGACGCTTCTGCCTTATTGTACCAGGCGTTACGCGCAAACCCGTCATCGCTTCCTCTCGTCGAAGCGCTTGCGGGGGTGCTGATCCTGCAGATGCGAGTGCAGGAGGCGGCAGAGATTGTAAAAACTGCGGCCAGCCAACACCCGCACGATGTGAGCGTGCAAGTACTGTATCTTCGTACATTAGTCCTGGCAAATGATACAGCGCACGCTGAAGCAATCAGTCGCGTACTTCTAACGTCTAGCCCCAATGACTGGGAAGTACTGTACTTAACGGGATTCCTGAAGTTGTTGGAGGGTAACTACCCTGCCGCGCAAAGCTATCTTGAGCAATCAGTGACGCAGAAATCAGATTATTCCGAGTCGCGTTTCGATCTTGGAGTCGATTTGGCTAGGATGAAAGAGTACAGCGCAGCAAAGGAGCAGTTACAAAAGGCAAACGCACTTG
>JBARHV010000434.1:0-1515 GCA_049799415.1 Silvibacterium sp.
TCCCATCCCTGGGAGACGCAAAGGGCCTCCAGAATGCGCATGGCCGCGACCTCGGGTGAGGTGTTTTCGCCCACGATCTCGCTGACCACCAATTGCAGGGCCACGCGATGCTCGCGCTGGACAAGGAGGCGAAGAACCAGAACCGCCGCGGCGGCTCCCGCGGCGAAGATCAGCACCGTGTTGTAGCGCGGGTCGATCGTCAGGTTGTGCGTAAATACGCCTATGACAAGGGCCAACGCCAGACCTGCCAGGACAGGCGAAATGAAGGAAAAGCCACGCTTGACTATCCGCGCGTTTCGCTCGCTGTCAGTTGTCACGATCCTGTTTGCCAGGTCCGCCATCACTCCCCCAGACAGTCAGCCGAAACGCTTGCTCCGCTTTCCCGGCTGCCAGGCTCACCGTCGTAGTAATCGCCAATAGACGGGACTCCGACCTACTAGAGCAAGTGAAGGACCATTCTGGAGAAAGCTGCCCGGCTTTATTTGTCAACAAGTTGTGGAAACGCTCGCTCACGGAACTGTGAACAGTTGTATACACCTCAGACCAGACGATTACAGGTCGGTTGAGTGCAAAATCGGCTCACCGGGGCTAAACCCTGGACGGTATTGACGCGCGGAGAGGTGGAGCGAGGCGTTCTGGAGTCATTCGCCTGTGGAATGGGCAAAATTGGAAGCTGCCACCCCCCACGCGAAGTTAATAACAGGCTCTACGGATGCTGTTCCACTGCGATGCTGATGGTTGAGGTGTTGCCGGAGGCGGCCAGGGCGACCAGATTGGTGGCCACGCCGGGCAGGGTCGCTGGCGTGAACGTGACCGTGCCGTCCAGGGCCGAGGTGGCGGTGGCGGTCTGCGTGGCGAGGAGATTCGACGGCGGGCAGACGCTGTGCGCGCCGCACGGCGGAGCCCAGGCGTAAAGGGCCTGATAGAGCGAGACGGTGCCTGCGGCCATGGGGTTGCCGTCCATGTCGAGCAGGCGGAGGGTGATCTGCGCCGGCGTTCCCGCGACGGACAGGCTTTGCGTGGTGCCGGAGACAGCCTCAAGCGTCGCGTATTCCGGGCGGGCGCCGATGGCGGTTAAGGCGACGCACTGGCTGGTGCCGTTGAGGCAGGCGTTGATGGTGGCGAGCTGGCCTTCAGCGAGCGGGCCGACCGTCAGCGCCTGCGTGGCGATGCCGGCGGAACTGGTAGCGACGGAAGCGCTGCTCTGAGGGGTAATGCCGCTGGCTGTGGTCTGCCACGCAACCGATTGACCGCTCGCGGGAAGGCCGTTTGTGAGGACCAGCGCCTGCACGGTCCAGGAGATGGTGGCCCCGGCGGCGACGGATTGCTGCGGCGTGAGCGCGGCCAGCACCGGAGGCGTTCCGCCGCCGAACTGCGCCTGGAGGCTGGAGCCGTTGGTGAGCGAGGCGGTGACGATGGACCACGTGCCGTCAACCGCCGTGACGTTCATGGTGGCGCGGCCATCCCCTGTGGCCACGACCGAGCAGACGGGCAGGCCGCAGCCGAGCGTGGCCT
>JBARHV010000435.1:0-14259 GCA_049799415.1 Silvibacterium sp.
AGGATCGCGATGATCGCCATCACGATCACCAGCTCGATCAGCGTAAAACCCTCTTCCCGCTTGAGCGTCAGTCCCTGCGAAATGTGTCTCAGCCGCTGCACGTCTACCAGTCCTTGTACTTCGTTCCGTCCAGCGCGGTGCCGTCTGACTTTGAGTAAACGTCAAAGACGTTCTGCCCACCCCACGAATCGCTGTCCGGATCATCCTGATTCGAGCGCACACCCCAGTCCGTATTGCCCGTCATTGGATCCACCGGAATCTTTCGCAGAAACCGTACCTTTTTGCTCTGCACATCCACCCCGTCCACCAGCGTCTGCAGGTCCGGCGGATAGTTCATGCTGTCGATCTTCGTCTGGAAGGCTCCGCGATCGGCCGCATCCTTATAGGCGTCAATCGCGCTGCGCATCTGCCAAAGGTCGTATCGCAGTTCGCGCTCTTTCTCGCGCTTTACCTGGAAGCGCGCCACAGGAACCGCGGCCGAGGCCAGAATCGCCAGAATCGCCACCGTCACGATCAGCTCGACGAGCGTAAGCCCGGCTTCGCGTCTGTATCTCAACCGCATTTCCATTCATCCGTTACGGCTGCACCTGCACAATGGCGCGCGAACCCGTGGCCGTCACTGCCTGTTGTGCACTGTTGCGGACCACAGGCCGCGTAATCACCACCGCCGCCGGCCCCGCAGCCTTCGCCTGGAAGGTCAGTACATATACGGTTCCCGCCCCGCTCACGCCGCGCGTTCCCGGAGGCCGCGACGCCGATATGGACACCACACCATCGCCGTTGTCGCGATGCACCAGCGCCACCGGCTGTCCGTCCTTACCCAGAAAGTCCATCCCACCCGTGGGCTGCGAATCCCCCAGGTCCACGTTGATCAAGCTCAGCTTCGTCTGGTCGTACTGCAGTTGCATCGGAACCGAAAACACATCGGTCCCTCCCGACAGGTTCACCTTCATCTGGAAGGTCGATCCCACCTTCTGCTGCTGTATCTCTGGAGACAGATTGAGCTGCACCGGAGCCTGTTCCGCCCCTGACGGCTGCATATTTGCAACCGCTGCCTCAGCCGCGCCCGCAGCCGTCACCGGAGCAGGCTGTTGTGCCGGTGCCGCCGAGCTACCCGCCGGCTCAACCTGGGCAGCCGCCGGCGTCGGAGTGTTGTAGTTGATATGCCGCAGTTCAATATCGTTGGCTGTTCCCGTATCCACTTCGCGCAGGTTCGACGGATCCAGCATCTCCGCGCGCACCACATGCGGAATCAGCAGAAACACAATCTGGTCATCCGAGATCGTCTTATCGTTCGAGCCGAAGATATATTTCAGTATCGGCAGATTCGCCAGCCCCGGCGTGCCGCTCAACGAATTGCTTGTCTGCCGCTGCAATATGCCGCCCAGAATATTCGCCTCGCCATCTTTTAGACGAATTGTCTGGCTGACGGTGCGCTGTGTAATGATAGGCTCGTTGATTCCCCCGAGATTCGATGTGCCATTCGTGGAGGAAACTTCGATGTCCAGCTTCAATGTCACGTCGCGGTCGTAATGCACCGTGGGCTTCACCTTGATATTCACGCCAACATCCAGATACTGGAACTGCGTGTTCACCAGCGAACTGACGATCGCCGTCGCTGCGCCCGTCTGGTATGAGCCAGTCGCCACCGGAATCCGCTCGCCGATCTTCAGCGAAGCCTCCTGCCCATCCAGCGCGCGAATCCGTGGATTCTGCAGAATTTTTGTCGATGTGTCGGTGAGCAGAAGATTCGCCTGCGCCTGTCCGACTGTCACCGCAAAATTGGTGCCATTCAAGTGAGCGAAGCTGTTCAGCGTTAGTCCGTTACTCGTGTCCGTTGCAGTTGTACCCGAAGTACTCGAAGTGCTCGAGGTTGAGCTTGAGTTGGTAGTGTTATAGTTCGACGCTTGGAAGCCCACGCTCGCAGTTTGCGGCAACTGCATTCCGATCGTTCGTTCCCAGTTGCGGCTGACCTCAAGCACCGCCACGTCAACCACCACTTCCGGCTTGGGTTTATCCAGGTCGTCGATCAGCTTCTGCGCCAGCAACAGCTCATCCGGAGTACCGCGCATGATAATCGCATTCTGGCTGACGACCCCATAGATCTTCGCTGTTTGGAACATGTTCCGAAGTGCGGTCTGAATGTCGGTAAAGTCGTTCTGCTGGGAGACATTCGTCAGATAGAAGGTCTGTACTGCCTGATCTTCCAGCTCCGTACGCTTCATGCGGCTGTCCTGCGCAACAAAAATTGTGTTCGCCGTAATCGGCTCCCAGAAGGTGCCTGAGACCACCCCGATAATCCGCAGCGCGTCGTACAGATCGGTATTCGCCAGGTCCACTTGAATGCGCTTCGAGGTATAGTCCGGATCGAACAGCACATTGATCCCCGCGGCCTTGCCGATCGTCTGGTAGACAACCTTGCTGTCTTCCACCATGTGCAGCGTCAATGGTTCGTCTGAGATCGGCTTCAGTTGGATCGGTCCGCCAATCTCCCCCATCTCCCGTTCTTCCGACGGTGCAACCGGCGTCTCTTCGTTTTGAGTCTCCGGCTTGCCCGGCTTCGTCAGCGCTGCCTGGCGCGTTGCCCGAATATCCTGCTGAGCGAGCTCGTTGCTGGGGTCAATCTCCAGCGCGCGCAAAAACTCTGTCAGCGCGCCCGTCGTATCACCCTGGTCCCGCAACGCCTCGCCGCGCTTCACATGCAGTGACGCCGCGTCAAAGCGCGTCCGCTCGTATGCGGTCTTGTAGCGCAGATCATCTGGCTTGATCTGGTACGCCTGGTAGTAGTCCTGGTAAGCCGTCTCGATGTCGTCCCGGGCTTCGGCGGCCTGTCCCTGCTTGTAGAGCTTTTTGGCAGACTCCCCGCGGGCCTGGACTTTAGGGGGGAAACTGAAGAGCGAAAGGCCCATTACTAGGACCACGGCGGCAATGGGCGCCCACTTCAGGATGCGGTAATTCATGAAACTCCGGCAGGCTGGCGTTGGAAGCGTCCTTAAACGCGCCGTCAGCCATGACTTCCACGCGCTGCGGCTCGTCCCCTGACGCAGGTTGAGTATAGCAGCATCGCGTCCTCGCTCGCCGCGCTGCTCCGGTTGCTCTTTCCTGCGTGCTAGCATGGAAATTCGGACCCCCTTCTATGCCCCGCCAAACAAGCCACTCCAACGTTCAGGCTCCGCAGAAGAACAAGCCGCGCGACCCCGTCGCCGCCGGTGACCGCGACGCCTCCGTAAACCGTGCCGCCAGCCATAATTACTTTCTGCTCGACCGTTTTGAGGCCGGCGTGGCCCTCCGCGGCACCGAGGTCAAATCCATCCGCGAGGGCAAGGCCAATCTCAAAGACTCCTACGGCATCGTCAGAGACGGCGAGGCTTTCCTGCTCAACGCCCATATCGGGCCATACTCTCACGGCAACTCCAGCAATCACGAGGCGCTCCGAACGCGAAAACTCCTCCTGCATCAGGAAGAAATTCGCAAGCTAACTTCACAGACGCAGATCAAGGGCCATACGCTCATTCCCACCCGGCTCTATTTCCGCCGTGGCAAGGTCAAATGCGAGCTGGCCGTAGCCAAAGGCAAGCAGGATTGGGACAAGCGCGAAACCGAGCGCAGCCGCGAGGCCGATCGTGAAGCCCGCGCCGCCATCGCCCACAGCAAAGGCAAATACGCAAAGTAGGCTCAAAACGGGGTATGATTTACTTAAGGGGTCTTATGCGGACAACCATCGAACTGCCCGAATCTATTTACCGGCAGAGCAGGCAAATTGCGCGCCGGAAAGGTTTTTCTGTCGAACAATTCATCGTTCAGACCCTCGAACACGCCTTTGAAACAGAGCCATCGGCGCCAAGCAAATCGAAACCTGTAAGCTTCCCGCTTATCTCCTCTAACCATCCCAGCACGCTTGATCTCGCGGACTTCAATTTCGATGATCTACTTGCCTGACGTAAATGTTTGGATCGCATTAGTTTCGGATCAACACGTTCATCATTTAACCGCGAAACAGTGGGCTCAGAAACTTGAAGCCGATAAACTCGCATTCTGCCGCATCACCGAACTTGGGCTTCTTCGCCTTCTCACCAATCATCACGTTATGGGTGATAGTGTTCTGAAACCCGCTCAGGCGTGGCATATTTATGACGCTCTTTGCGCCGATCCAAGGATCATCTTTTTGTCGGAGCAACATAAATTCAGTGCTCACTGGCGCGAAACCGGCGATTTGATTTCCGGCGGACCAAATGCCTGGACGGACGCTTACTTGGCTGCATTCGCATCCTGCGAGCGCGCCACTGTAGTGACTTTTGACCGGCAATTCAAGCCTTTGAGCGGCTGTACCGTGTTTACGCTGCAACCCGGTTTATGAATTCCATGCAGACATCCCGCTCTGCCTCGCGTTAGCATCAAAATATACAGGCAGTAAAGGTGCCCCCATGCGACGAGTCTTCTCTAAGGTTCTGGCCGTGCTTCTGCTCGCCAGCCCTTTTCTCTGCATCACGCTGCACGCGCAGCGTGGCCAGGATCCCCTTAACCCGCTGGAATCCGATCAGATTGCCGAGGTTCGCGACCAGCCCGATGCTCGCATCAAGCTCTACCAGAAGTTCATCCAGGAGCGCGTCGACGCCATTAAGCAAATCGGTCCCAACCCCAGTGGAGACGACCTCAAAGCTCAACTGCGCGCCAAGTACGAAGAATTCACCCATCTCTCCGACGAGTTGCAGGACAACCTTGATACCTTCGATGACGCCCACGCCGACATGCGCAAGGCTCTGAAAGACCTCATCCCTGCCGCAGCAAAGTGGTCCACGACCCTCAGTCAAGCCTCGCCCGACCGTACCTACGATTTTTCTCGCAAGACGGCTCTCGACGCCGCCGAAAGCACCAGCGATCAGGCGAAACAAATCTACGAAGGACAGAAAAAATATTTCGCCGAACACAAAGACGAAGCCGGCAAAAATGGCTCCGGCCCAAGCTAACGTTGTTTAAGGGCCGTTGCCTCAAAAAACTTAAGGCAACCCAGCGACTCCAAACCATCCAATCCCTGTGCCCTGTGCCCTGTGCCCTGTGCCCTGTGCCCTGTGCCCTGTGCCCTGAGACCCTGTACCCTGTCTTCAATGCACCCCGAAATCGCCCTGTGGTTTGAAGAAGAGTACCGCGTGCTGCGCCCCCGCGCGCCTATGCCGCCCATCGATGTGCGTTTCTACCGCTTCACCAGCCTCAACACCACCATTCGTCTGCGCGAAGGCCGCATCAAGGTCCATCTCTCCGATATTCTTGAGGGCGCGCCGGAAACCGTGCTCCGCGCCATTGCGCACATCCTCCTCGCCAAGCTCTACCGCAAGCCCATTGACGCAGCCCATGCCAATCGCTATCGCCGTTTCACCTCCAGCGAGGCTGTGGTCCGCCAGAGTGAACGCATCCGGCAAACCAGGGGACGCAAGCGCGTCTCTACCGCAAAGGGCGCGCACTACGATCTGGATGAAATCTTCGACACCCTCAACACGCGCTTCTTCCACGGACTTATGGGTCGCCCGCAATTGACCTGGAGCGAACACTCCGCGCGCCGTCTGCTCGGTCACTATGACGCGGCGCACAACACCATCATGGTCAGCCGCGTCTTCGACCGCCGCAACACCCCGCGCTACGCCGTCGAGTACCTCATGTATCACGAGATGCTCCACCTCCGGCATCCCGTAAAAGCAAAAAATGGACGCCGCTGCGTCCATTCCCGCGAGTTCCAGGCAGAGGAAAATCTCTTCCCCGAACTCGATCAAGCCAAAAAATATCTGAAAACACTGTAGCGCGCCTGCCGGCGCAGCCTGTCCTCAGTGCGGCGTCTCGATCTCTGTTCCATGATCTGCGGAAGTGGCCACGCGAAGCTGATGCACGGACGACCAGTCCCGCCTACGAGCCCATACCATCAGTCCCACGCCAACAATCATCGATCCGATGCTGGCCACCTGCGCATTGCTCATGCCCAGGTAAAGCTTCGGATTGATCCGGATAAACTCCACCAGAAACCGCGCCAGCCCTGTCAGCAGCAGATACTCGCCCGTGAGTTCGCCAATTGGTTTGGGGCTTTCCGGCCGTCCGCGCCGCCACAGCACCCACGCAATCAGCAGCGCCACAATCAGCTCATAGATCGGCGTCGGCTGCACCCGCACGCCCGGCGCCGTCGGCACCAACCCATGCGGAAAGCTCATGCCCCACGGCATCTTGGTCGGGATCCCATAGTCGCCGTCGCCTGAAATCAGGCAGCCCAGCCGCCCCACTCCATATCCAATCGTCGCCGCAACCGTGCACAAATCCAGCATCCGCAGCTTGCCGATGCCGTAGGTACGCCCCTGCCAAAGCAGCGCGGCAATCCCCAGCACCAGGCCGCCGAACCACGCAAAGCCCGCGCGAGAAAAAATCTCTGCAAAGGGATGCTGCATCAGCGTCTGTGGATCTTCGAGCACGTGCCAGAGCTTCGCGCCGATCACTCCGGCAACCGTGGCAATCGCTACAATGCCGATCGCGTCCGCATCAATCTCCCAGCGCTTGAAATTCGCGTGCAGAGCCCAGCAGCCGCAAACCGCAGCCAGCCATAACAGGATGCCAAACGTGCCAATCGTAATACTGCCAAGATGAATATAGGGATACATAAGGAGGCAACTCCTTCAAGTATACGGGATGGCTGCGGCCGGCCTCGCGACCAACAGGAGCGGCCGCGCGAAGCCATCACCCGTGCATCCAGCGCATGGATAGAAAGTCCTGCTAGACTTGCGCTACTTTCTGCACCAAAGGACGACAGCTTGCGAAGCCTCTGTGCCCTGATCCTCACTCTGCTCTTCTTGCCCGCAGCCTTCTGCAGCGCCCAGCAAATCGAGATCACCGTTCCCGCTGCCGCGACGCCTCTCCACGGCCACCTGATTCTCGTCTTCGCAAAGAAGGGCAACCCCGAGCCGCGCTTTCAACTACGCGAAGACTATCTCTCCGCGCAGGGCTTCGGCGTCGATGTCTCCGGCCTCGCGCCCGGTAACGCCATCACGGTAGACGCCGGGACCTTCGGCGCCCCGCGTCGCTCGCTCACTGACCTCGATGCCGGCGATTATTATGTTCAGGCCGTCTTCAACAATTACGAGCAGTTCCATCTCGCCTCCGGCAAAACCCTCTGGCTGCCCCCCGACAAGGGCGAGGGCCAGCACTGGAACATCAAGCCTGGCAACTACTACAACAAGCCTGTAGAGATTCGCTTCGACCCCAAATCGAACGCCACCATCCGCCTCGCGCTCGATCAGGTCATCCCATCCATTCAAGGCACCAGCGAGGACCCCGAAGTCATCGCCGCCCAAAGCCCTGCCTCAACCTGGCTCAAGTACATGCGCTTCCGCAGCGAAAAGCTCAGCCGGTTCTGGGGCCGCGACACGTACCTCGGCGCATGGGTCCTCCTTCCCGACGGATTCAACCAGCACCCCAACGCTCACTATCCCGTCGTCGTCTATCAGGATCACTATCACCCTAGCTTCGGCCCAGTCCCGTTCGTTACCTCGCCGCCCGATCCCAAATCGCCCAACTTCCGCCGCGAACAAGCCGGATACCGCTTCTTCCAGGACTGGACCTCCAGCCGCCTGCCGCGCGTCATCATGATCTATGTCCAGAACGCCAATCCCTACTATGACGACTCCTACGACGTCGACTCCGCCAACGTCGGCCCCTACGGATCGGCCATCAACGAGGATCTGATTCCCGCCATCGAGAAGAAGTACCGCGGCATCGGCCAGGGATGGGCGCGCGCCACCTTCGGCGGTTCAACCGGAGGCTGGGAGGCCTTCGCCACCCAGGTCTTTTACCCCGATATGTACAACGGAGCATGGGTAGCCTGTCCCGATCCCGTCGATTTCCACGCCTATCAAAACATCAACCTCTATGACGACACCAACGCCTTCGACCGCAAGGGCGACTTTGCCATCATCCCCATCGCCGCCGACCGCAAGCCCGACGGCACGATCATCGCCAACACCGGCGGAGAATTCGCGTATGAGTATGTCCTCGGAACCCACGGCCGCTCCACCGAGCAGTGGGACATCTGGCAGGCCGTCTTCTCGCCCGCTGGCCCTGACGGCTACCCCGCCGAAGTCATCGACCCGCTCACCGGAAACATCAACAAGTCCATCGTCGACTACTGGCATCAGCACTACGACCTCGCCGCCATCCTCAAGCGAGACTGGCCCACGCTCGGCCCTAAACTCGAAGGCAAACTCCACTTCGCCAGCGGCGACGGAGACACCTACTTCCTCAACAACGCCGTCCACCTACTCCAGAACCAGCTAGACCAGACCCGCAACCCCCACTCCGACGCCACCTTTCAGTACGGCCCCGGCATGCCGCACTGTTATACTGGCGGCCCCTCCGAATACACCATGCAGCAGAACAACGCCGACTGGGCACAGCGCATCCTGCCCCAGATGGTCAAACACATGCTCGCCACCGCCCCACCTGGAGCCGACACAGAATCCTGGCGATATTAGCTCCACAAAAACTGATGCCGTCACCGCCGCAGGCAAACCTGCGGTAACGACGGCATCAGAAATCAATCAAGCTTTCAGGCAATCCACTACGGCTGGCCGTGCATCAATTGCGACCGAGCCCATCATGCTCGTGATAGTTCGGATACGGCGGAATCGCCGGCGGAACAAACGGATGCGCCTTCAATTGCTCCATCACAATCTCAACCGCTTTCTCAAGCTGAAGATCATGCCCCGCGGCTACATCCTTCGGCAGCTCTTCCACTTCAACGTCCGGAGGAATGCCGTGACCCTCAACCTCCCATGCGCCGTTCAGCCCATAGATCGCATAGCGGGGCGCAGTAACACTGCCGCCGTCAATCAACGTAGGATAGCCGCCGATGCCGACCAGTCCGCCCCAGGTGCGCATGCCCACCAGCGTGCCCAGATGCGCTTTGCGGAAATACCACGGCATCGCGTCTCCGCCTGAACCTGCGGACTGGTTAATGATCATCGCCTTCGGCCCGAAGATCGCGCCCTCAGGATCATGAACCGGCTCGCCGTCACGCTCAATCGCTCCGCTCAGGATCTTCTGCCCAAGCACATTCACAATGTAGTCCGCGATAAAGCCGCCCTCGTTGTACCGTTCATCCAGCACCACGCCCTGCTTGTCGAGTTGCGCGTAAAAATAACGGTTGAAGTTGGAGTAGCCCGCTCCGCCGGTGTTCGGCATGTAGATATAGGCAATTTTGCCACCGGAGAGCTCATCCACCTTGCGCCGGTTCGACTCGATCCAGTCGATATTGCGCAACCCATGCTCCGAATCCGCCGGAACCACGGTGACATCGCGCCCATCGCTACCGTCGGGCTTGCTGCCAACACGAATAACAGTCTGCTTGCCCGCCGTGCCGTCAAAAAAGCTGTAGAGATTGTCCGTTGCATGCAGCTCGCGCCCGTTCACCGCAAGCAGATATTCGCCCACCGTAACGTTGATGCCGGGCAGTGTAAGCGGCGCGGTAAGCGCAGGCGTCCAGTTTTGCCCGTTATAAATCTTGGCAAATTTGTAGCGGTTATTTTCGACCACATAGTCCGCGCCCAGCAGTCCCGGCTTAGGCGCATCCGAAGGCATGCGTGGGCCGCGCACAAACATGTGCCCCACTTGAATCTCGCCAAGCATCTCATCGCAGAGGTACGTAAACTCATCCCGCGAAGCCAGGTCAGCCAGATAAGGCTCGTACTTCGTTTCGACCTTCGCCAGATCCAGTCCATGAAGGTTGGGATCGTAGAAGAAGTCGCGCTCGATGCGCCAGGTTTCGTGATACATCTGGTTCCACTCGGCGCGCGGATCGATAGTAGCGAACATGCCGTCGTTGTTCACAGGCTTGCCCTGCGTAGCGCCTGGCTTCATTTCGGCCGTAGGCACAAGGAACCAGCTCTCTCCGCGCATGTAGAAGAGCTTTTCTCCATTAAATGAAACACTGTACCCAGTCAGTCCGCCCAGGACCTCTTCCGTCTTGCGGCTTTCAGTAGTGAAGCGCCAGAGAGAGCGAATCGGCGGGCCCGCCTGCTCAGAAGCGCGGCCTACCGCACTGCCCTCTGCGAGAAATAGCACGCCCGTCTTGCCCACCGAAAGATCAACATAATTCCGCGCCGGGATCGGCAGAGACAAAATGCGGTTGCCGATGCCGGCAAGATCGATCACCGTCGGCTTCGGCTTGGGCTTCTCGCCTTCTTTTTTCTTCGCGTCGGTCTTCGATTCGTCACCCTTCGCTGCTGTCTTTTCCTGGGACGCGGTTGCGTCAGCCTTGACGTCCTTCTTATCGTCGTCCTTCTTGTCCTCGTCCTTCTTCGCATTCTCATCATCGCTCTGCGGCGGCACCGGCGATGCGCCGTCCTTCGCCAGCACAACCACATACGCATTGCTGGTGGTCGCGCGATCCAGCGAAGAAAGATCAATGCCCGCGTCCGAGGGTCCGTTATTGGTGGAAGCCGCGAAATAGAGATATTTGCCGTTCGGATCAAACACCGGATGCGCGGCATTGCTCATGCCGTCCGTGATCTGTGTCGAGGTATGCGTCGCAAGCGAATAGAAGAAGACCGCATGCAGCTGGTTCTGCAAGTCGCGGGTGTAAGCAACCCATTGCGAGTCAGGCGACCACGATATTTCAACCGACGAGCCGAAGCCGCCGCGCAGCGCGGTATCGATCTTCACCGGCTTGCCGCCCGCCACATCGACGTACCAGATGTGCAGGTGCTTGTCCGAGTATGCAATGTACTTGGAATCCGGCGACCAGTGCGGGCTGTAGAAATACGATGGATCGGGCCCCAGGTCGATGACCTTCGGCGCCTGCAGGCCCTCCTGGTCGCGGATGTAAAGCTGGTACTCGCCGGAAGCATCGCTGAAATAGGCAATCGATTTGCCGTCCGGCGACCATGCTGGATCGCGCTCGGCGACGCCGGGGGTCTTCGTCAGGTTGCGCGTATCTCCCTTTTCGGCAGGCAGAGTAAAGATGTCGCCATGCGCCTCCACAACAACGCGCACCCCCGTCGGTGAAACAGCGAAGTTCTGCTGTTCCCGCGCGGGAATGTTCGCAAGATGCGGAACCAGGGTCGGAAGATCGCCGTGAATCGTGACTGGAACAACATGCTCTTGATGCGTCGCCAGATCGTAGAGATGCAGCGAACCGAACTGCTCATACACCAGCGCGCCCGGCCCGGCAGCCACGGTCTTAAGGTCGTAGCTGTGATTCTCAACAACCTGCTTCACTTCCTTCGTATCCGTGTCGTAGCTGAACAGCGAAACCAGCCCGTTGCGGTCGGAGAGAAAATAAACCGTGTGGCCTTCCCACACCGGGCTTGAATCGTTCGAGTTGTCGCGCGGAATCTTCACAAGATCCAGCGTCTTCATATTGACCAGCCACACGGGAGTCGTCTGGCCGCCGCGGTAATGCTTCCATGCGGTCTCCCATTGCTGCACAGGCACATAAGCTAGTGTCGTACCGTCCGAAGAGAAGGAGCCCGTCGTCGCGCTAGGCAGTGGAAGAAGCGTTGGCGATCCCGTACCGTCCGCGCGCGTGCGGAACAGCCGGAAGAAATCCGAGTAACTTTCACGCATCGAGTCGAACAGTACATCCTTGCCGTCCGGCGTCCAGCCTATGGCAACATTTCCCGAGGGGTCCCAGGTAATGCGGCGCGGCACGCCGCCCTCTGCACTGGTCACATACACTTCAATCACGCCGCTCTCGCGGGTCGAATAGGCAATCTGCGTTCCATCCGGTGAAAAATAGGGGCCGCTCACCACCGAGCCTATGGATGTCAATCGCTGCGCCTCGCCGCCATCGCGGGAGACCGTCCATATATCGTCGGCATAAAGGAACGCAATCTTGTCCTGGCTGAGCGAAGGGTTGCGCAGTAATAGCGGTTGCGCAGCCTGCGCAAAACCGCACAAGGAAAAGCTGCCCAGAATACCCAGGCAGCAAACTGCGAATAGACGGCAAAAAAAGGATGCCAAAGAACGCGCCGGTCGAACCATCGTAAAGATCCCTCTGACGTATAGAAAATTTAAGCCCGTGCCGGGTGCGAAATGCGCCGCCGTCACAGGCCTTCTATGCCAGCGAAAACCACCCCTGCAGGAGTGGCATAACCATACCACGGCCACACCCACGCAGGCCTCACTTTTTCTATGCCCCTGCGAGCCGCGCAAGCCCCCTCGATGACCGCAAAACCGGCTCTCAATGATCACCTTCCCCTTTTCACAACCCTCCGCGCTATCCTTGGAACGTGAGCCACGCTGCCATCCACAAAGATTTCCCTATTCTGTTCAGCACGGAACAGATCGCCCAGCGCACCGCCGAGATTGGCCGTCAGATCGACGCCGACTTCGCCGGGCAGAGTGTCGTCCTCGTGGGCGTCTTGAAAGGCGCAGCCATCTTTCTCGCCGACCTGTCCCGCAGCATCACCATCGACTGCACCTTCGACTTCGTAGCTGTCACCAGTTACGGCAAAGGCCAGCGCAGCAGCGGAGCCGTCAAGCTCATCAAAGACCTCGATCAGCCCATCGAAGGCAAGAACATCATCGTCGTCGAAGATATCCTCGACACTGGCCTCACGCTGTCCTTCCTGCGCAAGCTCATGCTCCAGCACCGGCCCAAAACGCTGAAGGTCGCCGCCTTGCTCGACAAACCCTCGCGCCGCCTCGAAAAAATCGACGCCGACTACACCGGATTCGTCATTCCCAATCACTTCGTCATCGGTTACGGCATGGACTACGCCGAGCGCTTCCGCAACGTGCCCGACATTCGCCTCATGCCACCCGATTTTCCTGAATAGACCGCCGCGCATGATCGGAACCATGACGAAAGGAGCCTCACAACCATGACCACCCAGACACTCGAACCCGGCAGCGCCGCCGCTGACAAGAAAAATCCAGACGAAAAAAATCCGTATGACGTAGAGGCCTTCGCCGCCGCTGCGCTCTCCAGCCGCCGGTCGCTCGCCGCCGTCATCGACCACACGCTGCTCAAGCCCGAGGCCACGCGCGCCCAGGTGCTCAAGCTCTGCGCTGAGGCCGCCCAGTACCGCTTCGCCTGCGCCATGGTCAACCCCGTGTGGGTCGCGACTGCGTATGCCGCGCTTGCCGGGACCGGCGTTCCCGTCGGCGTCGTCATCGGCTTTCCGCTCGGAGCCAGCCTCACCACCACCAAGCGGGACGAGGCCGAAGCCATGGTCCGCGCCGGAACGCGCGAGCTCGACATGGTGCTCAACATCGGCTTCCTCAAGTCCGGCGACAGCGCCCTCGTCGAAGCCGACATTCGCGGCGTCGTCGAAATCACCCACGGCGCAGGAGCCATCGTCAAGGTCATACTCGAAACCTGCCTCCTCACCCTGGAAGAAAAGCTGCTCGCGTCCGAAATCGCCTGCACCGCGGGAGTCGACTTCATCAAAACCAGCACCGGTTTCTCCACCAGCGGCGCAACCGCAGCCGATGTCTCCCTCATGCGCGGTGTCGCTGGGGCCCGCTGCGGCGTCAAGGCCTCTGGAGGCATTCGCACCCTCAACGATGCCCGCGCCATGCTCCACGCCGGAGCCAGCCGCATCGGAGCCAGCTCAAGCGTTGCCATCGTAGAGGCCATGGACGTCCCGTAGAAGCTAAAAAGTCAGGATTCACCCTCAACCGTGAAGTAAAGAAGTAAGATGGGAACCACGACTTTCGACGTGCCCTTCAGTGCAAGGCGCAGTTGCCTGGGCGGCCAGTCCCCAAAACCACGTGAGTAAAGAACAGACCCACACCACCGGAACCCACGAAGGCTTTGAGGGCGACTACCGTCCCTCTGCGGCCGCCGCTGCGCCTGCATCGGCGCCGCAGATCCGCGTCGATCCCATTCAGATTGAATTTCTCGCGCGCCTCGCCGATACCCTCAACACCACGCTCGATCTGCAAACCCTCCTCAAGCGGACAGCCGACCTCGTGCGCGCCGTCATCGACTATCGCATCTTCGCCATCCTTCTCGTCAACGACCGCAGCAACGACCTCCGCATGCGCTTCCAGATCGGGCACACCTCTGAGGTAGAGCGCCTGCGCATCAAGATGGGCCAGGGAGTCGTCGGTGAGGTCGCCGAGCAGCGCAAGGCCATCCTCGTCAACGACGTTACGCACGCTGAAAATTACATCAATGCCAACCCTCAGGTTCGCTCTGAGCTGGCCGTTCCGCTCATCGTCAAAAATCGTCTCATCGGCGTCATCGACATTCAGGCGGAACAGATCGATTACTTCAAGCAGGAG
>JBARHV010000436.1:0-19465 GCA_049799415.1 Silvibacterium sp.
CCTTCGCGTCCATTTCCGAAGAGAAACCTGTTTGAGGTGAAATCAGTTTTGAGCAAAATTGACGATCATTGCGACGATTTTTGTTGACAAGCATTGGAGCGTTCCATTAGCGTACCGATACTGAAAGGCTGGACCAATAGATCGCACCAAGTACGAGAGAACCAGCGGAACGATTAACTCATATTCAGCGTTTCAATTACGATCGCCTGCGGTAGAAACGACAGAAGTCGGAGCCCGAGTCGATTGTTTAATCTTGGCGGATGAAAGCCCCTGGATATCTGTGAATTGGTAATCAGCGTCACAGTTTATCAACTAAGGGTGGACCAACAGTCCGCTCCATCTTCTGATGTAGGAACAACAAATGGAGGCAGGTCCATGAAGAAAAGGCTCGCCATACTTGGCATATTTCTTGCAGCGTGTTTCTGCACGTTGCCATCGTTTGGAAGCACCTACTACCTCAGTACTACGGGGAATGATTCGAATAGTGGACTCACCACTTCTCTCCCTTGGCTAACGCCCCACCATGACCTCAACTGCGGTGATGTGATTCAGGCTGCTGCAGGCTCCTATGATGGTTGGAGCTTTTGGGAGGGCAATTGGGGCACTGTCACTGGGACCGGTCATTGTGTAGCAGAACTCCATTGCACGACGTTCGACACTTGTATCGTGAATACCTCGGAAAACGGTAAGACTGGTGCTTTCTGGGTCGACCAAAGCCATTGGATGGTCGATGGATGGGAGGTGCAGGGCTCCGTCGCCAACAGCAATATTGTGTCGTGCTTTGTTGCGTCCCCGAATACCACGACGCCCGCCAATATCCAAGACATTATTTTTGCGAACGACATTGCGAACGGGTGCCAAAATGGCGGATTTATTGCTCATAATCTCGCGAGCAGCACCACCATAAGCTTTGACTATGTGAATTTTATCGGAGACATCGCTTATAATGCGGCGCAGACTGACAACGAGTGTGACAGCGGGATCAGTGTCTATCAGCCGATTGTTGCAGACTATACCTCTGGTACTCACATTTATGTCGCTGGAAACTTCAGCTACGGAAACCTAGATGCGAACCCTTGTGACGGAACATCGCCAACGGATGGCGAGGGGATCATCATTGACACGCTTGACTATTCGCAAGGGGGCGGAACTCCATACATAGCGCAGGTCGCTGTTGAGGACAATATCATCGTGAACAATGGTGGGCGTGGACTTGAAGTAACGAACAATTCGTCCGGTAGTCAGAACGCCTACGTATTTTTCAAAGACAACACCTCGTGGGGCAACGAGCGGGACCCAAACCAGAAGTATTGCCTGGGGAATGGTGAATTATTAATAAATGCCGCTAATAATGTTGAGGCGTTTAACGGAATTTACGCTACGTCGACAGCGGATGGCTGTACGGGAGACGCGATTTTTGGGGCTGCTGTGGGAGATGGGAATTCCAGCGACCTTGTTGAGTACAGTTCTATTTTTGGAGTTGATGGAAATAATACCTTTACAAATGGTGGGACGTTCAGCTTCTCGAACCAGACAGGCAATACGATAGGGACGAATCCAAGCTTTAGTAATGCTGTTGCGCCCGGAGCGCCATCTTGCTCGGGATACGCGAACACCGTCGCTTGCATGGCAACTCTCATCTCGGATTTTAAGGCGTCTGGAGCAGGGACTTCTGGCATTGGCTACCAGGCACCTACGACCGCATCATACGACGTCTTTTTCCCACAATGGTTGTGCAACGTATCTCTTCCCTCGGGCATTATTACGAATGGGTGTGAAGAATGATGCCGACGCTCTCCTGGAGTCCGCCACATACAGTCCACGATTAGTTTACAAAGCCTATGATCAGCGCCATTATTTTAATTCTTAACTCAGAGTAGTGGCGCTGGAAATTTAATGCATTACAGGACCAGCGGGTTGCAGTGAAACGATCTTCTTTCTTTACAATTGCAGCCGGCCTTTCGCTCCCGATGGTTGCTTTTTTCTGCCGTTTGCGCCGTACGCCGGTTCAGCGAATAGGGATGGTGATAGGCATCAAGCCTCGTCATGGCAGCGCGTATGAGGCTCTGCATGCCGTTTCCAGTCCGGGTGTTCGCGATCTGTTGACCAAATATCACATACATAACTTCTCCATATTCATTCAAAAACTTGAGGGCGATCATTACTACCTCTTTGGCTACTATGAGTACACCGGAAGCGATTACAAGGGTGATATGGAGAGGTTCGCAGACGAACCCCGAAACCAGCAATGGTTGAGCCTGATCGATCCCATGCAGCTTCCGTTGCCAGGCGAGCGATCCTGGTCAGTCATGCGCGAAATATACTGCAATCCATAAGATTGGCTTTTGGGTGAGAAGTGGCTAGAACTGGAACAAAAGTGACGCTTTTAAAAACGGCAAAAAAATAAGAGCAGAAAAGGAGATTCTGTTGCCGCAGAAGAAGGCTTTTGTGGAGGAGATCGTAGGGCGGTAGCAGGCTACCACTCCTCGAATCAGCGGCGCATTATGTGCCGTCAGCAGAAAGTCGTTCTCCTCAATTCGCAGCCAAACCTTTTATATCAATTATCACTTCTACACCGCTGCAGCGCGTTACTAACTCAAGGTCGACCGCCAGAAAGTCCTATGAAGTTATTCGATTGTTTCTGATATCTACAGGCCTTCTCGATCATGGTATTCCCAAGGATGATGGGGATCGATCGAATGACCTCGACTGGTCCGTTCTTCAACAGCAAGGGCTATGACATGTGAAAGAACAGAAGCCAACTGCCTTGGGGAAAGTTGTGGTGAAACTAGAAATCTGCTGGCTCCGTGGTATTAAGGACAGGTACAGGTGACATAATAGTGGTTGCATATGGCAAGAGTTTCCAAAACGCATAAGAGTCCTCAGGACAATAGAGTTACAGCGAAGCTGATCTCCCAGATCAAGCGGATGATCGCGGACGGCACGATTTCGCCTGGAACAAAATTTCCAGCAGAGAGAGAGATGGCAAAAGAGTTTGGGGTTAATCGTGCCTCCGTTCGCCAGGTACTTAAAGTACTTGAAATGATGGGAGTTCTTACGCAAAAAGTGGGAGACGGTACCTATTTGAGCATGAGTGCTGAGACTGTTTTGAACGAACCTCTCGACTTCCTCGTACTTCTGGACGATCTTTCTCACCACGAACTCTTAGAAACGCGTTTGATTGTGGAACCGGAACTAACTGCCAGAGCGGCCGAGCGAGCTGCAGCCGAAGACCTGAACGCCCTCCGCAACTCAATTGCCGCGATGCAGAACAGCAAGACTGTTCGAGAGCGCATCAATGCGGATATGGCCTTTCACGATGCTATTTTTCGGGCAAGCGGCAACCGTATATGCCATTTACTTTTCAAGCAGATCCACCGAACAATGCTTTTTAGTATGTCCCAGCTCTCGAATCGTGTCGCTCTGGAACAGCCATTGATGGACCATCAGCGGATATTTGCTGCCATCAAAGCAAGGGATAGTGAGGCGGCTCGCCAAACAATGAGAGAGCATATCCTCAATACACGCTCGCCTCTGACCCACGAAAGTCGTGTTTCTAACGCTGGCTCCGGGTAGAAATTGCGATGGGCGAGCCGCAATGCATGCGAACACAGGCATGTGGCAGCTCGTCTTCGTGCTTGGCTGCATCGCAGACTTTGCTCTATCCGTTGAGCCTGTCACCTGGATTGTCCTCACGGAGATATTTCCAATGTCCGTAGGCAGCCGTGCGCTAGCTCTTGCAACGATGGCTTTATGGTTTTTCAACTTTTCCCTTTCACAGGCGTTTCCCATGTTAGATCAGAGCAGACTGCTGCAAGCGAAATTTCACAACGGCTTTCCATTCTTTTTTATGCGGTCTTTTGCGTCGCTGAAGCACTGTTCGTATGGCGACCGCTTCCTGAAACCAAGAGCTGCACACTTGAGAAAATTGGGGCAAGCTGGACTGGTGGCGCGTGAAGGTCTTCGAGAGGAAACAATAAGAATCATGGTTCGCAGAGACTTCATCAAGTCTGGAGCGCTTATAGTAGCAAGCGGCTTTTTGCATACGCCGTAAGGGCTGGTGCAGGCCTTGCGGCCGCACCGCATTGTAATTAGAGCGCAGGTAGCGTCCAGCCAAATGGTGCGACTCGCAATACTGGAACTCGTCACAAGCCTGCGCTCCCTGAATAGCGCGCTAGAAATCACGAAATCCAGCAGCGAGTCTGCTGCCAGAAGGGCGGTTCTAATACTAAGCATTGACCGCAATTCTTTCAAAAGCACCCAGGGGTACGAGATAGCCACCTGCAAAGACGGAGCGATCCTCAAAGGGGGTGAGTGGGTAAGCGCTGCTCTATGCGGTGTTCGATTTTTTAGAGAGACAAGGAATGGTTTTCGGAATTGATGGAACCACCGTTCCTATCGATCGTTCCCCATTGATGTTGCCTACGACCTCGCGGTATTACCGATTCAGCGGGCCACGGCTAAGACGTTTCAGGAATTACAGGCTGAGGCAACCACGCCACTGGAGAAGAACCGCATCGGCTATTTCGCTGGCTTTGTGGCCTTCATGGTGCCTTATTGCGATGCCTACGAGGCAGCACACAAATTGAATGCGGTACTCGAGGAAGCGGTCAGATTAAGAGCTGCAGAAAGCGAGGCCCGGGCCCGCGCGCATTTGATGCAAAACGGCGTGCCTCTCTGGCTTGCAATCGCGCCGCTGGTGCGCCAAGTAATGCTCGATTATCAAGGAGTCATCGCAACCCGCAACGATCAAGGCCAACTGGCATCCATGCAAAACAAGTTCGTTTGGATTGCCATCGAGCGCCTGCGTCTTTCAATCCAGGAATTCATGGACGAACTTCCGCCGGAATGAACCAGGCATATGAAGCTGCTATCAGCCCCGAGCAAGCAAATCCAGCACGGATCTTTATTCCAGCACGACCCTCTCTGATGAAACCGTGGAGGTCGCTTCGAATCTTCATCGTCGCACCAGGCCTGGAGCAGGCAGAGGTCAAATTTCACATTCGGCGCCAGGGCCAGAGCGAATGGAAAATGCAACTAGCTGCGCATGCCGGTCGAAGTGTTTACAGTGTCAACCTAGGACCCTTTTCAGCCCAGGATGAGATGGTCGAGTATTACGCTTCCGTGACATCCTCTGGGCGAACCGACTCATTCTTAGATCCACCCGAGGCACCACGAAACGCTTATAGGCTGAATATGATCGTCTGATGCGAATGGGGCCAAGGTACAACTGGATCACTATGCGTTCTGGCCTATGTCTTGCCCGTAAATGTGCGCATCTTCGCAAATATGAAACTGCTCATTCCATAGAGGCACAATGGGCGATTACTAACTCAACGTTCGAAAAGCTGGATCGCTCATTCTTTGACCTCCGTACAAGCTAGCAGGCGTGGATAAAGATCGAAGCCTATGGCGAAGTGCCTCGTGGACTTGGTCTCTGAGCGACGCCATGAAAGTGTGTGGCTTGACGGATGACAGAAGTTGCTCTTAGAATTCGACCAGCTGGAAAAATGGATGGACCAATACGCGCCACTTGTTTTTGGGAAATAAGCAGGTTGATGGTCGGCTTAAGAGGCAATGTTTCAGATTTCTTACTCGCGAATGGACGGATTCGGCGTCGCGCGTCCGCCGAACTCCTCACTTCGGTCTTACGATCCTCATTCGGCGATTGTATTGGCCAATGGCGGTTCAATGGCAGTCTTTTAGACTTTGTGAAATGAGGGTATTCCATCATGCAATACGATTTGCTCGGCAAAATGGGGATGAGCGTATTGCGGCCTGGAGCATTGTCGTTGGAGCTGTCTTCCATACGGCGTAGCTCCTTGCGATGCCAACCTGCGGTGCAAAACACCGCCATTACTTGCACAAGAGGGAAATGATGACTGTCAGGTACAACAGACGTGATTTACTGAAGGGCAGTGCTGCCTTTTCCGCAGCCTCACTGGCCGGCTCTTTAGAAATGTTTGCAGATCAGAAGCAGATTCCTGCTGCCGCCTCGAGCGGCCCCTACCAACCTTCGTGGAACTCGCTGCGAAACATACCTACTCCTCAGTGGTTGCGGGATGGCAAGTTCGGTATCTACACGCACTGGGGTGTTTACTCTGTGCCAGCCTACGGAAAAAATGGAACAGAGTACTCCCGTAATATCTATTCCGATCCGGACTCTGACGACAGAAAACACCAGGTGGCCACCTACGGCCCATTGGAGAAGTTTGGCTATAAAGACTTCATTCCGATGTTTACTGGCAGCCATTTCGATCCGGATGAATGGGCGGAACTATTCAAGAATGCAGGGGCCCGTTTCGCTGGCCCAGTTGCGGAACATGTTGATGGTTTTTCGATGTGGAATACAAAATATTCAAAATGGAATGCTATGAAAATGGGACCGCGACGGGACGTCGTCGGCGAGCTATCGAAGGCCATCAAACAACAAAATATGAAGTTTCTCGCCACATTCCATCACGCGGAGCATTGGTCTTGGTTCCCCACATGGGACAAACATTACGATGTCAGCGATCCACGTTATGCAGGCCTCTACGGTGAAGCTCACGCTCCAGGCGCGCTGCCGAGCAAGAAGTTTCTAGACGTTTGGGAAGGGAAGGTCATTGAGGTGGTGAACAACTACAATCCCGACGCCCTTTGGTTTGACCATGGACTGATTTCAATTGACGAATGGTATAAAAAAGATCTTATGACATATTACTTCAATCATGCCACAAGGTTGAACAAAGAGGTAACTGTTTTCTATAAATGGAATGACCTTACTCCTGGGGTAGGCATCAACGACCTAGAGCAGGGCCAGGAACTGACCATGACCTACAACGAGTGGATTACTGACACGACAATCGACGCGGGCAGCGCATGGGGATATGTAAAGGCTATCGGGTTCAAGTCGGTGAACGAATTAGTGACGGGTTTGGTCGATCGAGTGAGCAAGAATGGATTTCTCCTTCTGAACGTTGGACCAAAGCCCGACGGCACTATACCCGAGCCAGCAAAGGAGAGGCTGCGCGGGATTGGAGACTGGCTGCGGATCAACGGAGAGGCAATCTATGGCACAAGTCCATGGCTTATTGCTGCGGAAGGGCCAACACACATTAAGAAGAACGGATCCTTCAATGAAGACAACTCGATCCAATACACGCCGCGGGACATTCGCTTCACTTGTAAGGACAATTATCTGTATGTGATCTTACTTGCGTGGCCGGAAGGTAGAGCCTATATCACGAGCCTAGTACCGAAGGGCGAGTTGTGGGCTTGGGCAGGATTCTATCCATCAGAAATTGCCTCCATCAAAATGCTCGGTAGCGACGAGCCCCTCAAATGGGAGTTCACCAAAGAAGCTCTCGTCGTGACAACGCCGAGGGTGAAACCTTGCGACCACGCCTTTGTCCTAAGAATTACGCTCAAGAATCCGTTCTGAGCGCTTGTCTGGATTCGCAGGAAAGCCATTTACCTGATCTCTTTTGCGCTTCTGCCTCTCATCGATGCGCGGAGCTGGTTGCCGATCTTTCTCTGGGCAGACCCTATGAAAATCCGGCATACGAACTCCCAAAAGGGGCGGTTGACAACGGAATGAAGAGGAGACTATAAAAAGTCTGCCAGTGGCTGGACCAATGCTATGCACATTTTGTAAAAGAAAATTAACCAGTGGACGAACTTCAACATAATTCCCCCGGCAAGGAGTCGAAATGGCAAAAGGTGTAATTTCCCAGGACGAAGTCCGCAAGTACCACGAGGACGGATTCCTTCTTATCAAAGGGATGCTTTCCCCGGAGGAGATTGGCTTGCTGAGCCGTGCGGCTCGCGAGGATCGTATTCTCGACCAACGATCCTACGGTCAAGCCGATGGCGAGGGCGGTACAGTACGGCTCTCACTTTGGAACCATCCTACCGATACCATCTACGGCGCGGTTGCTCGTTGCGAGTCGATTGTGGGCTCAGCCGAAAAGCTGCTCGACGATGAGGTTTATCACTATCACTCGAAGATGATCATGAAGGATGCCAAGGTCGGCGGAGCTTGGGCCTGGCACCAGGACTATGGTTATTGGTATCAGAACGGAGTTCTCTACCCGGACCTGACCAGCGTCTCGATTGCCGTCGACAAGGCAACGAAAGAGAACGGCTGCTTACAGGTTATCAAGGGCTCGCACAAGCTAGGCCGCGTTGAGCACAAGCTTACGGGCGAACAGGCAGGGGCGGACCAGGCGCGCGTCGATGAGATTCTGAAGCGCCTGGAACTTGTCTACGTCATTATGGAGCCCGGCGACGCCGTCTTTTTCCACGCAAACACGCTGCACCGTTCTGACAAGAATCGCTCCGATAACCCACGCTGGTCGATGATCTGCTGCTATAACGCCAAGCACAACGACCCCTTTAAGGAGTCGCAGCATCCCTGTTATACCAAACTGACGAAGGTACCTGACTCTACGATTCTGGCGGCTGCCTCCAGGCGCTTCTCGGAAGCGGACTCAGATGTCTGGATGGAAGACAAGAACAAGATGGGGGGAACAGTGGGTCTGCCCAAGGCCTGATCCTGCTATGCTCCGCATTTAGCAAGGAAAGAGCACTCATTCGCAGACCGCCAAATCGTTAACCGGGTCGGTTAATAGCCCAAGAGGCTTCGATTTCTTCGAGACTTTTCTGGCGTGTCTCTGGCAGCTGCCGATAGAGGAAGACGAAGCCCATGGCGCAGATCGCCCCATAGATCCAAAGATTGCCTGCTGTGCCGAATGCTCGATTGAGCAGCGGGAACGTGTAGGTCAGCAAGAAGCAGGCGATCCAAAGACTAGCCGTAGCAATCGCCACTCCAGTCCCTCGCACTGAGCCGGGGAAGATCTCGGCGAGCACCACCCAGGTTACAGGGGCGAGAGTTAGGGCGTAGCAAGCAATCGCTGCCACAACGAGACATAGCATCGGCAGCCCATGGCTATGGCGATAGTACAGGGTGCCAAGCACTCCGTGAATGACAAACAGGCCTGCACAGCCGAATAACATCAAGGGCCTCCGGCCTATGCGATCAATTGTGGCGATCGCCAGAAACGTGAATAGAACCAGGACGATCCCGGTCAGCAGGATATCGAACAAGATGCTTGAGAGGGTATAGCCCGCGTCAGCGAAGATCTCTTGGGCATAGTTGAATATGACGTTGACGCCACACCACTGTTGCAAAACAGCCATCACAACACTCAGAATAAGGATTCGCCGAAATGGCATTCGCAGAAGTTGTAGTACTTCGTTCCGGGTGTTTGTGCGGAGGCCCGACGATTTGATCTCCTCCAAGACAAATTGCGCATGCCTTGAACCGCCGATTCGCTCCAGCACCCCTGCCGCTTCGAGCAAACGCCCCCGCAGGGCGAGCCAACGTGGGCTTTCCGGCACAAAAAACATTCCCAGCAGAAAGGCCATTGCTGGAACGGCTGCGGCGACGAACATCCAACGCCAGCCCCGCTGACCATTCCACGACGCGAGGACTGCGGCCGCGCTGGTATCCATGATGGGCCTTGCAATCGACCAGTTGACAACCTGGGCCGACAGGATTCCAAGCACATTTGCCAGGTCATTCAAGCCGACAAGCTTCCCGCGAATCCTAGCCGGCGCTACCTCCGCGATATACATGGGCGACAAGCCGGATGTCATCCCGATAGCCAGCCCTCCCGCCATGCGCCACGCAACAAATGCTGAGAAAGTTGGGGCAAAGCCGACGCAGAGCGAGGACAAGATGAAGATAAACGCCGCGACGAGCAGAGACGGCTTCCGGCCGAGCCGTTCGCTCAGTACGCCTGAGAGAAGTGATCCGATTAGACATCCAAGAAGGGCACAACTCATCGCCCAGCCTTGCGACGATGCAGAGGTCAGGTGGAAATAGACTTCATAGAAGGGTTTGGCACCTCCAATCACAACCCAGTCATAGCCGAATAGAAACCCTCCAAGGGCCACTACAACAGAGATCGACCAGACGTAGAGCGAGCTGGCAGAGGCAATCTCGCCCTGGATCTCAAGGCTGGCAGGCTTCACAGCTACTTCATTCCCCATGGGGGTTCAGCGGGATATTTCCACATCTACTCGCATTGGTCCAACCTTATCGCACCGATTATTGCACTGTTTCTCAAGAATGGTCAAACTCTTCCCGGCTGCGGGATAAGTCTAGAGGTCGATGATGATTGCTCCACAATGGGAATTCATGGAACCTGAGTTCCGCTGTTGATTTGGTGTTAAAGTGATATAAATTGGATGAGCCAATAATTCATGACTAACCAAACCTCGATGCCGGAGTTACGCTGCTATATGAACTGGCTAGCGCTTGACGAGCTGCCGATGCCGCGAGGAGGCCATTTGCGTGCGATTCGCGACGCCGGATACAAGGGTGTACAGTTCATCGAGCCTCTGGTCCCGGCGCTTGTTGATGAAGCGCTGTCGATTGGCCTCGGTGTATGCGGTAGCGGGCGCGTAAGTGAATCTGGAGATGCAGTGCGTCTCACCTCGGAAGCCCGCTCGCACGATCTTGAATGCCTTACGCTACATGTGGGATGGGGTTTCGAAGACGACGATGTCGCTCACAGACTAATCGAAGCCGTTCTAGAAGCACGTGACCGATTCGGCGTACCGTTGTATGTCGAGACGCATCGCGCGACTATCTTTCAGGACATGTGGCGGACGGTGCAGTTTCTGCGCATTTTCCCCGGACTTGAGTTCAACGGCGACTTCTCGCACTGGTATACCGGTAGCGAAATGGTCTATGGAGGCTTCGAACGCAAACTCGGGTTTCTCCAGCCGGTCATCGAGAGGGTCCACTTCCTGCACGGCAGGATTGGAAGTCCCGGCTGCATGCAGGTTGATATCGGGAATGGAGATGGGCAAGCGCATCCGTCAATCAAGCACTTCAGAGCGCTTTGGAATGCTGTTTTCGCGGCGTATCTTCGCTCGCCTCAGAAGCCATTCTTCTGCTTCGCTCCCGAGTTGCTTGGGCCATCGATCCACTACGCGCGCACTTTAGCCGGCAAAGAAGAGAGCGACCGGTGGCAGCAATCCCTTGTCCTTTGCCAAATAGCGAGTGAATGCTTCGCAGACGCCCAACGAGAACACTAGCCTCTAATGTCGCCCAGAGGGGGACTTCGGCGGAAGTGGTCCAACTTCGATTTTGAAGCATGCACATTGAGGACGGAAGATGACATGCTGCCATCGTTCTCGAATTGCTCCGCGCAATAATGGACGCGGATACCTGCCCTTGGTCTGCCCGATCTTTTGCACCAGCTCGATTGTTAGTGTAGCGCGGCTGTGAAGGGCAATGCACTCACTGAGGGTTCGGCGATTATGCCCTCATTAAGAACCGAAATGCGCGACGCTCAGCATGTCTGAGGCGAAGCCGAATCGTTTCAATTGTGTATGAGGACAGCAGACTGAGACGATTCTCGCGGAAGTTGCGGGGCAGATTACCGGTCATTTCCCCGAAACCGGACCCATCGGTTCCGCTGTCCGTGCAAATGCAGACACGCCTGAAGACGCACAACGATGGTCGTCGATAAAGCCTACCTATAGTCATCTATAAAACTAGTTGACATGCTGTGTGCAAACAGGTAAAAGTTTGTTTTAAGTCGGGAGGCCGCGATCATGTACGCTTGGAAATCAAAAAAAATATCGCTGCGAAGAATATTGTGGATCTCATTTTTCGCTCTCAGTATAGAAACCGCAGCATTTGCCCAGGCCGGAAATGGCGGGATCAACGGCGTGGTTACCGATTCTTCCGGGGCTGCCGTTTCCGGTGCCACAGTCAAAGTGCAAAGCGCTTCAACCGGCGTTGTTCTGACGAAGGTGACGAATGCCGTAGGTGTGTATTCCTTCGGGTCGCTCCCGCCGGCCAGCTATCAGGTGACCTTCACTCAGACAGGGTTTGACACTTCTGTCCACAAGGATGTGGTTGTGACTGTGGACCAAATCACGACCCTAAACGCTGCGCTTAATGTAGGCGCCGTAAATCAGGTAGTGACAGTTTCAGGGACATCTTCCTTAATAGGGTCAAGCAATTCCACGGTTGGCCAACTGATTGACGAGGCTACTATTAACCGGGTACCGCTGCTCACCCGCGACGTGTACCAACTGGTGCAATTGAGCGCAGGTGTCAGCCCTACCAATGGCGTTCCAAATGCCTCGGACACCTCAGCGGTCTTCAATTCGCGTCCTGGTGCAGACGTGGCCGCGTACACCATCAATGGCGCCACCCCAGGATCGGTTCAGTTTCTGGTAGATGGGAGCCCGATCGGCATTGGCGAGAATAACCTCGGCGCCGAGATCCCGGCCATGCAAATACCGCTCGACGATATACAAGAGTACCGCGTGGAGACGCAGAATACGCCGGCCACCTATCAGAGCGGAGGGGCAGGCGCTATCAGCCTGGTCACGAAATCCGGCACCAACAGCTTTCACGGTGACGGCTTTGTTTATATCCGGCCCGATGTTCTATCTGGCAATGATTACTTTTTGAAACAGAACCAGTTGAGCAATGGTCAAGCTAATCAGCCGCTTGGATTCCACCGTTATCAGGAAGGCGGGTCAATCGGTGGGCCGATTCTGCACGATAAGTTATTTATTTTTGCAGATTACGAAGCCACGCAACAGGATTTACTACAGACCGGCTACTCTACAGTGCCTACCGCGGCAGAACGCACAGGCGATTTTTCTGGAGACTCGTTTACGATCTACGATCCATTAGTTCCTGATCTGCCCAGTGGCCAGCGCCAACCATTTGCTGATAATAAGATTCCGGTGGGCGATCAAAATGCGATTGCGTTGAATTACGGACCACAGTTCCCATCGCCAAATAGCACAGGCATAGGACCGTATCATCTAAACAATAACTTCGGCTCAGGCCTGGATCCAAACGATGCGCAGAAGTTTGATATCCGCATAGACGGTTATCGCGGTGAAAAGCAACATATTTATGGCCGCTTTTCGTTTGCCCGGCTTCTGCTGGCGAATGCCGATTTATACGGCAGCGCTAACATCTACGATCCGAACTACTATCACATCATTACGAATGCCAGGAATTTTCTGTTGGCCGACGACTATTCTTTAACTCAGAATACTCTGCTCCAGCTGCGATATTCCTTCACCCGCCATTATGAAAATCAGACTGGCGATCCGCGGCAGGTCGGCTTTGACATGACCTCACTGGGTTTCCCGGCTTCGCTTGCCGCTCAGCAGGTTTATAAGGACATCCCTTTTATTGGCTTCAGCAACGTCACGACCAACCTTGGCTCCAACCCATATACGACGTTTCAGTATGTCAGCGAGAATCCATTCGATTTCATTGCAGCAGTCTCAACCGTAAAAGGGAAACACTCACTGGACGCGGGCTTTGAGATTGAGAAGCAGTTCATGAACGAAGGCCAACCAATAGCGCCCAGTGGTGCCTACCAATTCGACAATACGGCTACGAGCTCTACTACCTTTGCGGGTGACGGCAGCGATTACGCATCTTTCCTTCTCGGCATGGGTTCTGCGCCAGGCTACGAGAGCTATAACTTCACGCACGATATCTTTGGCGCCGAGGCCAGCTCTTATTATGCGGCGTACATTCAGGATAATTACAAAATTACCAAGACCCTTACGGTAGATGTTGGACTGCGCTGGGACATCTTTGGCGGCCGTACCGAGCGCCATAACCGGTTGGAGTATTTTGATCCGACGGTGCAGTACAACGTCAATGGCGTAGCCTTGACCGGCGGCGAGCAGTTTGTGGGTAACGGCAAGAGCCGTAGTTCATTTACAACGAATATGCTGGACTTTGGACCGCGACTCAGTTTTGCGTGGCAGCCGACCAGTAGCATTGTTTTCCGGGGCGGATCCGGGATCTACTATGGTCCCAGCACTCAGATGGTTGCAAACAGTGCACTCAACAGCGACGGATTTTTCGCACAAACGCCTTGGAATGCTACGACATACAATGCGGACGGCAATACGGTTCCGCTCAACTCGCTGAGTAATCCCTTTCCAAACGGCGTAGTCCAACCTGTCAACGCTACACTCGGTCCGGCGACAAATCTGGGCAACGAACTCGCCACTGAACTGCACACGCAGCATACGCCGACAACCTATGATTTTAATTTAGGCGTGGAGAATCAATTTCCGGATCGAGTGGTTCTCGCTGTCGCCTATGTCGGCAGCCGTGGCCATTACCTGCCTTTAGCGGGTGTGGATCTGAATCAACTCTCCTTAGGAACAATTGGCACATATCAGGCCGCGCTGAATAATCCCATACCAAATAAGTGGGAAGCAGTCTATCCAGCTACTTCGGCGTTTTATGGGCAAGCTACAGTCCCACAGTTTCTGGGGTTAGAATCATATCCTCAGTTCACATGCGGGGCTATCAATTGCGGCGTAGAAGTCTTTGGTTATCCCGGCGGAGATTCAGCCTACGATTCATTGCAGACTAAAGTTGAGAAAAGGTTGACCAGCCACTTCACCACGTTGGCGACCTTCACTTGGGGCAAACTGATGACCGACGACTTCGGGCCTCCACTTTCCTTTGTCGGTTATCTGGGTGGAAGCGTACAGGACTGGAGGAATCTGAACCTTGAGCATTCGCTCAGCCAGCAAGACATCTCGCATGAATTCACCTGGCAGACTTCGTACGATCTTCCGTTTGGCAAAGGGCGGCGAGTGAACCTGCAGGGGTGGAGGGATCAAACTTTTGGCGGCTGGGCGGTTAACACGATTGTTTATCTGAGCAGCGGTGTTCCCATTGGTGTGCCCACCGGAACAGGGGATCCTTACTTTAATCAACGCGTAGACCAGACCTGCGATCCGGGTAAGGGTGCACAGCACACCGCTATGCAATGGTTCAACTACACATGCTTCAGCGAACCCGCCAGCCAATTCGTTGCCGGCAAAAGCTCGCGGTTCCTCAGCAATGTACGGACGAACGGCGCTCATGATCTGGATGCGTCAATTTATAAAAACTTTTCCCTTGGGGCAGACAGAGCACTGCGGCTAGAGGTTTCTTCCTACAACGTTACTAACTCGGTTCAACTCGGATATCCAAACGTATTCTGGAATCCTTCTCCGACTCCGGCTAATATGTCAGGCTTTGGCCAGATTACGAGCGACGTTAATACGCCGCGGCAATTCCAGTTCGCGTCACGATTTACGTTCTGAACCGGCAACTCAAGCCGTCAGCTATACTGGCGGCTTTGTCCCTGCTCACGGGCAAGCCCCGCAGCCCTGGCCCTCATGGCAGCGAGATGGAACGTGATCAATCTCGTTTAGCCGCAAATGGCCCGTCCATGCGAGAGTTATATCAAAGATGGAAATGTAAGTACGGTTATAGGAGAATTGTTGGCTATTAAAGCATTTGGAGAGTCATAATCTTCGATATTCTCTGTTGATCAAACAATAAGAATGAAGGTAGACCATGTCCAGTACAACACGACGCAGCATTTTAAAGATGGCCGGCGTGAGCGCAGCTGCACTTTCCATGGGGTCGGAAGTCCTGCTTGCCGGCCAGGTTGCCGGACAATTGCCAGCGGAAGGTTCCGGATCGCAAGACGGCACACTGTCAAATGTAATGGCGATTGCTGCACACCCGGGTGATGTTTTTTTCGCTATGGGCGCTCCTGTGGCCTTGGCTACTCATACTGGAGGGCAAGGCTCTTTGTTGAGCCTTACATTGGGTGAGAAAGGCTCTTCCACAATCCCTCCAGCGCAATACGCAGCATCACAGCGGGAGGCAGCCCAGAAAGCTGCGGCCTTGATTGGCGCGGAGGCTTTATTTCTTCAATATCCAGATGGCGAGGTTCCCGTCAATGATGAGGCAGCGTTTGCCGTTTGCGACTTGATACGGCAGTATAAGCCTTCGACGATTGTTACCCATTGGAAAGGGAGTTGGCATAAGGACCACCGGGCTTGCTATGACATCGTTCAAAATGCAATCTTCTACGCGGGAGTGACTGGTTTTACGCGGGAACACCCAGCCCATAATGTAAGAAGGTTATTTTTTGCCGACAACTGGGAAGACGCGTCAGGATTTGTCGCAGATACATATCTGGATATAACTCCCGTATTCGATCACTGGTTGAACGCGTGTAGCGTGTTTCCGATGTGGCGTGGCGAAACTGGATTCCGCTACAACGATTACTATGCGAGCCGTGCCATAGCGTGTGGCTGCTTGAGCCACGTAAAACGAGCTGTCTCCTTCATGTCACCTGCTGACCAACATGTACGGAATATTCGCTCACTATAGGTTAGAGAAATGAGCTGCCTTTAGCCGTCTATCGCAAAATATTTGACAATAGAAGGGCTCATCTTGATATACTCTGCTAGATGACTAGATTGGAAAAAATGGCGAAACTTCAACAACTTGATCGCAATAGTGTCGTACCTCTCTACTATCAAATTCAACAGCGCCTGCTCCATCAGATTAAATCCGGAGAACTTGAGGTAGGCCGGCCGCTGCCTTCCGTGCAGGAGATTGCAGCAAGCCTGGGCGTTAGTCATATGACTGCTCGACAGGCGATAAAGTCGCTGTGTGACCTTGGCGTGGTCTACAGCAAGCAAGGTAAAGGGACCTTCATTTCGGGGATTAAGCTCGAGAAGGATTTTCGGCAGGTACTGTCATTTACGGAAGAGATGAAATCTCGGGGCTCCAAGCCTTTGTCGAAGGTTCTCTCATTTGAGATACGACAAGGAAGTGCCGATGTAATAGAAGCGCTTCGCCTGCGCCCCGGCAATGACGTGATTCAATTGCGGCGTGTTCGTCAAGCGAATGCCTTGCCTATGGGGGTTGAGTGTAGCTCACTGCCACTGCATCTTTGTCCGGATTTGCTCGATACCTTCGATCCACGCACCTCTCTTTATAAGATCCTAGCGGAGCGTTATGGTGTGCATATGCTCGTTGCGGATGAAGTCGTAGAGGTCGGTCTCGCAAATTCTGAGGAGGCCGAGTTGCTTCGAATCAGCAAGGGGAGCCCGGTATTTATCTTCACGCGGACCTCATACATTCAAAGTGGTCAACCCGTAGAGCATGTAAAAGCGACATATCGTGGAGACCGTTATAAGATCGTAAACCGCCTGACACGTCTTAATCGCGTATTGTTAACATCTACTACTCCCATGTAAATGGGGTATAACCTGCAGTCATTTCTGCACGGAGAGGAAGCTAGTAAATGGTAGAGTTGGAATATTTGAGTCGAATCACGGAAGTCATTGCCCGGATTCGCGTGACACAGAAGAATAATATTGAGCGAGCGGCACAATCCTTTGCCAGCTCAATCAAATCCGGTGGCCGCGTGTACATGTTTGGAAGCGGCCACTCGGTAATCCCTGTCCTCGACATTTTTCCTCGCTATGGCAGCTTCGTTGGGTTTTATCCCATTTATGATCCCCGGCTTATGTGGTTCAATGTCGTCGGGCCCGGTGGCGCGCGCGAATTGCTTTGGCTGGAACAACGCGAAGGTTATGCTGAGATCATCCTCTCAAGTTATGAACTTAAACCAAACGATTCTCTCTTAATTTTTTCACACGGCGGCCTAAATGCAGCGCCAATTGAGATGGCCATAGAGGCTAAGAAGAGCGGTGTAACGGTTGTCTCGGTGTCCTCTCATTTCAATTACCGCCAGGCTGCCTCTAAACATTCGACGGGTAAGAAGCTTGCCGATGTATCCGATATTGCGATTGACAATTGCGTGCCGCCCGAAGATGCATTGATTGCGGTGGAAGGTATCCCGGAAAAATTCGCTGCTGGATCGACTGTGGCTTCGGTATCGATTGCCATGACTCTGGTTGCAGAGGTCGGGCGCCTTCTTCTAGAAGAGGGACTTCGGCCATCTACATTTGTGTCGCCCAATGTGGGTTTATCGCCGGATCACAACGAGCAGGTATTTAAGGAGTACACACGCAACATCCGCTGCAAGGAATGATGGCAGGCAACCACATAGCCAGTCGCGAATGTTTAAGACCGCACAACATAGTGCCAGCGTCGGACGGATGAAAGATATCATAACTCGTAATTCGTAAAGTTATAGCTTGTCGAACACGGGTTTTCCGTGGAGGTCCTAGCGTGAAGAAGTTCCATCCCTGGATTGTGATTTGCGGCCTGATTATTCTTGTGAGTCAATTAGGGCCATCACTGGCAGAGGGGCAAGCTATAACGGACGGGGGAAACTCTTTCTATCCGGCGGCTGTTTGGTATAGCGGAGGGAAAGCGCGCGCCCCAATGCTCGAGAAGATCGATGCGACGAGCGCCCAGCGATGGAGCGGGGACCTGGATCAGATCAAGGCGGATGGTTTCGATACCGTCAAGACCTGGATTGATTGGAAAACCGGAGAACCAAAGCGCGGGGAGTTTAACTTCGATAATCTCGATTTGCTGATGCGGCTAGCGCATGAGCGCGGTCTGCGTGTAATTATCCAGATCTACCTGGATTCCGCGCCGGACTGGGTTGGCCGTCTCTATCCCGATGGCCGGTTTGTGGATAGCAGCGGCGCTGTCATCAATTCGCAATCAGCGCCGGGATACAACATCGATAATCCGGATGTTCGAAGAGAGGCTGTCGCCTTTCTCAAGGCTCTTTCGCAGGATGCCAATCAATTTCAGGCGCTCTATGGATGGGACGTATGGAGTGAGCCTCACATCATTAATTGGGCAGAGTTTCCGTACTTAAGCCATCCTGAATTCGGCTTTAACGCCTCTACTCAAGCAAGGTTTCGGACATGGTTACAAGGTAAATATAAAACGCTTGATGAACTCAATACGGCCTGGTATCGAACCTTCACAAATTGGGACCAAGTTGAAGCTCCGCGCTTTCCAACCATTCTTTCCTATACCGACTATATAGATTGGCGAAGATTCATAGATATAAAGCTGGCAGGCGATTTAGCGACGCGCGTCAATGCTATTCGCACGTTCGATAAGGTTCACCCCATTACAAGCCATTCTGATGCGCCGAGTCTCTTCACATCTCCGACCGACGGATACGGCGAACCGGACGACTTCAGAATGTCTGCAAATGCGGACTTTTATGGTACCTCCATGTACCCGATGCATTCGGAGTCAACTCATCCCTGGTCAAACGCAATGCTTGACACCGCGCTCGACTTTTCACGTTCCGTAGGGCATAGTTTTCATAAGGGATTCTGGATTGGAGAACTTCAGGCAGGTCAGGGTGCAACAGGAATGCGCATTGCGGCGCCTGTCACTCCGCAAGACGAGACGTTTTGGATTTGGCAGGCAGTTGCGCATGGCGCGCGCGAATTCGCAGTGTATTCCTGGTATCCGATGAGTTCCGGATTCGAATCGAACGGATATGGGCTTATCAATCTGGATGGAACCTTGACGGATCGCGCCCGTGCAGCTGGAATAGCGGCGGCAATCATTGGACGGCATGCATCTAGCCTGCTGAACGCAACACCCGCTCCGGCACAAATTGCCATTCTATACAATCGACTCTCCTATATGGTTGGTGGCTCCCAA
>JBARHV010000437.1:0-5286 GCA_049799415.1 Silvibacterium sp.
GGATCAGGGCACAGAGCACAGGGCACAGGGATCATGGATCAGGGATCAGGTTGCCGAGTTGCGTTCCTGGTCTTCCTGTCCTTCGTGGAAAGATCACGCAAAGAAAGAAGCAACTCGGCTTGTGCTCTGATCCCTGATCCCTGTGCTCTGAGTTCTGTGCCCTCCATTAATTTCTTCTAATTTTCCTTGTCCCATTTTCGGTCATCGACCTGCACCATTCCGGGCATCATGCCCGACGAAACCACCTCTCCATCCACCCGCAACGAAACCAATCCCGCCGCATCCGCGCAGGCCGGCGCAGCGCTTCTGTTGCAGGATACCCGCGGCGACCTCAATGGCGATGCGAAAAACCTATCGCGTATCGCTTTGAAGCCCTACTCCGAAGGCTCACCACTGGCTGGGCTGCCCATGCAGCTGGACGTGACCGTCCCCATCCCCGGGTTCCGTGTCCAGGATCTGCTCGCGCTTGAAAAGGGAACGGTGCTCGAGAGCAGCTGGCCCCATGCCGAGGACGTGCCGGTCTGGTGCGGCGGCGCGCAGCTGGTGTGGACCGAGTTCGAAGTCGTCGATCAGAAGCTGGCCGTGCGCGTCACGCGCCTCGGGTAAAGAAAAGCAAGCAGAAATCGCAAAAAAAAGAGAAAAACATGTCCGCAAAGACCATCGCTGCTCCACTGCCGCCCTTCCCACACGCCCCGCCTCTGGTGCGGCATCTTCGCGGCGCCGTCTGCCGGCTTGTCCAGCGATTCACCCGCACGGCAAGCACTGCTGAGCGGGTACTTGCCGTCGAAGACCGCGTGGCCATCGGCCCTAAAAAATCGCTCGTGGTGGTGCGCTGCCATGGTCAGCGTTTTCTCATTGCTACCGCCGGAGACACCATCGGGCCGGTGATCGAAGTCGCCCCACCCTCATCTTCATCCCGGTCCGTGCGCCGTCCGCGCAAGGAGCCTGCGGCATGAATCTCATTCTTGCCCTGGCTGCGCCCAGGCTGCTTCCCCTGCCCGGCCTCGATGCCCACGCGATCAGCAACAACTCCATTCCGTGGACCATCGTCGTCACGCTCACGCTGCTCACGCTGCTGCCCGCCATCGTCCTGTCCATGACGCCGATGGTGCGCCTGCTGGTCGTCTTTCACTTCCTGCGTCAGGCCCTCGGTACGCAGACCGCGCCCAGCAATCAGGTGCTGATGGGTCTCGGCCTCATGATGACCTGGTTCCTCATGCAGCCCGTGCTGCTCCAGGTGCAGCAGCAGGCGGTCGAGCCGTTTCAGCAGGGCAAAATCTCCGGGTGGGAGGCGATTGAGCGCGGCTCTGAACCGCCCAAGCTCTACATGCTGCGCTATGCGCGTGAAAAAGATCTCGCGCTGTTTGCCTCGGCGGCCATGCTGGCGCGGCCCAGCAAACCGGACGACCTGCCGCTGCGCGTGGTGGTCCCGGCCTACATGCTCTCGGAGCTAAAGGCTGGCTTCGAGATCGGAGCGGTCTTGTTTCTCCCCTTTCTGCTGGTGGACATGGTCGTTGCTTCCATCACCACCTCCATCGGCATGTACCAGTTGCCGCCCGTCGTCATCTCCACGCCGCTCAAGATTCTGCTCTTCGTCATGGCCGATGGCTGGCATCTGCTGGCCAGCTCGTTATTAAAAAGTTTTTAAGAAGGTTTTCCAGCAGTCAGAAAGTTTCTTCACAGAAGGAGGGCCGTATGGGACCCGACCAGGCCGTTGAACTGATGCGCAATCTGCTGCGTGAGGCGCTCATCGTCAGTGCGCCGGTGCTGCTGGCGGCCAGCCTTACCAGCTTCGCTCTGAGCCTCGCCCAAACGCTCACCTCGCTCCAGGAACAGACGCTCACCACCGTCCCGCGCCTGCTGATCGTCGTCGCCATGATGCTGGTGGCGCTGCCCTGGTTCGCGCGCCGCCTGGTCGCCTATACCGTCGTGCTCTTCACCAACTTCCACCGCTACCTGGGATAACCGATGCTGGCCGCGCCGCAGTTTCAAAATCTTGCCGGACAACTTGCCGGGCGTCTGGAAAAGACCCCCGACTGGCCGCACTTTCTTGCGGCCATGGTGCTGGTCATGGTCCGCATCAGCGGCCTGATGGTCTTCGCTCCAGTCTTTTCCTCCGATGCCATCCCGGCGCGCATCAAAGTGGTCTTCGTCCTCGTCGTCTCGTTTCTGCTCGCGCCCGTGGTCTCGGCCCTGCCTATGGCCCACGCCGAGCTTGGCGTCATGCCCATTCTCGGCGAGCTGGGGATCGGCCTCCTCTTCGGATTAGGGTTAAGCCTTCTGAACGAGATTCTCTCCTTCGCCGGACAGCTTCTCGGCTTTCAATTCAGCTTTTCCCTCGTCAACCTGCTCGATCCTAACTCGACCATTCAAACGCCGCTGCTCTCGCAGATGTTTACGCTGCTCGGCACGCTGGTCCTGATCGGCGCGGGGCTTGATCGCACCCTTTTGCTGGCCTTTCTGCGCAGCTTTCGCGACGCTCCTGTGGGCAGTGTCTCCTTCAACAGCGCGGTCGGACTCTCGCTGGTCACGGCCATGAGCGGAGTCTTCTTCGCCGCGCTGCAGCTGGCCGCGCCGGTCATGGCGGCAACGCTTCTGGTCGAGGTTGTCACCTCCGTGCTCGGCAAGCTCTCGCCGCAGCTTCCGGTCATGATGATCGCCGTCCCCGCCAAGACCATGCTCGGCTATGTCGTGCTCATCGGCTCGCTGGCGCTCTGGCCGCGCTTCATCGAGTCGCGGTTCTCCGGGTTGCTCGACAGCGCCGAACATCTGCTGCGGCATGCGGTGGCGCGATGAGCGAGGAGCGCACAGAAAAAGCCACGCCGCGAAGGCGGCAGCAGGCGCAGGAAAAAGGCGACCGCGTCCGCAGCCGCGAGCTGGCCGCCGCCGCCGGGACCCTCGCCGGAGTCCTCGCTCTTGGCCAGCTCACCGAGCGCTGGTCGGGCAGCTGGGCGGCTGCGTATCAAACCTTTCTCGGCCTCGGCATGCCCCAGGCCTGGGAGCAGGACCGCGCCGCCGCCACCATTCTCGCCATGCGCCACACCATGGCCATTTTGCTTTCGCCGCTGCTGCTGCTCTTCGCTCTGGTCACCGGGGCCACGCTGCTCGCCAGCCTCGCTCAGGGCGGCGGCATCCAGATGAACGCCGAGGCGCTGCAGCCGAAATGGGAGCGCATCAGCCCCGTCACGAATCTCAAGAATCTTTTCTCGCTGCGCGGCCTCACGCGGCTGGCCAAGTCGCTCATTCCCGCCGCCTGCCTGCTGGCGCTCGCCATCCGGAAGGTCGAGGGGCAATCCCTCATTCCGCCCATGAGCGTCGAGCGGCTGCCCGTCATGTTCTCGACCGTCTACGCCATTCTGCTCGACACCGCTTTTATCCTCTTCGCCTGGTCGGCGGTCGATTATCTGGTCGAGTGGCGCAGCTGGGAGAGTCGGCTCAAGATGTCGCGCCAGGACCTGCGCGAGGAGTTCAAGCAGACCGAAGGCAATCCCCAGATACGCGGCAAGATTCGCGCCCTGCGCCGCCAGATGCGCCGCCGCCGCATGAAGGCCGATGTCAGCCGCGCGTCCGTTGTTATCACGAACCCCACCCACTACGCCGTGGCCCTGAGCTTCGACTTTGAAACCATGGAGCCGCCCCGGGTGCTGGCCAAAGGCCGCGACCTGCTCGCCGAGCAGATCAAGTCCGACGCCCGCTGGGCCGGCGTGCCCATCGTCGAAAACCCGCCGCTCGCCCGCTCTCTCTACCGCCATGTCGAGGAGGGCCGCGCCATCCCCTTCGATCTCTACTCTGCCGTCGCCGCCATCCTCGCCTGGCTCTACCGCCAGCAGGTCGAGGAGCGCGTGCGCCGCGAACAGGCACGCCAGAAAGCCGCGAAGCCGCCCACGCCGCCAAAGCCCGTCGCAATGGCAACGCTTCCGCCCGCGCCGGCACCGCCAGCAAATCCTTCCGCAAATGCAAATCCTTCCCGAAATAAGGAGAAGCCATGAGCACGACCACTCCCATCCCGCCCGCAGCCGCCCCGGAAAGCACGGCACCGGCCAGCCCCATTCGCGCCTCGAATCGAATCGCCCGCACGCCCTCAAGCGCGCAAGGAGAAACCATGAGCACCACTCCCGCCTCTACCGGCGCGGCCGCCATGCAAAAGACCACGTATACGCCAGCCGCCGCCGGGCGCAGCTCTGGGTTTATGCGCCGCTTCAAAGAACTGGCCCTGCCCATCGGCGCCATCAGCGTCATCTTCGTCATGCTGGTGCCGGTCCCGGCCTTTTTCATGGACGTGCTGCTGGCCTGCTCCATGGCCGCTTCGGTACTTGTCTTTCTCTCCGCCGTGCAGGTGCGCAAGGCCGTCGATCTGTCCGTTTTTCCCACGCTGCTGTTGCTGCTCACTCTTTTCCGGCTCTCGCTCAACATCGCCTCCAGCCGCCGTATCCTGCTCCACGGCAGCGAGGGCACCGCCGCGGCGGGTAAGGTCATCGAGGCCTTCGGGCAGTTCGTGGTCGGCGGCAACTACGTCGTCGGATTCGTCCTCTTCCTCGCTCTCATCGCCATTCAGTTCCTCGTCGTAAGCCACGGAGCGGTGCGCACCGCCGAGGTCACCGCCCGCTTCACCCTCGATGCGCTCCCCGGCAAGCAGATGGCCATCGACGCCGACATGAACGCCGGTCTCATCGACGAGGCCACAGCGCGCCAGCGTCGTCAGGCCATCGCGCAGGAGGCAGAATTCTACGGTGCCATGGACGGCGCGGCCCGCTTCAGCCAGCGCGACTCGCTCGCCACCATCCTCATCACTGCTATCAACATCGTTGCCGGGCTGCTCATCGGAACCATCCAGCAGGGCGTCGCGCTCAGCGAGGCCGTCCGCACCTACACCATCCTCACCGTGGGCGACGGCCTCGTCACCATGATCCCGTCGCTGCTGGTGTCGGTCGCCGGAGGCATCGTGCTCACCCGCGCGTCCTCTTCCGGCGCTCTCAGCACCGAATTGGGCGCACAGCTCTTTCGCAAAGGCAGCACGCTCTATGTTGCGAGTGGAGTCATGGCCGCGCTGTGCCTGGTTCCCGGCCTGCCCAAGATCATCTTCCTCGCCTTCGCCATCCTGCTCGCATGGATGGGCAAGCGGATGACGACGGCCACGCCCGCACTGGCCACAGCCGCTGAATCCGGACAGGAATCCGGACAAAAGGCCGAGGTCAAGGCGCAAACCGAGAACCTCGCCGGGCTGCTCAAGATGGACGACCTCAGTCTCGAGATCGGCTTCCACTTGATCCCGTTGGTGGATGAGAA
>JBARHV010000438.1:0-4947 GCA_049799415.1 Silvibacterium sp.
CGGCTGCCGTGGGATGCTGCGTGAGCAGGTGAGTCGTCACCAGACCCGCCCCAATGAGCGATCCTGCCAGCGCTCCCGGAGGGCCTGCCAGTTCGGCGCCCACCAGCGCACCTGTTCCTACGCCCACTCCATATTCCGCGGTCTTCTTCAGAACATGCGCATCGGGTTCAATGCCGCCCTCGCTGCCCGTTCTGGTTCCTGAGGCTTCAGAATCGAGCACTTCCGCATAGAGGTGGTAGGCTGTGCCGTCGGGCAGAAGCACAATCTCCGGGCGAAGCCGCAGCGTGGCTGCAGGGCCAAAGTGATGCCCCTGGCTCACCTGCGTCACGCGGCCCCGTAGGGTCGATCCGGCGGGGATGATGACGCTGCCGTTGTTCAGCACATCCACCATCACCTTGCCCTGGAAGCGCGTGTCGACGGTGGTATCGTTGGTGGACAATTCCTGGTCGAGACGAACGCGAATTTCGGTACCTTCGGGCAGCTCATTCGCTGATTCTGGAACATTGGTCACAATGTCGGCGTTCGCATCGTAGTTTGACCGGGTGTGCAGTACGGCCGTATCACCGGGAAACGCAGCGTTCACGTGATTGGCCGGAACCGGCGTAGTGACGATGCCGTAATCGGTATTGTCGTACTGGGAGTTGTGGACCGTGGGGGCAGACGCGGTAGCAGGCGCATACGTCTGCGGAACTGCCGCCTGTGCAGGCGCGGAAACCTCGGGGGAGGGCTTCGCATGCACCGCCGGCGGCGGCGTATCCGGAGTGACCACAATTGTGTCATCCGGCGGAGGTTGCGACACTCCCTGATATTGGTTGTTGGTGTCCTGTTGCTGCTGTTGCGCAAAGGCCACGGGAGCGGCTATAACCGCGATGCTCAGGAATGTAAGCGCCCATCGATTGCCATTGATTCTCATACCGGCTCCAAATGAGTATGCTGTAGACCCGACATCGCAGCCACAGCGTACCTCTTCATCGTAATGCAATTACTACCAGTTAGACGCGCCGCGCGCAGCATTGCTCACAGGTTGCGAACCACGGCGGTTACCCACGGTGCGGCGCGTCAGCCTGAATGGCCGGTCCGGGAAAGCGGTCTCCATATCTTTGTTAGAATCGCTTTGGAACCCTGAGAAAACTGCGGAAGGCATCTGTTTTACCCCAACCATGGCGAACTTCATCGACACAATCAGCGGAACTGCCGGTGAAACCATCCTCGTCGACCGCCGCCCGAAACTTAAAGACCGCTTACAACACCAGATTTCAAGGAGTCACATGACGGAGATTGTTGCCATCCATGCACGCGAGATTCTCGATTCGCGCGGAAACCCCACCGTAGAGGCCGATGTTGTTCTTGAGGGCGGCGTTATGGGCCGTGCCGCCGTTCCCAGCGGTGCCTCCACTGGCGAGCATGAGGCCGTGGAGTTGCGCGACGGAGACAAGTCGCACTACCTGGGCAAAGGCGTGCTCCACGCCGTCGAAAATGTTGAGAGCGTTCTGGCTCCGGAGTTGACCGGCATGGATGCCGCCAACCAGCGCCTGCTGGACGCAACCATGGTTTCGCTCGACGGCACCCCCAACAAAGAACGCCTGGGCGCAAATGCCATCCTCGCTGTTTCGATGGCTGCGGCGCGGGCCTCGGCCAAAGCGCTGGGCCTGCCGCTGTACCGCTATCTGGGCGGCGTGAACGCCTCGGTGCTGCCCACGCCTATGATGAATATCCTCAACGGCGGCGCGCACGCGGATAACAACGTCGACTTCCAGGAATTCATGGTAATGCCGGTGGGCGCGGAGCGCTTTTCCGACGCACTGCGCTGGGGCGCGGAGGTCTTCCATACTCTCAAGGGCGTGCTCAAGAAACGCGGTTACAACACCGCAGTTGGCGACGAAGGTGGCTTTGCTCCTTCGCTCAAGTCGAACGTGGAAGCGATTGAAGTGATTCTGGAAGCCATCGAGCTTGCCGGATACAAGGCGGGCGAGGACATTGCGATTGCGCTCGATCCTGCTGCCAGCGAGTTCTACAACAAGGAAAAGGGCAAGTACATCTTCAAGAAGTCGGACAAGAGCGAGAAGACTAGCGAAGAGATGGCTCGTTACTGGCAGGAGTGGGTGCGCCAATATCCGATCGTATCTTTGGAAGACGGATTGGCCGAGGACGACTGGGACGGCTGGAAATATATGACCGAACTTCTGGGCGAGCATGTGCAGTTGGTTGGTGACGATATCTTCGTGACCAACACGGAGCGCCTGCAGCGCGCCATTGATGAGGGCATCGCTAATTCAATCCTGATTAAGGTGAACCAGATCGGCACCGTCAGCGAGACGCTGGAGGCGATTGAGCTGGGCCGCCGCTTCGGCTATACGTCCATCATTTCGCACCGCAGCGGCGAGACAGAAGACACCTTCATCGCCGACCTGGCCGTGGCGACCAACGCCGGACAAATCAAGACCGGTTCCGCTTCGCGCACTGACCGCATTGCCAAGTACAACCAATTGCTTCGCATTGAAGAAGAACTGGGACAAGCCGCCGAATTTCTCGGCATCGAGTCCGTCAACTTCGGCGAGTAACCGCATACCAGGAGCGCATGATGGTTCGTCATGCGCTCCTTTCAACGTAGAGGGGAAAGATTACATGCGCTACGCATCGGTTCTTGCAATAACCCTTATCTTTGCCGCATCCGCGCTCGCTCAACAGACACCGGCTTCATCGCAAACACACGCACGTTCGGCGAACGCGCAGGCCCAGGTTGCAATCCAGCCGCCTGCGCATCCCATCACGCCGGCACAGGTCCACGAAATCCTGGAGCTGACGGGAGCCAATCACCTTGCAGTTCAGATAATGCGCGGCATGATGGTCAATTTGCGGAAATCGTTTCCGCCTTATGTGCCGAAGGATGTGATTGACGATCTGGAAGCCAGCATGGAAAAGATGGATTTTGAGTCCATGGCTGTCGTGGCATATCAGAAACACATTTCAACAGAAGATGCAGCCCAGGCTATTACTTTCTATAAGACGCCTGCAGGCAGACGAATAATCGGAGTTATGCCTCAGGTTGTCGGGGAGATGCAGGCAAACGGAGCCAAAGCTGGAATGCAGATTTCTCAACAGGTGATCGCTCGGCATATGGACGAAATCAAGGCGGCCGCCGAGAAATATCAGCAGGAGCATTCAGCGCCGCCCACCGTTACATCACCGAATTAAATTCAAGACAGGAGTTCAGGTGCCAGTTCGTAACAAACCCATCGTCCTTACCATCCTCGACGGATGGGGCTATCGCCCTCAGATTGAAAACAACGCCATCGCCCTCGCGCGCAAGCCAACGTATGACAAGCTGCTTGCCGAGTATCCCAACACGCTGCTGCATGCGTCGGATCACTTTGTGGGCCTGCCCGACGGGCAGATGGGCAATAGCGAGGTGGGCCACCTCAACATCGGAGCGGGCCGCGTCGTCCGCATGGACATCACGCGCATCGACGCGCTGATCGCCAGCGGCGAATTCTTTTCGCATCCCACGATTGTGACTGCGCTCAAGCGCGCAGCCGAGGGCGGACGCCAGCTGCATCTCTTCGGGCTGCTCTCCGACGGTGGCGTTCACTCGCACCAGAACCATCTCTACGCTCTGCTGAAGACCGCGAAGCAGCAGGGTGTGGAGCGCGTCTTCGTTCACGCCTTCATGGATGGGCGCGACACACTGCCGACCTCCGGCGCTGCCTACCTTGCCGCACTCGAGCAGAAGATGCGCGAATACGGCGTGGGCAAAATCGCCTCCGTCTCCGGACGCTACTATGCGATGGATCGCGACCGCCGCTGGGAGCGCGAAAAGCTCGCCTTCGATGCCATGGTCACAGGCAACGCTGAGGGCGGAGCCTACGTCGATCCCATTGCGCGCGTGAAGGAGTCCTACAACAACGACATTACCGATGAATTTATTGTGCCGTTTGTCGTCACCGACGAGCATGGCCTTCCGAACGGCGTCATTCGCGACGAGGATGTCTGCCTCATGTTCAACTACCGCGCCGACCGCGCCCGCCAGATCACGCGCGTACTAACGCGCAACAGCGGCCTGACAAAACAAGAGGGCCACGATCTGCCTGGAGCGGACGACCTCGACCAGGTCATTCCACGCAGCAGTGTGCCGGAAGATCTGCACTACGTCTGCATGACGCAATATGACAAGACCTTCACGCTGCCGATGATCATCCTGCCGGAATCGATGGAAAACCTGCTGGCGAACCTGATGGCACAGGCGCAGCTTCGCAATCTCCGCATTGCGGAGACGGAAAAGTACGCGCACGTCACCTATTTCTTCAACGGAGGCATTGAGACGCCGTTTCCCGGCGAAGACCGCCTGCTGGTTTCATCGCAGAAGGTTGCGACGTATGATCTCGCGCCGGAGATGTCCGCGGCGGGCATTGCCGATGCGGTCGTGAAGGCCGTCGAGGACACCGCCTTCGATGTGCTAGTCGTGAACTTCGCCAATGCGGATATGGTGGGCCACTCCGGCAAACTGGCTCCGACCATCAAGGGCGTAGAGACGGTGGATGCCTGCCTGGGGCGCGTCTATCAAGCCATTCGCCAGAACGGCGGCTCGTTGCTGATTACCGCTGACCACGGCAACGCCGAGATGATGGTCGATCCGGTTACCGGCGGCCCGCACACGGCGCACACTACCAATCCCGTGCCATTCATCTTCGTCCATGAGGACGCGAAAAATTACACACTGCGCCCCGACGGTTCGCTGCGTGATATCTCGCCGACCATGCTGGGACTGCTTGGGCTGGATCAGCCCGCGCATATGACGGGTGGCGACCTGCGCGTCCGGCTGAAGTAACGAGCGCTCCGATGCAAATAAAAGCCCTCATCCCGAGATGAGGGCTTTTTGTGTTCACAAAAATGAGCTAGAAACTCTTTGCCGACTTGGGGAACCAGGTGATCTGTGCCTGAATCGCTGTG
>JBARHV010000439.1:0-19306 GCA_049799415.1 Silvibacterium sp.
GACAAAGGCTCCGTAATCCGCAAGGCTGCGCACAGTTCCCGTGACAACCTCGCCTTCTTTCACCTCGGCATAGCGGCGCTCTTTCGAGGAGCGGGCCTCCTCTTCCATCACCGCCCGGCGATCCACCACCACATCTTCATCGGCCACATCCAGCTTGATAATCCGGCAGACAATCTCCTGATCGACCAGCTTCTCCATCTCCGCCGCATCGCGAGCGCCGCTCCGCGAAGCCGGCATAAAGGCCCTGACTCCAACATCAACGCTCAGGCCGCCCTTGACCACAGCCGTAACCCGGCCCGGAATCGTGGATTTGTCCGTAAACGCCTGCTCCAGCGAAGTCCAGTCCTTGGGCTGCGCAACCTTGAACCGCGAGAGTGTGTAGTATCCCTCTTCATTGCGCCCTTTAACCGAAACCAGCACGCGGTCTCCAGGCTTGAGCGGCTCTGCCTCCACAAACGGCAGCACTCCCTCGACCTTGAAGCCGATATCGACAAAAACCTGTTCGGGCGAAACCGCGACAACCGTGCCTTCGATCTGCTTGCCGCCGCCTTCCGGCTGGCGCGCATGCGTGCGCTCGTATTCGGAGAAGAGCGCGTCGAAAGACTCCGTGGTCTCGTTCCGCGTTTCAGTCTCGTTCAGTTCAGGAGTGGATTGGGCTTCAGAGGCTTCAGGGTTCGGCATGAGGATATGGATTTATTTTTGCACATGCCGGATGGAGCGGTCACTTCTTCGCGATGACCTTAGTTACCCGCCTGCTCTTCAACCAGCTTGCTCGGCCGCGGAGGAACAATTCCCAGCTCAACATAAATGGGCCGCATATGGCCGCGAATCGTTTTCAGCCGTGTGGCAAACACGGCGGCTCCGGCAATGCAGCAGGTCCCCGTCACCATCACCGTGCGTGGTGCGCCAACCCAGTGGGCAAGTGCGCCCGCCAGCAGGCTGCCGAAAGGTGCCATGCCCACAAAGGCCGCCGTGTAGTAGCTCATCACCCGGCCCCGCTTATCTTCAGGCACCAGCGTCTGAATAATCGTGTTGCTCGCCGTAAGACCCTGCATCATTCCAAATCCAACCACAACCATCAGCGCCATCGAGAGCCAGAAAACGTGCGAAAGCCCAAACAGAAACAGCCCGGCTCCGAAAGATGCCGCGGAGATCGGCAGCATCTTCAACAGGCCGCGCACCGATTTGCGCACCACCAGCGAAAGCGCCGAGACTAATGCGCCCACCCCCGCCGCGCCCATCAAAAAGCCCAGCGTGTGCGGGCCGCCGTGCAGCACCTTCGCCGCAAAAATCGGCATCAGCACCACGTAGGGCATCCCCATAAAGCTGACCAGCGCAAAGAGCAGAAGAATCGATCGGATGGGCACAAAGGTGGAAACATAAGCCCAGCCCTCGCGCAACTGCTCCGCCATGGATGTGGTAGCCCGCTTGATCGCGGCGATGTGAACGCGCATCAACACCAGCGAAAGAATAACGGCGATGTAGCTCACGCCGTCGATCAGGAAGCACCAACCCTCATTCGTGGCCGCAATAATGATTCCAGCCAGCGACGGTCCCAGCAGGCGCGCAAGGTTCACCATCGACGAATTGATCGCGATGGCGTTCGAAAGATCGGCGCGGTCTTCCACCATCTGCACCATGAACGCCTGGCGTCCAGGCATATCAAAGGAGTTGATCACGCCCTGAAAGGCGCTCAGAATAAGGATTTCGTGGATCGTGATGCGATGCGTCAGCGTGAGCGCGGCCAATGCCAGCGATTGCAGCATGGCCAGCGTCTGCGTCCAGATCAAAACCATGCGCCGGTTCAGGCGGTCAACGAGAACACCGGCAAAGGGCGCGAGCACAAATGTTGGAATCTGGCCCACAAAGCTCACCGTGCCCAGCAAAAGCGCTGAATGCGTCAGCCGGTAGACAAGCCACGCCGTAGCGATGCGCGTCATCCACGTACCGATCAGCGAAACGCTCTGCCCGCCAAAAAACAGCCGAAAGTTGCGGTGCCGCAAAGCTCGCCACGCGTGCGAATAGTCGCGGTGCGGCGGCTTCGGTGCAGCCTCTTCTGCGTTTTCCTGCGGAACGTCGGGTGTCATCTTCAGTTTTTTGTTTGCGTACTCGCAAAAATGCCCCGGCTCACCCGCCAACTCTGCGAATGCGCAGCAGGGTTGCTGAGCAGCCTGGAACTCTCTCTTATTCTCTCCTACCGGCCACGCGCGCCGAACAAACGGAACCGCATAAAAATGCTCGCGCCTACCGGATCGGAACCGTAGACCGGTTCGAGCCGCGACCCCACGGTGTAAGCCGTAACCTGCGCTCCAATCGCCGAGGCCAGATGCGGCGCCAGGTCGATGTCGCGGTCATAGCCAAAGGTGTAGGCTTGCACGCGCCCCGCCGGCTCTTCTTCAAAACCGGGCGGGACAGGATGCTCATCGAGCAGCAATTCCGTGGTGCGGTCTACATCTTCCATGCGCATATACGCATAATTGCGCGTGGCAAAGCGCACCAGCGACTCAAACAGGTAGCTGTTCTGAATAATGTTGTCGGAACCCGTCCGCGTCCGCCCCCAGACCGCCGATGAAGTCCAGTTCCCTTCTGCGTCGTTGCGGAAGGGACGGTTATACATGATCGAAGCCGTCATACGCCGCTGGTCTTCCAGCGGAAACAACTGCTCCGGGCTGTGGAGAAAAGCATAGGAGTATTGCCCGCTCCAGTTCTGCCCCGGTTGCAGAGTAAGACGCGTGGACCATGAATCGATGGCACCCTGCTGCACCTGCCAGCGATGCTCATTCGGCTCGCGCCCATGAAAGCCGCTGGCTTCGATCCGCGCAATCCCCTGCGTAAATCCGGCGGTAACAACATCGGCGGCAATGTGCGTCGAATCCTCCTGATGATGGCCCAGCGTTCCCACCGGGTCTTCCAGCGCCGAAGCGCGATGCGGATAGGCCGTCGGCCCAATCGCCGGGTCGCCCACCGGCGCTGCATAAAACGAGAGCAGCGTTTCCTTGCCGAGACGCCAGTCATAAAGCGCGCCCAGCTCCATCACAAAGTCGTGCGGATGCTGGCCGTCGGCAATCGGACGTCCGTAAACCGTCTCTCCCTGCTGGAAAAGCAGCGGATACTGGCGTCCGGTAATCGTCGCCGGTTCCAGGCTGAACATCGCGCGCACCGTAAGCTGGCCCGGCCCCAGCGTTCGCTGCGCCATGGGCATAAACCAGTTCGTCGAAAAGAATTTGTCGTGGCCCCGCGGGCTGCTCTGCTGCGTGTCAACTGCAAAAGCGTTCGCATGGAACATCAGCATCCAGTTGTCGCGCATGGTCATGAGCATCGGCGCTGGTGTTGAGTTCGGCTCCGCGCTGGTTCCGGAAGACGCGTGATTTTCGATGCTCTCAATAAAGCTCGAAGCCTTGCCCGTCATGTTCATAGCTTGCTGGGCAGTCGCAAACGACGAGGCTGCAAGCAGTGCGAGGACCGCACTCCATTTCTTTTTCACAAATCTCTCCCGTAGCAAAAAACCCGTGCACGCGGCAAACGAGTGTCTGTCGCAACATGGGAGGAAACAGGAGAAACTCAGATGCGGAGATGGAATTTTGGAGGCGAAGCGGAAACGGTCGCGGGCTGTAACTCAAATGCAACCTGAACCCGGACCGGCTCGATCGGCCTGAATGGCATGAACCCCGCAACCAGTCCCGGAAGCGGTGCAAGGTCTGCGGGCAGCAGGTTCGCCGGATGATGACATACCATCGCGCTCGCAAGGCTCGCACCATGATGGCAGTTTCCGTCCAGCATTGCGCAGCAGCGATGCGAAGCCGAAGCCTGTGCGCATCGCGTATCGCAGGCCGCGCCTGTCAGCGACGCCATCACCACGAATACCAGCATGGCGTTGACGGCAACGGATCGCGCGAGTGCGAGCAGCTTCACAAATTCATCCTAACTTGGAACGCAGCTCCCAGCATCGCTGCGGTCGGGCTCAATGGATGGCAATCTCCCCGCTGCCGCCTTCCCGGGGATTGTTCTTCCTTAGCAGGAACGTGAGTGGAACCATTAGAAATGCGGCCACACACAGCACGTAAAACACATCGATGTAAGCCAGCATCTGCGCCTGTTGGATGAGTTGGTTGTAGATCGTGCCTGCGGCCAGGATTGCCGCATTGGCCGAACCGGCCGCTCCGGAAAATGCTCCCGACAGTGCGTTCATCATGTTCTGGTAGTTCGTGCTCGACGGTACGACATACTTGAGGAGTTGGTCCTCGTGAAACTGCGCGCGCTGGACCAGCAGGGCGTTTGTCAATGAGATCAGGATGCTGCCTCCAATGTTGCGGACAAAATTGATAAGGCCCGCGACCTGATTGTTTTTCTCGCGCGGAAGGCCAAAATACGCCGCTGTAGTAACGGAGATAAACACAAACGGAATCGCCACCATCTGCGCGACCCGCACCCACGAAGAAACCCCGAAGCTGAGCCCGGGATTTAACACCTTCGCCGTCAGAAAATAGGAGATCGCAAAACACGCAAACCCGAAGGCGATGAGATTTCGTGCCGGAAAGCGGCCAACGGCCTGCCCGGCCAAAGGCATTAAGAATAGCAACACCAGGCCACCGCCCGAGAGCGAAAGCCCGGCTAACGTAGCCGTGTAACCCAGCAGCCCCTGCAACAACTGAGGCTGTAAAACCGTCGTGGCATTCAATAAACCACCCGTCAATAACATCAGGAGGCAGCAGATTGCAAAATTTCTCCCTTTGAAGAGCTTCAGATCCATCAATGGGTTCTTTGAGTGCCACTCCCACACGAGAAGTGCAAGGAATGAAATTATGAAAACAGCCGCAAAATACGCGATGAAGTGCGATCCAAACCAATCTTTTTCCTCGCCCTTATCGAGCGTAACCTGCAATGCGCCCATGGAAATAACCAACAGACTCAACCCCACGTAATCCAGGCGGAAGAAGTTTTTCTTGTCGGGATTGCTCCACGGAGGATCTTCCACAAGCCGCTCCGTGAGAAACAATGCGAGCAGGCCAACCGGAATGTTGATGTAGAAAATCCAATGCCAGCTGTAATTATCGGTAATCCAGCCGCCAAGTGTAGGGCCGATGGATGGCGCGAGCACAGCCACAAAGCCATAGAGCGAAAAGGCAAGACCGCGTTTCGACGGCTCGAAAGAATCAGCCATGATGGCCTGCGCCATCGGCTGCAATCCACCGCCTCCCGCTCCCTGAAAAACGCGGAAGAGCAGAAGCAACGGCAACGTGGTTGCGATTCCGCACAAAAACGAGCTGGCTGTGAAAATGATGATGCAGAGCATGAAGAATTTCTTGCGGCCGATAATGCTGGCAGCCCATCCGCCCATGGGCAGCACGACAGCATTCGACACAAGATATGCGGTAAGTACCCATGTGCTCTCATCCTGGCTCGCGCCAAGGCTCCCTGCAATATGCGGCAGCGCAACGTTGGCAATGGAGGTGTCAAGCACCTCCATAAACGCAGCCAATGCAACCACCGCGGCAATGAGCCAGGGATTGACCTTGGGTCGCCATTTTTCCAGCGCAATTAATTTTGGATCAGCCGCCACTGCGGTTGCTGCCATGCCTGTTGCTCTTTCCGTTTCAGCAGTAAAAAGGATCGGGACGGACACGCATATCCCGCTTGCCCTTATTCACCCGTTTGCTCTGTTCAACAGATAGGAAGTGTATCTCTACAACATCAATCTTTGATGGACAAGAAATAGATGCGCGGGCCCGCCAAACGACGCGCGCCTTTATTTCATGCAGTACGATGCACACAAGGCCCGAACGACGCTCAATATTTCGTGCAAACTTCTCAGCTAAGGTTCTGCTTCAGGAACGGCAGCGAGCGCTCGCGCGCCAGCTTCGCCGCGGTAGCATTGTAGCTGGCACGCACGTCGCAGTTAAATCCATGGCCCGCATCATAAAGATAAATCGGCACCTCAGGATGCGCAGCTCGAATCTTCTCAACCATTTCAGGAGTGATGTGTGCGTCCTGGCTTCCAAAGTGCAGCATCACCGGACACTTCGGCTGCTCCGAAGCATGCTGTGTGATCATGCCGCCGTAGTAGCCCACCGCCGCGTCCACCTTCAAGCGGCACGCCGCAAGCCACGCAATCGACCCGCCCAGGCAGTAACCGATAATCCCCGTCTTCTTGCCCACCTGCTTCTGCGCATAGTCAATGGCGGCGGCAGTGTCCTTGAGCATGTCATCCGTGTTCAGCCTTTTAGCAAAACCCATCGCCCGCGGCATATCGTCGCCATCGTACTTCAGCTCCACGCCGCGCTCAAAGCGGTCGAAAAGCGCCGGCGCAACAGCCAGAAAACCCTCCTTGGCGTAGCCGTCCGCAACCGAACGGATGTGCGCGTTAACTCCAAAAGCCTCCTGAATCACTACCAGAGCCGCGATCGGCTCGCCTTTCGGCCGCGCGACATAAGCATCGAATGTGTGGCCGTCTTCGGCCTTCAGTGTTACGTGTTCGCTCATGGTTCCTTCTCTCTGATTCGCTCTTGTTTTACTTTGATGCGGGCGACACAGGCTTCGCAGCGGCATCGTTCACCGCCCAGTAGTTTGCACGCGCCACAATGCGGGCATCATAGTCCTGCGTCAGCTTCACCTGCAGCGTGTGCAGGCCGGGTGTTGGGTCGTTGGGATAAAAGCTGAGGATGTAGCGATTGTGTGCATGCCGCGCCGCCTCTTCAATGCGGTCCTCGAAAGCCCGCTCGCGTGCAAACGGCTCGTACTCGCCGCCGCTCATCTCCGCCAGGGTCCTGGGCACATTGCGACGCATCGCATTTACCGCCATCAGCACCGGACCAAGCAGGTTAAGGTCCCCGGCGCCTCCGCCATGGCCTTTGCCCCAATCCATAAACTCCGCCTTTGAAGGAGAAAACGAAACACTGAACACCAGCGTATTGCTCACGCCAATGCGTTCTACCAGTTGCGGAATCGTCATAGAATGGCTGCCGTGGTCGCGCGTCTCGCTGATCAGCAGCAGCACGCGTCGGTGGTCAAGCGGCCTTTGCTCCAGCAGGTTCAGCGAAAAGCCCACAGCGTCAAGAATCGCCGCACCGCCGTCGCCTTCCGGCAATTGCTGCAGGTCGCGCTCTATATAAGAGGTGTCTTGCTGGAAACCTTCAAGGTAAACAGGCTTCGAGTCAAAAATCACCAGCGCCGCTTCTCCATCGTTTCCTCCCGTAAAGAGTTGCAGCAGTGGGCCGAGGTGCGCGAACTTGTCGAACTCCATCGTCGCGTCCCGGCTGCGCTGAATGCACACCACCAGCGAAACCGGATCTGTGTCCATCTCCTCGTCAACATGCACTTTTTGCTGTATGCCATTGTCGTAAACCAAAAAATCGCTGGGCTTGAGCGCGTAAATCACCTGTCCTGAGTGGTCTTCCACCAGCGTAGGCACCAGCACTACACTCGTGTTCACCCGGATCGTAGGCGGCTCAATCTGGCTGGCGGTAACATCATGCGAAACAGCCTGTTGCTGCTGCTGCTGTTGTTGCTGCGTGGCAGGCGGCTCACCTGGAAATGGATTCTGCGATTGCTGCGGCTGGGACGCAGCCGGTGGCTCGCCGGGAAACGGATTTTGCGCGAAGCAAAACGGAGCGGCCAAGCAAAAAACCGCAGTCAGAATCAGCCAACGGAAGCGCAGCAATCTCTATGCCCTCGTCTCTCTGTGCCCTATCGCTTCGTCCGGCACGTATCGATCGCATCCTGCAGCGCAAAAAATGCAGGCGTGGAATGATAGTCCGCGTCGAGCGGCAGACTGCGCTGCGGCTGGCCATCGGGTCACCCTAGTCTCTGCCCGCAACGGCCTGCTTTTCCAGATTCCCCGCCCACTTCAGAAACGACAGCAGGTTCCACTTTTCGCGCCACGCAAACCGCAGCATGTCCAGCGGCGTGATACTCTCCGCCTTCATGCCGGAATAAGTTTCCATGCGCCATTTCAGATATTCGCTGCGCCAGGGACGCAGGCGGTGGCCGCTCGTCGCTTTCCAGAAAAATCGTATGGCCGGGATCACCCTTACCTCTCAATAGAAAGTATAGAAGGGAGAACAAGCCCTGAAACTACAAAAGCTCCCTCATGCAGAGGGAGCCTTTCCTTTACAACAGAGTGTGTGCAATCTTTTGCCCCACGACAGCCGTTAAAGAAGTCCAGCGCTCAGAGCGACAATTTGGCCGTCGCTTCGTCCTGATAGAGCGAAGCATACTTCGTAATGCCCACCATCGTGAATACCTTCTGGAAGTGAGGCGTGAGGCCAAACGCTGCAATCTTCTGGCCGACCTTGTTGGCTTCCATCAGCATCTGGATCACCAGCGCAATGCCGCTTGAGTTGATGTACTCGACCTTGGAAAAATCCAGCAGGACCGGCTGCGCTCGGCTCGCCGTCTCATAGCTGCCCAGCATGGCGTCGCGTGAAGCGGATGAAATATCGCCGCTGAAACGAAGCACGGTAATTGGGTTGCCCTCGTGTCCGGGAATCTGGTCAACGCTTGTCTTAGTCTCGCTCTCCACTTAATCAGTCTCCTTGTCCAATCGGATCACCAGCCGCACATAGCTGCCGTTGCCTTTGTTGTCGTTGACCCACTCTGCCTCATCCACCAGTGCCTGGATCAGGAACATGCCCATGCCCCGGGCGTCTTCCTCTCCATGCATCTTGCGGTCGATGTCCGGCTTGGCGGGCGTCTTCAAAATCCCACTGCCGTCGTCCAGGACCTTCACTTCAAGGCCATCGTTGCGCGCGGAAAGGGTCACCGCGACGTTTAGATTTTCATTCATGTGGTTACCGTGCTCGAACGCGTTAATGCAGGCTTCAGCAATCGCGGTCTTGAGGTCCTCAATCCGGTCATCCGGAAAACCCATCAGTCTGGCGACGCTGGAGGCAGTGCTCATCGCGACCTTTTCGTATCCCATGCGCGAAGGAATGCGAAGTTCAACCGGTTTGCCCTTTTTCTCCACCATGTCGTCCTTTACTACTCCTTCGCCCTCAGAAGCACCAGTGCCGTCATGTCGTCTTCCTGATGAGCGCCGCCACAAAAATTGTGCAGTTCAAGCCACAGGCAATCGAGAATAGCAGAACCTTCTGTCAGATTGCACTGTTTAAATGTCTCCAGCAGCCGCTCCGAACCGTACTCCTCATCTCCCTGGAACACCTCTGTAAGGCCGTCCGTATAAAAAAGCAGCTTCGATCCGCTAGGAAACGCATGCCGTTCCGAAGTGTATTGCATCCCCGGAACCAGGCCGACAGGCGTGCCGCTGGCCTTGATGGTATGGGCGACAGAGCCAGCTCCGCTCACCAGAAACCCGGGATTATGCCCCGCATTCACCACCTCCAGCGTGTGGGCCGCCGGATCCAGCTTCAGGAAGATCGCCGTCACATAGCGGCGCTGCGCCTCCGCGCCTTCGCGGTAATGCTGTTCGCTCAGGCGTGCGGCAAGCTCCGCGAGCGGAATGTCCGCCGTGGCCATGGCCCGAAAAGCGGAGCGAAAGGTCATGCCCACCAGCGCCGACGCCAGCCCTTTGCCGGCAACATCCGCGACCGTCATCATCAGCTCGCCGTTCGGCAGCTCAACAATATCTACATAGTCGCCGCCCACCTCGTAGCACGTCGTCGAGCGGAAGGTCACCGCATAGCCCGGGATATCGGGCATCGTCTGCGGCAGCAGGCTGCGCTGGATCTGCTGCGCCGCGTCCAGATCGCGCTGCACCCGCATCCACTCCAGATTGCGCTCGTGGTACCGCGCATTCTCGATCGCCACCCCGGCCTGCACCGCCAGCCCTTCCAGAAAGTCTCTTTCGTAAAGCGACAGCTCCGACGAATGCGGAGGCGCAACCACCAGCTCCGCCTGCACGCCGTTGCCGTCCTTGCCCCGCAGCGGAAAGCGCTCGCATCCCACCCACGGCTCCGGCGGCATCGATCCGTATTGCGTGCGCGGCTCCGTAATCAGCGCACCCGGCAACTCAAGCTCGCGCACCACAATGCGCAGCACCGTCTCCAGCACCCCGTCCAGCCGAATCGTCGAGTGTACCTGGCGCGAAGTTTCAAGCAGCGCCTGCAGGCGTGCCACCTGCTGCTGCAGATCGACAATCTCCGCGGCGCTCACAGGCTGGGACGAAGTAGACATGAAGTAACGGCTCCTGAAAACACGGCGATGCGGCAGTTAGGCTACATGAACGAGCGGCGTCAGAGGATTCGCTCGAAAGCGAGAGACAACGCTCGGTACTGAAAATCAGAAAGAAAAATCCCGCGCACAAATTGCATCCAACCGCGCGTGATGTCGAGAATACCCGTGATCCGGGCGTTGTTGCAAGCAAGTTATACGCAGCCCCGGCAGACAACCGCATCAACAGCAAGCAGAAAAAAGCCGCAAGACCGCACACCCTGCCACACCCACCCCTCAACCCGCTTCTCGATTCCGCTGCCTCCCACAACCCATTCGTTTGATTGAGTTTAAGAATCGAAGGAAGTACAGAACAGCCAGTCCCGATCAAAGGGAGGACCGCAATCGTTAGCTCGAAGATGGCGCGAAGCGCGTATGCTCGGACGGCTAATCCCCGCGACCAGCGGGAGCGACCACTCAAGCTCGTTCCAGAATAGCGCCGAAGGCGCGTATGCCTGGACGGCCAGTCCTCCCCTTGACGACCGAGGAGAGTGTAGCTTATATTCCTATACGTTCTAGGAAAGCGTTGTTTAAGCATGAACCTTCTCCGGCGCCTGCGCTCTCAAATTCGTTCCTGGTGGAAGACCTTGACCCACCGCGGTCAGGCTGCGGAAGACGCTGCCGCCGAACTGCAGTTCCACATCGACACCCGCGCCGAGGAACTGATCCGCCGCGGCAAAGACCCGGAAGACGCCGCGAGACAGGCCCGCATCGAACTGGGCCAGCCCGCCACGCAGGGAGAAAAGTATCGCGAAGCCATCGGCCTCCGCCCGCTCGACGAACTCACCGGAGACATCCGCTACGGCCTTCGCGGCCTGCTCAAAAACCCCGGCTTTTCCGCCGTCGCCATCCTCTCTCTGGCGCTGGGCATCGGTGCCACCACCAGCATGTTCTCGCTCATCTATGCCGTGCTGCTCCATCCCGTACCCTCTGCCGACTGGCAGCGCCTCACCTACCCCATCATGCTCAATCAGGACCAGCCCGGATCGCCAGAGCGCTGGTTCAGCCTCACCTGGTCGCAATATCAGCAGTTGCTCAAAGCCAGATCCATTCAGGACGCCTCCGGCATCGACACGGAAAACAGCGAAATCACTGGAAATGGTGTCCCCGAAAACCTATCCATAAACTACGTCACTGAGAATATCTGCACTTTCACGGGCATTTCCGCGATGCTCGGACGCAACATTCAGCCCTCTGACGCCTCAAACCAGCAGGATATTGTTGTTCTCAGCTATGAATTCTGGATGCGTCGTTACAACGGGAATCACGATGTGTTGGGAAAGATCGTCGAAATCGACCACAAGCCTTACACCATCATCGGCGTCATGCCGAAAGACTATGGGTGGGGATTTCCCGGGGTCTACGCTCCCATGTCTCTTGTTCCCATGCGCGAACGCGACGTAACGCCTGTCATGAAGCTCAAGCCCAATGTCAGTCTGGCTCGTGCCGACGCCGAAATCGGCGCACTCGTCCACCAGTTCGCCAAAGAAACACCGCAATACTTTCCCAGCCGCTTCCGCATACATCTCGAGCACATCTCCGACCGCGTCCTCGGTGCCGTCGGCCACGCCCTCTCTCTGCTCTTCGCCGCCGTCGTCATGCTGCTTATCATCGGCTGCGCCAACTGCTCCATCCTGTTGCTGGCGCGCGGTATGGCCCGCCAAAGCGAATTCGCCGTCCGCTCCGCACTCGGAGCCAGCCGTTACCGCATCATCCGCCAGCTTCTCGTCGAAGCTCTGGTCCTCGCTATCACCGGCTCGCTGCTCGGCATCGGACTTGCCTATTACATGGCGAATCTCATCTTCTCGCTCTTCCCTGATGTCTTCATGCATGAGTCGGTCATCCGCATCAACCTGCCCATCCTCGTCTTTTCCATCGCGCTCGCCGTCGTCAGCGGACTCCTCTTCGGACTCCTGCCTTCGCTCCGCATGTCGCGCCCCGATGTATCACAGGTCATGCAGGCCTCCGGACGCAAAGTCGCCGGACGCACCGGCCAGGCACGCTCCCTGAATACACTCATCGCCGCTCAGATCGCGCTCACCATTGTCATGATGGGCGCAACCGGAGCCGCCATCGGCGGGTTTATGAAAATGACCCATCGCAACTTCGGCTACGATCCCTCCCACGTCATGGCCGTCCCCGTCCCCTTGCACCCCAATACCTTCGCCACCCGCGAAAGCCGCGCCGAATACTACGAAGCCCTGCGCCAAAAGATCGCATCGGTGCCCGGAGTCACGCAGATCGCCATCTCAGAGGACGCGCCACCGCCTGACAGCGGAAATAATCTCCGCTTTGAAATCCTCGGCGCACCCTTCGCGCAGCAGCAATATCTCCGCACCGAGTTCATCGACTCCGAATACTTCTCCACGCTGCATATTCCCCTGCTCGAAGGCCGTCTCTGGAGCCAGAGTGAAAATGCTCGCGGCGCGGCCGTCGCCATCATCAATCAAACGCTCGCCCGCCGCTACTTTCCCAAAGGCAACGCCCTCGGCCAGCAGATCCGCACGCCCTCGCTCACACTCCAGATCGGCGATCCAGGACAGCTTGTAGGCGTTCCCGACACCAACGGCTATATGCAGGTCATCGGCGTCGTTGCCGACGCAGTCAACAATGGCCTCGACAAACCCGCGCTGCCCGCTCTCTACATGCCTTATACGCGTTTCATGTGGATGAACACTCAATTCCTCGTCCGCACCCAGGGCCCTCCGCTGGCCGCGCTCCACTCCATCCAACTCGCTATCCAGTCCGTGAATCCCGACCAGCAAACCGACCGCAACGTGCTTGACCTCCAGGGCTGGATCGATCACCAACCCGAGTTCCAGCAGCAGCGCCTCTTTTCCATCCTCTTCAGCGTCTTCTCCGGACTCGCCCTCATCCTCGCGCTCGTCGGACTCTACAGCGTCGTCTCCTACTCCGTCGCGCAGCGCACCAACGAGTTCGGAATCCGCATGGCCCTCGGCGCGCAGCGCACCCACGTCCTCTGGATCGTCGCCCGCAGCGTCGGCATCACCGTGGCCTGCGGACTCGCCGCCGGACTCATCGTCTACGTCACCCTCCACAAGCTCCTCATCCACTGGACCCAGAACAGCTTCTCCAGCCCCCTCGTCCTCATCGCCGTAGCCGCACTCTTCATCGCCTGCGCCGCCCTCGCCTGCACCCTCCCAGCCCTCCGAGCCGCCTCCATCGACCCCATACAGGCCCTCCGTTACGAATAACAGGCACGAATATCGTCATCATCTGATGCTATAATTCATGCTTTGAGGGAACACCCATGCGAACAACCATTGCACTCGATGACGAGCTGCTCTCTAAAGCCGGCAGCTTCACTGGCCTGAACGAAAAATCCGCCCTCGTCCGCGAAGCGCTCCACGCACTCATCGAGCGGGAGAGCGCGCGACGGCTGGCCCGGCTTGGCGGCAGCGAGCCGCGCCTCAAATCCATCCCGCGGCGGCGCGCGGCCAAATGATCCTGGTCGATACCTCCATCTGGATCGACCACCTCCGCAAAGGAAACGTTACGCTGCAAAAGCTGCTTGAGCGGGGAGCGGTTCTCTCTCATCCCCTCATCGCCGGCGAACTGGCAATGGGTAGCTTGAAGCAACGCGACGTAATCTTAAGCGCGCTGCAGGATCTGCCCCAGGCCATTCCCGCTCGTAACGACGAGGTCATGCGCTTTATCTCGGAGCGAAGGTTATTCGGGCTGGGCATCGGCTATATAGACGCCCATCTGCTGGCCGCAGTCCGCCTTACGCCCGATGCGCTGTTGTGGACGCGGGATACGCGCCTGCACAAGGTCGCGGAAAAACTCTCCCTCGCCTTCGCGCCTTGATCCTGCTCCAAAATGGCGTGAACCGCGTCCGCCGAATAGCCTGCCCTGAGCGCAGTCGAAGGGGTCAGTCCCATATACGAATAAACGCACAATTTCCGCGACTTTCTATCTATAAACCCGTCATAATCCACAGACAGGAGCCTTCATGTCCTCAACACGCCCGTCTTCTACTCGTAGAGCCTTCATGAAGAACGGCGCCCTCGCCGTCGTCGGAGCAGCCGCCATACCCAGCTTCCTCACCCGCTCCGTCCTGGCCCAGGCCACCACCGCACAGGCCGAGGGCAAAAAGCTCGTCGTCATCTTTCAGCGCGGAGCAGCCGACGGACTCAACATCGTCGTCCCCTACCGCGAAAAAACCTACTACGACCTCCGCCCCACCATCAACATCCCGCAAAACCAGGTTATCGACCTCGACGGATTCTTCGGCCTCCACCCCGCCATGCAGCCCATCAAGCCGCTCTGGGACTCCGGCCATCTCGCCATCGTCCACGCCTGCGGCTCGCCCGACCCCTCGCGCTCGCACTTCGACGCACAGGACTTCATGGAGTCCGGCACCCCCGGCTTTAAGGCCACGCCCGACGGCTGGCTCAACCGCGCCCTCGCTGCTGAAGATGCAGCACATCAACGCCATAAAGATTCAGCCTTCCGCGCAGTAGCTCTCGGCTCCCAGCTTCCGCGCACCCTTGAAGGAAAAATCCCCGCCGTCGCCATCGACAATGTGCGCAACTTCAACGTCGGCGGATCGAACCCAGCCGACGCGCCCATCGCCGCCAGCTTCCAGTCCATGTACGCCGACTCCGTCAACGCCGTCCTTCACGGAACCGCCGCCGAAACCTTCGAAGCCGTAAAAATGCTCAAGGCTACCGACCCCGCGCAGTACGTCCCTGCCGCCGGAGCCAACTACCCCAACGGCCAGTTCGGCCAAAGCATGAAGCAGATCGCCCAGCTCCTCAAAGCCAATCTGGGAGTAGAAGCCGCCTTCGCCGACATCGGCGGATGGGACACCCACCAGAACCAGGGCAACACCAACGGCCAGCTCGCCAACCGCCTCAAGGAGTTCAGCGAGTCGCTCGCCGCCTTCTGGACCGACATGGGCGACGACGCCAAGAACGTCACCCTCGTCACCATGTCCGAGTTCGGACGCACCGTCCACCAGAACGGCACCGGAGGCACCGACCACGGCCACGCCAACGTCATGTTCATCCTGGGTGGCCCCGTGCAAGGCCAGAAGGTCTACGGAAAATGGCCCGGCATGGACAAGCATCAGCTCTACCAGGACCGCGACCTAGCCATCACCACCGACTTCCGCCAGGTCCTCGGAGAAGCCGCCTACAAAATGCTAGGCTCCAGAAACATGGAAACCGTCTTCCCTGGAGCACAATTACAAACCAATCACTTCCTGAATTTTATGAAAGCTTGACTTTAAGGTTTGAGCGCTCCCGAAACCCTCTGTAATCTGCCGCGCTTTTCGTTACCAATCCAACTTCATCTTGTCGCGAACGACTGAGTGTCCGAGCGAGCCGTTAGCTGTCCCCAGCAGCGGACAGTCAAATTCGGCTTAGCCGACGTTCGCGGCTTCACGTTGTCGCGAGGCGGTGGAGCTGGGGTGTCATACGGCGCATTTAGGGTGTTTAATCCTCGATGGACTCTGTATCGGAAAGGAGCTGTCTATGAACAGCGTACAAATCGAGCAGAAAAGCTATGAGATGCCCCCGCAGGAGGGGATCAGCATCGCGCAGTTTCTCACCGTCGCCGACATTGAGCGATCGGCTCGCTACTACGAAACGGTCTTCGGCGCTCGTATTCTGAGCCTGGGTGACGGCAACGCGCCTGCGTACCTTCAGCTCGCGAATATCTGGATGATCTTGAACGTCGGAGGCGGCCCCACCCCGGACAAGCCCACGGTAACGCTCAGCGTTCCCGACCCGAATCACATCAGCAGCTTTATGAATTTCCGCGTTGCGGATATTCAAGCGTGCTATGTGTTATGGAAAAGTCGAGGAGCGGAGTTCATCACAGAGCCGATCCCCAAGTATGGCGAGACACGCTGCTACATCCGCGATCCTGACGGTTACATTATCGAGGTCGGACAGAGTACCACCCTCACGTATGGTTAACGCTCGGCCCGCGTAGGATGCGGATTTAAGTATTTACAAATCTCCGCTGAGTGACTACCAGTGAGTCTGTGGAGCGTCTCGCTTAGGGTTCTACCCGCGGACACTCGTGCGAGTCGATCTCTCAATTGCCAGATCGATCCTGACAAGTCGGCATAGTGGACGCGATCTGCGATCCCGCCCCTGCCAGTTCCTCCCGGATCACGGGCAACATGGAGCAAAACAATGTGCAGCCCGGACACGAATCACCTCGGTCAGGTAAACTCATCACGTCCCGGCGCAGCAGAAAAATCCTCGCTGAAAATTCATAATTGAGAGAGAACCATGAGCGCAGCTACCGCAGCCATCGTCACCCCCGTTACGCCGCAGCGAATCTCGCAGTTTGCCTGGGGCTACGCCGCTCCGTTGATCCTCGAAGCCGCCATCCGCAATCAGGTCTTTGACGCTCTCGACTCCGGCCCTATGACCATCGAGGAAGTGCACGCCGCCACCGGAGCCTCTATCCGCGGACTCACCGCCATCATGAATGCCCTCTGCGGCCTCGAACTCCTCGCCCGGGACGACCGCCACCACTTCTCGCTCACCCCGGAAAGCGCCGCCTTCCTTGTCCGCAACAAACCCTCCTTTATGGGTGGACTCATCCTCCACACCAGCGAGCAGCTCATTCCAAAATGGCTTGAGCTGAATGAAATCGTCCGCACCGGCCGCCCTGCCGCCGCCGTAAATCAGGAAGGTCCTGGAGCAGAATTCTTCGAGCAATTCGTCTCCGATATCTTCCCCTTGAGCTATCCTTCCGCGCAGGCCCTCGCCGCCACGCTCCATCTCGATCAGGGCCACGTCCTCGATCTCGCCACCGGCTCCGGCGTCTGGGGCATCGCCCTCGCGCAAAGCAGCCCGCGAGTCCACGTGACCGCCGTGGACTGGCCCAATGTCCTCCCCGTCACCGAGAAAACCGCGGCCCGCTTCGGCGTCGAAGACCGCTTCACCTTTGTCCCCGGCGATCTGCTCTCTGTAGACTTCGGCTCCGACTACGACGTAGCCACCCTCGGGCACATCCTCCACAGCGAAGGCGAACGCCGCGGCCGTGAGCTGCTCGCCAAGACCCGCGAAGCGCTCGCCCCCGGAGGCACTATCGCCATCGCCGAATTTCTCGTCGATGAGGACCACAGAGGCCCCGTCACCGGCCTTTTCTTCGCCGTAAACATGCTCGTCAATACCGACGAGGGATCAACCTGGAGCTTCGAAGAAATCGGCGACTGGCTCGAGGATGCAGGCTTCACCAATCCCCACACCCTCGAAGTCCCCGGTCCATCGCCATTGATCCTCGCCACAAAACCATAATCGAAACCAGACACAGAAAACCCACGTTCGAAAATGCGAACGTGGGTTTTTGATCGCTGCTTGCTGATATATGCTGGCGACTCCCGCCATACCAGTCCCTTGACCCCATCAACCAACATCCCTACCATTCTTGAAAATGGGAATCCCCCCTGAATCCGTCGGTCAGGTCATCGGCAACTACCGCATCCTGGACGAGCTGGGCCGCGGCGGCATGGGTACCGTCTATCGCGCGCAGGATGTTCGGCTGGACCGCGAGGTAGCTCTCAAGCTCTTGCCTGAGGACTCTCTGCGGGATCAAGAGGCTCTGAACCGGTTCCGCAAGGAGGCCCGATCTGCCTCCAGCCTCAACCACCCGCACATCTGTACCATTTACGAAGCGGGCGAAGCGAACGGCATTCCCTTCCTCGCCATGGAGCTGCTCGATGGCCGGACGCTTGAGCGCGCCATAGCGTCGCATCCTCTGCCGATTGAGACCGTCCTGCGTCTCGGCGAACAGATCTGCGATGCCCTCCAATACGCGCATGAGCGCGGCATCATTCACCGCGACCTCAAGCCCTCGAACATCTTCATTACCAGTCGCGACGATGCGAAGCTGCTCGACTTCGGTCTCGCCAAGAAAATTCTTCCCGAGTTCGCCTCCGCCAACCAGACCACCGTGCGCGCCGATATCACCCAGCCCGGACGGCTGCTCGGAACCGTGGCATACATGTCTCCGGAGCAGGCTGAAGGCAAACCAGTCGATGCGCGTACCGATCTCTTCTCTTTCGGCGCGGTTTTGTACGAAATGGCAACCGGGCTGCGCGCGTTCACGGGAGAATCTTCCGCCGCTGTTCTCGTCGAACTCCTTCACCGCCAGCCCGTTCCGCCTCAAGCCATCAACTCGAAAGTTCCGCCCGAACTTCAATCCATCATCGCCAAAGCGCTTGAGAAAAAACCTGCCGACCGCTATCAATCGGCAAAAGAGTTGATGATCGACCTCCGGAGGCTCAGTAGACAGCACGCAGCCCCTGCCTATTCCAGCGCGCAGAAATCTGCCTCTTCACATGGATTCTTTCGCTCTAAGCTGGCTCGCTATTTACTCCTGCCCGCTCTTATCGTCGCGGCCATTGTCCTGGCCGCCCTGCTCACTCCGCAACCGGTCACCGGGCCGCTTGACTCCACGCAGCTCACCTTCTCTGCCGAGCCGAAAGAGCCGCCTCTCTTCACCGACGGAACGCGCCTCTATTTCGCAAGCCGGGGTGTGCCTTCCGAGATGGCTGTGAGTGGCGGCTCGATTGCCCCGATGCAGATTATCGATCCAGACATGCAGGTGCTGGATATTTCGGCCGACGCCTCGAAAGTTCTTACCCTCAAACCGGCTCTGAATGACGAAATGCGGCGCGGCATCCTATGGGAAGCGCCGATCTTCGGAGGAAGCCCACGCAAACTCAGCGATCATCTCGCTCAGGTGGCCCGCTGGTCGCCTGACGGACGCACCATTGCCTTCATGGACCGCCAGTCACTTTATCTCTGTGACGCCGATGGGACAAACGAGCGAAAAATATGGGAAGCGCCCGGTTATTCCTACAGTTTGAGCTTTTCTCCCGACGGAACCAGGCTCGCAGTGAGTGTCAACCTCCCGAACACGACACGCCTTTGGATGCTGAAGGCCGACGGCGGCAATCCACATCCGCTTTCGCTCGACTGGCCGGCCAAAGCCGGCCAATGGGATGGTCAGTGGACGCCGGATGGACGCCATTTCACCTTCCTGTCTGACCGGGAGGGGCGGGCCAATGTCTTCGAGCTTGTCTCGCCCCTATGGTTCGAGGTTTGGAAAAAGCCTTCCGCCGTTCGTATCACCGGCAACCAGATCGAGATCA